>CAZLXD010000158.1:0-6595 GCA_964563185.1 uncultured Chitinophaga sp.
AGTATTTATAGGAAATTTTAAAAGGATATCGCTGTTATTTCACAACCTGACGTTTGGCGGGTTGGCTGAAGGCGCGGTTTAAAAAACGCTCAACTGTCCGCCAACACTAAACTAAATAAGAAAGGCAAAACGAAAAATTAAAGACATTACCCGCGCTTTCGCCAACCCGTTGTTAGCAGCATGTGCCGCTGGTTTCCACGTTAGGACTTCACTAAATAAATTATGTCGTCCCTTTCTTTGCCTGTCGGTGAAAGGGAACTTTACCGCAGAACGACTGAACCCCTGCGCGGCTTCCGCTCTCTTTACAAAGCTGCAAACGATTAAATATAGACGAGCGTGGCTTTGGAATGGGAGCGGATTGCATGGATGTATTCGGCTGGCTGTTTGTCTGGGAGTGTATAACGAACTGTGTCAGTCGTTAATTTATTTTTGTTCAGTTGAGTGAAACGGACCGCGGCTCTGCTGAGGAGCAACCGGAGAAGGGATAACTCAACCGACTGGAAAGGTCTGAACGTGCTGCCAAAAGTAGCACGTTTTTTATTTAGTCTTTCCGGTCGTAAATGCCTTTTAAAACCTATTGTATTTTTCATTGTCTAAGTTCTTTTCTACTAATACCTATTTGTGCTTTGTCTCCGAAGTAAATTTGCAGTTGTGAAGCAATGATGGCCCAGTTTTTAATTGGCTGATTCCATTTTTCAACCAAGTTCATGGTTGCCAGGTAAATGAGTTTGAGCAGTGCTGTATCGCTGGTAAAAGCGCCTTTTGTTTTGGTGACTTTACGCACTTGGCGATGGAACGCTTCAATCATGTTGGTGGTGTAAATCACTTTCCGTATTTCCTCAGGATATTTAAAAAAGGTGGTGAGGTTCTCCCAGTTGTCGCGCCAACTTCGGAATACTGCCGGATATTTCTTTCCCCATTTTTCTTCCATGGCATGGAGGTTTTCTTCGGCTGTTTGTTTATCGGCTGCCTGATAAACGGTGCGCAGGTCGAGCATAAACGGCCGGCTGTCTTTAGAGGAAACAAACTTGAAGGAGTTGCGGATTTGATGAATGATGCAGAGTTGCACTTCGCTTTCAGGAAACATCTCTGCAACAGCATCTTTTAGCCCTTTTAAATTATCGGTGCAAACAATGAGCATGCTTTGAACACCTCTGCGTTTTAAATCATCCAACACCTGCATCCAAAAGGTAGCACTCTCGGCTTCTGCTATGTAAATGCCGAGCAACTCTTTCTTGCCTTCGTTGTTTACACCAATGATGTTGTAGAGCGCACGGGTAACTACCCGGCCATCTTCACGCACTTTGTAAAACATGGCATCGAGCCACACAAAGCAGTAATGACTTTCTAAAGCGCGTTGCTGCCACTCTTTTACCAAGGGTATGACGCGGTCGGTGATGGTGCTTAAGGTGTTGGGCGAAAGCGCAAAGCCATACCTCTCTTCAATGTGGTCGCAGATGTCGCGCACGCTCATGCCTTTGGCGTAAAGACGAATGACTTTCTCTTCTATCTCTTCGCTGATGAGCGTTTGGCGCTTCTCGACAATCTTTGGGTCAAACGTGCCGTGCCGGTCGCGGGGCGTTTCTAACTCGAACGCACCATCGCGGCTTTTGACTGTTTTGCGCAGCTTCCCATTCTTGCGGTTGCCGATGTCGCGCTCGCTCTCCATGTGCGCCTCCATCTCGCCTTCTAATGCTGCTTCTAAAATTTGTTTGAGCAAGGGCTTGGTCAGCTTATCTATGCTCATGCCCGGCTCCTTACTTAGTAATTTCCGGACTGCCTCTTTTTTGTAGGCTTCAAAATCGAATTTTTCTTCTTCCATATCCTGTGTCAATTTTAGTCTTTTTGACTTTGACACAGTTTGTTATACACCCTCGTTTGTCTGTCCCGCGATGGAGAGTGTGTCGTCATGCGAACGAGTTTGTTGTCCAAGTCAGGGAATTTATTTACCGATGCAATGAATTGTGTCGCTGTCGTAAGAGTTTGAGCTACCAGTCGGGATTTATGATTTAGTCGCGCACCGAACTTTTTCAGTAGTCAGTTTCTTTGATTTACCGAACGATGAAATTTAGAGAGAAGTTGTCTGCTTTGAGGGACTGTCCGACCTTTCTGATTTCCAAACTGACCTGTTTCATTGCCGCGCTCTGTCGTTTGCGCTTCCAACTCAACGATTTGTTTGACCGCCACGCTCGTTTTATTTAACGGGTGTGTTGATTGTTTCGCAACGCTTCTCGTATGTTTTAACGCTCCAGTTGATTGTTTGAAACGATTAGTTGATTTTTTCGCAAATACTGTTTAATGATTCGTTACGACCATTTATTATTTCACAATGAGCGTTAATTTATTTGTCGGTTGTGTGGAATGTTTTGCGGTGAGCATCTAATTTTTAGTCGCGAGTGTTGATTTATTGAACGGACTATAGAATAATTTTAAAGCGGCTACGTTCTTTTATAGGAGAAAGCAAGATTTTTTCACCAAAACATAAGAGTTATGAGCAATTACATTCATATAGGCGGTAAGATTGAAGATTTGTTAGAGGAGCAACATAAGACTAAGCGGGAACTGGCAGATGATATTGGTATGTCTCCCAGTAATGTTGTTTACCTGACGGGAAAGGAGAGCATGGACGTTCAAACATTGCATAAGATTGGCAATGCCTTGAAGTATGATTTCTTTAAGCATTTTGTGATTGATGATGGCAAACCAAAGTCGGATGCTGTTTCAATACAGAGCACGAAAGTAATTGAGGAGAAGCAACAAGAAATTGAGGCACTGAAAAACCAACTATCTGAAAAGGAGAAACTGTTTCAAAATTTAGAGCGTGAATTTACAATGATGAAACAGGAGAACGGTTATTTGAAAGAGATAAATGAGTTGCTGAAAGGGAACAAGCAGAAAAAATAAAGTAATCCAGCTAAATTAACTTTGATGAGGAATACAAAATAACAATAACCGCGAGAGCGGTACTTGTTATTTTGTATAGTTTAAACTCCTATTGGGCTATAACAAATTTGATTGGGGAGGTTTTGAATGGTGAATCTACATTCAGAAAATAAACCCCGCTTGCCCAACTTTTGTTTTGGATTTGTCTGTGACTGATGATGGTTTCTTTTAGCAGAACTTGACCAACTAAATCGGTGATTGAAATAAGGTGTGGCGAATTGTCACTAAACCGAATAGTGAATTGTCCATTGTTAGGATTAGGAATTATTTGCGTGGTAAATGAAGTTAAAGGTTCGCTTATTCCAACACTTGTATAGTTGTAGTTTGATGAGATGTTTTTGCAGCCGTTGATATCAGTAATCTCCACCGAATAATTTCCGTTTTGGGAAGCAGTTATGCGTTGAGTTATTGCCCCGCTTAGTATTGACTGGTTATAATACCATTGGTAGGACGAAGCCGAAATACTGCTTACCAGCGTATCGTTACTTTGAAGAATAACCGGTTGAGCAGGAAGATTGTAAACAGTAACGTTTATATCATTGGAAGTGGCGTTTCCGCACTGGTTTATAGCCATAACATGATATGCTCCCGAAGAAGTTACAGTAATGGCGGTGGTTGTAGCGGTGTTATTCCAAATATAGGAATGACCAAGGTCAGGTGTTTGAAGGATAACAGAATCACCCATACAAAACATAGTATCGCCAAGTGCTGTTACCAGCGGAAGTGCCGGAGCAATATCCACCAGAAGATTTAATGTAACAATGCTGTCGCAACCGGAACTATTGCTTAATGTATCGGTATAAACATCTGCTGCCGTTAAATTCTGCCCATTGAAAGCATAAGAGCCGCCTTGGCAAATGTGTTGGCTGAAAGAAGAAGATGACGGACTATTTACATTCAAGGATAATTCTATTACACTATCACAACCGGTGGAAGATGTAAGTGTATCTCTATAAATTCCACCGGCTGAAAGATTTTGTCCTTTGAACAAATAAACCTCGCCTTGGCATATGGCAGCAAACAAATTAGTGAAAGAAGATGGAATGGTTGTAAGTGTTAAGGTAACTATACTGTCGCAGCCAACAGCAGATGTAAGGGTATCGGTATAAACGCCTGCAGAAAAAAGAGAAACACCATTGAAATTGTATGATGTGTTTTGACAAATAGAAGCAGAAATGGTATTGAATGAATTAGAAAGATGTGTTTCGCTGAAAATGGTTGAGCTTGAAGCGGAACAATTATTTGAATTAGCAACTGTAACATTTATGGTAACGGTAACACCTTGAGCCTGGTTAAGACTGCTCACAGGAATGCTATTTCCATTGCCGGTAATAGGAACGGTAATGGTACCAATAACTGGTATGAAAACGGTTTGACTCCAACTGTAACTGCATCCACTGCAAGCAGGTACTTCTATATAAGTAGGATTGCTTCCGCACCAAACTGATGGGTTCATCGCTATTACAGGTGTTAGCGGTGAAGGTAACACGGTAATTGAAATAGTATTTGAAGTATCGTTAGGCGTGACAGAGCAAGAATTAGAGGAAATAAAAACGCAAGAAATAGAGTTGCCTGTTGCAGGATTTAGTAAGGTGTAAGTATTTGAGTTAGAACCAACATTTACCCCATTTAATTTCCATTGGTAAATTGGGTTAGTTCCGGCATTGGCAACCGTTGCAGTAAATGTTGGCGAAGTATTATCGCAAACCGTTGTATTGTTCGTTGCAATTGTAATATCTGACGGTGCACCTACACTAACTGTTTTTACCTGATTTACTATAGCACTACCACAAATATTAGTACCAATTACGGTTATATCATTATTTCCCGCCTGTTGCCAAACTATTGTTGCAGAAGTGGTGCCTTGCCCGGCAATAATTAAACCGTTATTAGCCGACCAGGTAATAGATGTGCTACCACCTGCTGTTACCGTATAAGTTACTGTATCGCCAACGCAAGCTATGGCAGAACCTTGCGGCTGGCCAATGGCCGCTTGAAATACAACTGCCGGGGTCGTAATTGTGTTGGATGTAACCGACAATGGCGATGCGCATGAAGCAGATGAAGTAAGCGTACAACTTACAACCGAACCACCAAAGAGGGGCAAATTAGGGGTGCTGTAAGATGAACTATTATTTCCAACCGGGTTGCCATCAACGTACCATTGATATGTTGGGTTTGTACCAGCGTTAGTAACAGTGGCAGCCCAACTGAAAAGCAGATTGGTACAGTAGTTTACGTTGGTAGCGGCAATGGTAATAGTAGGCGTAACTGAAGGAACAACCGTAATTGAAATATTGTTTGATGTGTCTTTTACAGGTGAAGCACAAGTTGCGTTTGAAGTAAGTATACAACGGAAAACATCTGTGGCTATTGGGCTTATAGCCGTATAACTGATGGAGTTTGTACCCACGTTAACTCCGTTTTTTTGCCATTGGTAAATAGGTACGGTGCCACCATTCACAACATTGGCAGTAAGTATTATTGTATCTACTGCACAGGCAGTTGTTTTGTTTGGCTGAATGGTAATATCGGGTGTTACGGTTGGTAATACATTTATAGTTGCTGTTGCCGCATTGCTACAACCGGTACTATTGGTGTAAGTATAAGTAACGGTATTGCTGCCGGTAGGTGCATTGGCGGGATTAAACTGATTTGCTGTAACACCTGTGCCGGTGTAAATACCACCCGAAGGCGAACCGGTTAAAGTAATTGGTGAGGCATTTTTACAAATGGAACTTACTGCGGAAAGTGTAACCGTTGGTAGAGCCACAACGGTAATAATAGCTGTGTCTTTTGAAACTGTGCCGCAGGCATCGGCAATAATGGTAATGATGTTTTGCCCTGCCGGAAGATTGGATAAGGTAACGGTTTGTGTGGTTAGACCATTGCTCCATAAATAGGATGCAAAGCCATTTGAAGCAGTGCGCGTAACCGATGCCCCTATACATATTGAAGTATCGTTACCGATAGAGAGTGGTATTGAATTGCCTCCAGAATTGGTATAAGTAACTGTACCGCTTGCCGTTGTTGTGCAACTGGTATTACCGGTAACTGTTATCGTGTATGTTCCGATACCGAGATTACTGATGGAAGAAGTAGAAGCATTATTGTTCCAGTGGTAGGTGTAGGTAGATGCACCGGATGCTGTAACCGATGCAGTGCCTGTATTGGAAAGGCAAGAGGTGGTTGTTGTAGTAACTGATGCTGTGATGCCTTGCGATGGATTGACTGTTGCCGTATTTGAAACAGTGCAACCGTTGGCGGCTGTAACTGTAAGCGGATAGGAGCCGGCTGTTAAAGCACTAAGCGATGCCGAATTACTGCCATTGCCCCATAAATAGGTATATGGTTGTTGACCGCCTGTGGCTGTTGCAGTAACTGCACCATTGTTGTTGCCACAAGTGGTGTTGGTTACATTAAACGAAACGGACAAGCCCGTGCAATTAACCACGGTGATTTGAATAACTACAATGTTATTGTTCTCGTTGCTTTCTACTACAGTGGCATCGGCATCTGCCACCACAATAATGTAATAGGTGCCAGATGTGGTATTAGCCGGAATAAGCAAAGCAATATTGCTTAAACTAAAACTGCCCCCGCCTGTAACTGAACTGATATAAGTACTGTTAAGGAGGGTATCGCCTCCGCC
>CAZLXD010000158.1:6605-7637 GCA_964563185.1 uncultured Chitinophaga sp.
CCCAAAGTATTGTTATTGCTTAAATAGTATTTAACCACGCTTGCGCCTGCTGCACCGGTGCCGGTATTGTTAAGTGTGCCATTAAGTGTAGTATTGCTACCCGCGCCTATTGTAGTTGGCGCAACAGTGGGTGTATTATTAAAAGTTAAATCTACAGTAGGCGGGATGGTTACCTGAATAGTTTTACAAGTGCGGTTGCCGAGTTCATCGTAGCAGTATTGCACGATTGTGCCGTTGCTGTATGAAGTTTGGGTTTGACGGTTGAGAGCGTCAAGTTGGCTTTCTATAGATGTTTGTGCTTGGATAGTAAATCCAAGCAAACAAGTTAGTAGTAGAAAATAGATTGTTTTCATACTTAAAATTTGGGGTTACACATGTCTATTATTTAAAAATTACACTTTGTCTTTTAGCCGCACTCAACCCGTCTTTAAACGATTTATTAATTACGTTTAAAAATTCATCTATTGACATTTCGGGATGATCTTTGTACCACTTCGAATCATATTTAAAATCTACACCAAATGACTTAACAAAAGTTGCCCACCAATCAGGTCCTTTTTCTTTTACTTTATTGCAAGCATACATGGTAAAGTCACGCTTCCCTTTATCGTAATCTTTAGATAAAACAAATTTGAGCACTCCCCAATCATCTAACTTACCAATTAAACTTTGAACACCAGTTATTGTAGCAAGGTCTTTTGTCATTGCGCATTCATCTCCTGTTATTATATGGTATGCGGACTTAAACAAATCAACTACCTGATTAAGCTTATTAAAACCATTGTAAAGTGATCTTATAGGGTTAAATTTTTTACCCAAGGGATCAATCCCATTAACAGAATTATTATCCGCATACGGATACAAATTCACACTCCAAATAGGGTCTTCGCTTAGGAAACGCCCAATGGTAGGGTCGTAGTAACGGGCACGCATGTAATAAAGCATACTGTCTTCGTACATTACTCCGTATTTGCCTACATATTTAAACGGGTTGGGGGTAGCTTCCTGTTGTTGCAGCAGATTTCCAAAATC
>CAZLXD010000159.1:0-7602 GCA_964563185.1 uncultured Chitinophaga sp.
TGCCCGAAAATCCCCGCTTAGGACTGTGTTCCCAAGTAAGGTCTAAGTTCATGGTCTGTATGGCAAACTGAAATGCCGGACGGTTGTCGTTATCGCCAAGTGGTTTGTGCTTATCAAACTCGGTACGCTGATTATGTTGAAAGGCAAACGTAGCGCTGAACATTCCGGCTTTACCGGTTTGCAGGTAGCCCCGCACTTTAGCCAACTGGTGCAGAATATCCTGGTAAGGGCGGCCTATGTTGTAACTAAAGCTTCCCAACTCCAAAGGAACAGGCGATTCAATGGCCTTTTGTAAATCGGTAAGGTTATGAATGTGTGCCGCACTCAGTATTCCTATTTTGGTTTTAAAGAAACTATAGAACATCTCTACACAATACCTTTCTTTCTTCCAACCTAGGGCAAGGGAGAAGTTCCCCTCTTCCACCCCGGTATTTTTCAGCCAGTATGCCGGTGCGCGAACATTAGCCCCCTTCCGGAAAGTACCCTGCACCCGCCAACCAAGCGCAGAGGCCTTTGCATGGTTTCCTTGCACGGTTGCCGATATGTTTACTTCGGCATTGTTGCTGAAAGCCGCCACATTTACCTCGCCATCCACTCCCTGCACCGAAGGCAGAGGGGCCGGGTCCACCAGTATAACTCCCCCTATGGCATCGCTGCCATAACGAAGCGAAGCCGCTCCCTTTACCAGTGTAATCTTTTTAGCAACGTAAGGGTCTATTTCAGGAGCGTGTTCACTACCCCACTGCTGGCTTTCAAGCCGCACGCCATTGTTGAGTATAAGTACGCGGTTGCTGTGCAGGCCGTGTATAACCGGCTTGGCAATAGTAGAACCGGTATTTACGGTTGTAACCCCTGGTAGTTTGCTTACTGCTTCGCCTAATGTTACTCCTTGTATTTTCTGTAAGGCAGTGCCCTGTATTTCTTCTGTTGCCTGTGTTACGTGGCTTTCTTTCTTATGCTGCACAATCTCCACATTCTCCAAATCGTGGCTTTTATGGTTCATCTGAATTTTTAAAGTGGTATCGGAGCGCAGCAAAATTTCAATCTGTTGGGTTTCGCAGCCTATGTGCGAAACAACCAGCGAATAGTTGCCGCCACACAATTCCGAAAAAACAAAACGCCCTTTCGGGTCAGTAACAACTACCTGCTGCGATGGCAATAGGGTTACTACTGCACCATCCAGTGCATCCACAGAATTTTCATCAGCCACCCTTCCTTTCAAAGAATAGTTACATGACTGTGCTGAAATACGGGCTACTGCTATACCACATAGCAATAGCAAAAGGAATAAACGCCTCACTTCACCTAAAGATTAAGAGAACAAAAAGCCCGCTCAGGGCGGAAGAAACAGATTACAGATTTGCAGGCGGGCCGCGAAGTAAAGTGCTTAACTGCTTCTCTACAGATAAAACACTCTTTGTGTTTAGCGCAAAAGGAATGGCGTTAAACTCAGGATGGGTAAACTCAGGATGGGTAAGTTCATCGGTAAACAGGGTTACATCAAACTTACAAACGCTGCAATGGCTGTGTTCTGGGCCTGAGTGGAGGTGATTATCACAATGCTCGTGCTCGTGGTGGTCAACAAACAAAAAATGCACTTCGTGAAAGCTTACTGTAAAAAGTACAGCGAGCGTAAACAGAGGGCACAGTAAAAGGGTAACTACGTTTGCTTTTCGCACAGCGGCACTAAATTACTTATTTTACATAACGGCAATGTTATGAAACGTGAACTTATCCTTATCCGCCACACCAAATCAAGTTGGGGCAATTTATCGCTTTCAGACTTTGACCGGCCATTGAAAAAAGACCGGACAGATGATGCCAAGCGCATGGCAGCTAAACTGAAGGAGTTAAAACTACAACCCGACCTTTTTTTATGCAGCCCGGCTATGCGCACTAAGAAAACTGCCGAGTTCTTCTGCAAAAAGCTGGATTATCCTTACAAAAAAGTAGTCTTCGATAAGCGGATTTATGAAACTACCGAAAGAGATTTATTGGAAGTTATACGCGAAACGGAGGCCAGGGTAAAAACGCTGATTGTTATAGGCCACAACCCCTCTATTTCCGACTTTGCCTGCTCTTTCAACAAAGTACCTGTGCCCGATGTGCCTACCACCGGTGTAGTTTGGCTTGAATTTGAAAACAACGACTGGGAAATTTACAAAACCACTCCCTGCCGTATGCTTCACTTCCTTACTCCTAAAACAATTTGAAATTATAGCCTACGTTAAGTAGTTGTGAGAAAGCTGTTTCACATATTAATAACCGTGTGCCTTGCGCTTATACTATTTTGTCAGTCGTGTGCGGTTAAGCGCGACTGCCGCGGTAAGGTAAAGCACCGTTTATCAAATGGTATTTGGATTTAATTTATCGTTAAATCTACATTGTCCAATTCCATCTAAGCGCCTTTATTCTATTTTAGTTCCACCGGCTTGTGCTATCTACAGGCTTTTAAATCCTTTATGAGTAAATTAAACAGGTTTGTTAACCGCGAAATAAGTTGGCTTTCATTTAACGAACGGGTACTGCAGGAAGCATCGGACAGTTCGGTGCCGGTGCTGGAGCGCCTGCGCTTTTTGGGAATTTTCAGCAACAATCAGGATGAGTTTTTCCGCGTGCGTATTGCTACCCTTAAAAGGTTGCTGGCATTAGGTAAAAAAGCAAAAGCCTCCATTTACTTTAAACCCAAAAAAATACTGGAAGAGGTATCGCGCATTGTAATACAACAGGGCAGGTGGTTCGATGAAATTTACCAGGATGTAAAGCAGGAACTGGAGCGCAACAACATTTTTATTATTAACGAAACTCAGCTTTCGCCCGAGCAAAAAGACTTTGTTAAGAATTATTTTAACGAGCATGTGCGCCCTGCCCTGGTTCCCATTATGCTTAACCAGGTAAAAAACTTTCCGGCACTTAAGGACAAAGCCATTTACCTAGCCATTAAACTTTCGGTAAAAGGCAAACCACAGTCGAAACAATATGCACTGGCCGAAATACCTACCGATGTGGTAGAGCGTTTTATTGTTCTCCCATCGGTAAATAAAAAGCAATACATTATTCTGCTCGATGACATTATCCGCTACAATCTTCCCGAGGTATTTATGGCCTTTCCGTTTACTGGTTTCGAGGCTTATACTATTAAAGTAACCCGCGATGCCGAGTTGGATATTGACAACGATATTTCGCACAGTTTTCTGGAAAAAATATCGAAGAGCGTAAAGGCCCGGCAGAAGGGCGACCCTGTGCGCTTTGTGTACGATGGTAAAATACCCAAAGACCTGTTGGAGTTTTTTAAAGCCAAAATGAAGTTGAAGGAATTTGACCATTTGCAACCCGGTGGCCGTTACCACAACTTTAAAGATTTTATGAAATTCCCCAATGTAGCTGTGGGGAAAAACCTCACTTACCCTAAACTGCAGTCGCTTGCGCATCCGCTTCTTTCAGCCAACGAAAGTTACTTTGAGGTAATGAAGAAGCAGGATTTTATGCTTCATTACCCTTACCAGAATTTTTCGCACTTTATTGATTTGCTGCGCGAAGCCGCTATTGACCCGGGAGTGAAGAGCATAAAAATTACCCTTTACCGGGTTGCCAGTAAAAGTATGGTAATAAATGCGCTTATCAACGCTGCCAAAAACGGTAAGCATGTGGTAGCTGTGGTAGAATTGCAGGCAAGGTTTGACGAAGAAGCCAACATTAAATGGGCGCAACACCTGCAGGACGAAGGCATACAGGTAATTTACGGGGTGCCCGGATTAAAAGTTCATTCCAAACTGTGCCTTATAAGCCGCAACGAAGGTGGCAAAACAAAGCACTATGCCAACCTTACCACCGGAAACTACAACGAAAACACCTCCAGGGTGTACAGCGATGATTCTCTGTTTACCTCTAACCCTAAGTTGACTAAAGAAGTGGAGCACATTTTCGACTTTTTTGAAAAGAACTACCGCGTGCATCAATACAAACACCTTATCCTATCGCCACATTCCACCCGCAAAAAATTTACCCGCTTTATTGAAAATGAAATGGAAGCCGCCCGCAAAAAGCAAAAGGCCGAGATATTTATTAAAATGAACAGCCTGGTGGATGAAGGAATGATTGCCCTGCTTTACAAAGCAGGCAATGCCGGAGTTAAAGTACGTGCTGTTATTCGCGGGGTTTGCGCCCTTGTTCCCGGTGTGCCGGGTATGAGCGAAAATATTGAGGTAATAAGTATTGTGGACCGATACTTAGAACACTCGCGGGTGTTTATTTTCCATAACCACGGAGAGCCGTTGTATTTTATCTCCTCGGCTGACTGGATGACCCGCAACCTCGACTACCGGGTAGAAACCGGTGTGCCGATATACGACAAAAAGATACAACAGGAACTGCGCGACATTATGGAAATACAATGGAGCGATAATGTAAAAGCCCGCACAGTGAACGAGCTGCAAAACAACGAGCACCGCACCATCGGTTCGCGCAGTAAAGTGCGCTCGCAGGATGCCGTTTATACCTATCTTAAAAACAAAAGCAACCCCGTACCAACAGCGTTGAAAACTTAGAAACAGTAACCCCTGTATCTCTCCTATTTTTCGCTGCAAATAACAGCCGGTGGAAATTAAACGATTTGCAGCCATTGATATAGGGTCCAACTCAGTACGCCTACTTATTGAAAACGTATTGCAAACGCCCGATGGCCCGCTGTTTAAAAAGAGTGCCCTTATTCGGGTGCCCGTAAGGTTAGGGGCCAATGCTTTTACCGACCATAAAATTCCGGAAGTAGCCATTAATCATTTGGTTGAAACCATGCTGGCTTTTAAATACCTGATGAAAGCCAACGATGTGCTGCACTATAAAGGTTGTGCCACATCGGCCATGCGCGAGGCTACTAACGGCCCCGCCATTGTAAAGCGCATTAAAGCAAAAGCCGACATAAACATTGAAATTATTACCGGCAACAACGAGGCCGAACTTATTTTTAACAGCCAGAATGCCTCGCTGGGCAAACTGCTTACCAACAGTTTGTATATTGATGTAGGCGGTGGCAGTACCGAAATTACCATCTTCTCTAAAGGCAAACCCATAGCCGCCAAGTCGTTTAACATTGGCACTATCCGTATTTTGCAAAACCAGGTAGGCAAAAAGGAGTGGACCCAGCTGCGCGACTGGGTAAAACTAAAAGCCGGTAAACTGAAAAACTTTACCCTGATAGGCTCGGGCGGAAATATTAACCGCATTGCCAAACTGGTAAACCTAAAACCGGGCAAACCCATGCCGTTTGAAACGCTCGATGATATATTAACCGAACTAAAGCGCTACAGCTACGATGACCGCATGATGCTGTTTGACCTGAACCCCGACCGTGCCGATGTGATTGTGCCGGCCGGTGAAATTTTCATTACCATTATGAAACTGATGAGCTCCGATAAAATTTACGTTCCCAAAATAGGCCTTGGCGATGGCATAGTGCGCGAGGTTTACAAAGAATACCTGAACGGAAAGAAAAGCCGGTTGGTGTAAGGCTTAGGCCGAAACATTACTTTCCTGCATTATATAGTAAGCTTCCTACACCATATAGTAAACCTCCCACGCCCCGTAGGAAATGCCATAAATGGCACAAAACGCTTGTTTTTAAGCAAAAATGAATCAAAAACTCATTTTCCCTTGGTTGGCATCCCTTCGTCCCGACAGGTTCACTCGCAAAAGAACCTGTCAGTAATTAGCGCAGGTTACCTTACAGGAGAACTACGGGGAAACAACTTTAGTACTATCGGGAACTCACAACACCAACCACAGAGGAAGCCGATAATATTGCCAGCCACCTGCGAGGTTCTGCTATGCACCACTATTGTAAAATCTGTGGCTTCACGGCTGCCGGTTTTTTCATGCAAGTAAATTTTAAAGAGCGTATCAAAAAGGGGCCACCGTAGTTTTTGCCCTTCCTACATCTTCACCACCTTCCTAGCCTTACCATTCACCACCACGGTGTAAACACCCTGTGCAAGGGAAGAAACATTAATGGCAGGGGTGTTACCGGTAAGCAGTAAACAGCCGGCTGCGTTGTAAAGGCGAATCTCTTCCCCCGGCTTTAAAATGTAATTGCCAATGTTTAAAATATCACCTGCCGGGTTGGGGTAAAGGCTAACAGCATCGGTTTCGGGTTCCGCCACATTTGATACTAAGGGGGTGCAGTTAAAACTGCTGAGTTGCTGTGTAAGGTAATTGTACCGCTCCTGTATAAACGGTTTTATGCCCAGTATGTTGGCCTGAGTAGAAGTAAGATTGCCATCAAATTGATTGGATGGGAACAGTTTGTGCGGGTCGGCATAATAGTAACTCTTTATGCGGTTGTAAAGCGAATCGGCTATGGGGTTCATGTGCGTGGGGTTAAAGTATTCGTTCAGGGCATTGCACAAAAAGTTTTGGTAGTTGCTCCAATAATCAGCTACAGCAAACATTTTACCGTGTAAAGGACGGTTGGCAGCAGTTACATTATAGTTCATAGGCAGGCTGGTCATTTGCGAGGTTTGGTTGCCGTTCAGAAAAACCCCGAAGGCTTCGTTGACATCCCAGGCAATCCATTCAAAGCGGTCGGAATCGGTGTTATGATACAGATAGTAATTGTGGCCGCTGCCGGTGTAGCTGTCTAAGTTCGAAAACAGAATGGTAGTAGCCCACTGCTTTACATACGCGGCTGTGTTGAACGAAGCATCGAGCGAATCATGCAACTGCGCAGATGGCGTGTTGTTGATGTTATCAATAAGCCATACCAAATCGCTCCAGTCGTTTATATCCTCGTTGGTTTTTAACTCGTAGTTGTTGTAATACTGATTGGGCTGCGCGCCTTTCCAGTTAAGGTTGCCTGCGGGGTCTCCTTTATAAAGGTTGCCGCCCTTGTTGCCAAAGCGGGTTTTCAGAAAAGTTTTATCCACTTCTTCTACCAGGGTATAAAAGCCCCACAACTGGTTATTGACATACACATTAGCGTAGTTGCAACGCGGAGCAGGCAGACTGTAGTGCTGCATAAAATCAAGGCACAGTTTTTCGCGCAACATGCTGGGGTCCTTAAAGCCGTTGTTCAGGTTTAGTTGTTTCATGCCGTCAATTTCGTTGTCGGCTTTAAACTCCTCAAAGTCCAGTTTCCAGCTTTTCTTTTGCGAAGGATTATTGTAGGAAGAATTGCCCTTGAACTTACAACCCACGCTGTCGTAAGTTACTCCATCCACTTCCACACTGCTTGCCAGCCAGTAAATGTTAGAATCTAACTGCTCGCTTAGTACATAATTTTTAGTAAGGGTATCAAACCAGGTATTTACCGGAAAAGTAATGCGCACCTCGTGTATAAGCAGGTTGGTGTTAAACAGGGCATCACCAGGGTTTTGTGCGCGAAGAGCCGCCACCGGCAACAGCAACAGAAATGCGAAGAACTTATTCATACATGCGAGTTTAGCAAATAGACGTTAAAATGGGGACTGCGTTTAATCAGCCGGTTGAAGCTTACATTAAGATTCACGGTACGGGCAAAGGTAAATGCCTGAAGGCGGGCGCCTTGCTTGTGTCGGTCAAAAGCTTTGTTTTTTGATTTTACACTTCCCCTAAGCACCATACATCCCCATA
>CAZLXD010000160.1:0-1747 GCA_964563185.1 uncultured Chitinophaga sp.
ATAAATACCGGGAGCCACCGGAGTTCCGCAAAAATGAACACAGCCCAAGGAGTCGCCTCCCTGCACATTATAGCTTCCGTTTTGGCTGGGGGTGTAGGTTAAGCCCGGAGGCAGGCCCTGAATACCCACAATATCAATCTGGCGAAGGTCAACCGAAGAGCAACCACCACACTGCGAAAGAGTAGTAGGGTCGGTCAGTTTTTTGGGCATGTAAAATGAAATAACCGCATCATAAGGCTGGCCGGCTGTATCGTCAGGAAGGTTGTTGCACAAACCGCCTGTTGGCTTTTGTGCCGAGCAATCAATTGGCGTACAATTAGTGCACTGGGCATTAGCCATTTGGCAGGAAATAATAATTGCCAGAATAGCAAGTAAACGTTTTTTCATTGAGATTAAGTTTTGCTTGTGTTTATTTTCAGTGTTGAATTTAAGGCCGGCCGTTGCAAGTGCCAACCTTTTGGCAATAAAATGACAATTCTGTGACAATTCAAAAAAGCATTCAAAATTTTGCGGTTTCCAAAAAAATCTATTTTTGTTCGAAACCATAAAAACCTTCGAATGAAGCTACGTTTACTCCTTGCGGTGGTGCTTGCCGCGCTCTTTTCACAGGCACAAGCTCAGGAATCTAAAATAACCGGTAAGGTAACCGAAGAGAACGGGGACGGATTGATTTCGGCCAATGTGGTGATTGACGCCACCAAAGGCTGGGCTGCCGTAACTGATTTTGACGGTAACTACGAAATAAAACTTCCGGGCGGCTCGTACGAAGTTGTTTTCCGCTATGTGGGAAAAGAAGAACAGAAACTGAAAGTAACTGTTGCCGCAGGCGAAACCAAAACCCTGAACATTATGCTGAAAGAAAAGCAGCAGCTGATAGATGTGGTGGTGGTAACCGGTACTAAATACGAGCAGAAACTGGGCGAACAAACCGTTTCGATGGATGTAATTAAAGGCTCTTCGCTAACCAGCCAGAACATTACGGATATGAGCCAGGGTATGAACCGCGTGCCCGGTGTAACTATTGCCGATGGGCAGGTAAACATACGCGGTGGTGCCGGCTGGAGCTACGGTGCCGGTAGCCGGGTGCAGGTACTTGTTGATGACCTTCCGCTTCTTAGTGCTGATGCCGCTGATGCCAAGTGGAGCATAATACCTATGGAAAACGTGGACCAGCTGGAAGTTATTAAAGGAGCCGCTTCAGCCCTGTATGGCAGCGGTGCTTTAAATGGTATTGTAAACGTGCGCACCGCTTACCCGGTTAACGAGCCTTTTACTAAAGTTACCGTTTATACGGGCATTATGGGTAAGCCTTCCAAGCACCCTAAAATGGAGTACTGGGGCAGCAAAACACCTTTAAGCGGAGGGGTAAACTTTGCACACCGCCAAAAATTCGGGCAGCACGACCTTGTACTGGGTGGCGCCTATGATGGCAGCAACGGACACCTTGATTCATCGGATGCTCACTCCATACGCGGAACCGTAAAATACCGTTACCGCTTTAAGAACATACCCGGATTAAACCTGGGCGTAAACGTAAGTGCTTATACCAGCTGGGGCAAAACCTTCTTTTTTTGGAAAGGGTACGGCAATATTGATATTGGCGGAGGGAACATAGTTAACTACGATTCGCTGGCTTATAAGCCATTTGGCGGAACCATTACCCAATACAAATCGTACCGCTTTACCGTTGACCCTTTTATTGATTATTACGATAAGAAAGGCAACCACATTAAACTGCTTACCCGTT
>CAZLXD010000160.1:1757-7583 GCA_964563185.1 uncultured Chitinophaga sp.
TTTCTTTAATGCTACCAATACCAACAATACCGGCCAGGGTTCGGTGCCTAACCTTTATTATGCCGAAATGCAATACCACCGTAAGTTAGAGTTTAAGAAGTTAGACTTTAACGTGGTGGGCGGTGCTGTGGTGAACTACAGCGATGTAAATGCCCCTAAGAGCGCTACCAACAGTTTGTTTGGTAAAAATACCAGCTTCAACTTTTCGGCTTATGCCCAAACCGACTTTAAATTCTTTAAGAAGCTGAACGTATCGCTGGGTGCCCGCTGGGAGTACTTTAACATGGAGCACTATGTAAAGGACAGCACCAGAACCTGGAACGGAACCGATTCGGTAACTACCTACAAAGAGCGGCTGGATACCAAACAAAACTCCCTGAAAGACCTTCCTTACCCTTTGTTCCGCATTGGGGTTAACTACCAGGCTGCCGAAGCTACTTACATACGCGCTTCTTTTGGGCAGGGTTTCCGGTACCCCACTATTGCCGAGCGCTACATAAGCACCGTGGTAGGCCCGCTGGTAATTGCTTCGAACCCGAACCTGAAACCCGAGAAAGGTTACAGTGCTGAGTTTGGTATTAAACAAGGATTTAAACTGGGTAAAAACTGGATGGGATTTGCCGATGCTTCCTTCTTTTGGAACCAGTACGACAACATGATGGAGTTTACCTTTGGGCAGTTTGGTGCGGTAAGTACCTGGAATAACCTGAATGCCAATTTTGGTTTTGGCTTTGCTTCGCAGAACGTGGGTAAAACAAGAATACTGGGAACAGAGATTGTACTTGCCGGGCAAGGTAAGTTAGGCCCGCTGGATGTGCAGATTATGACCGGCTATAATTTTATTGACCCCCGCGCTTTAAACTGGAATGATACGCTTACCCTTTACAACTACGAAGGCGTAAAACTGCAAAACAAAGGAAGTGCCCTGGCAGCTTACAACCAGCCTAATGGCGATTCAACCTTAAATATTACCTACGCTATGACCTCCACTTCCGCATCGAACCTGTTGAAGTACCGCAACCGCCATACCTTTAAGTTTGACCTTACCATGAAATACAAAGGCCTGGAATGGAACACCAACCTGCAATACGCCAGCTACATGGAAAACATTGACTACGCTTTTGTAAGCGGCTTGTTCCAGTTGTTGGGTAAGTCGGCTTTTGGCGGGGTTGACTACTACCGCAAGCAAAAAGAAGCCACCCCAATAGGCAAAGGCCGTGGCGATATTGTTTGGAACATGCACTTAGCTTATAACTTTAAAGAAGGCGTTCGTGTGGCGTTTTTAGTAAAGAACCTGCTAAACTGGGAATACACCCCGCGCCCTGCTTACATGGAAGCCCCGCGCAATTACCAGATACAGTTAAGCTATGTATTTGGAGGCGGCAACAAAACCAAAGCACCTAAAACCGATAACTAAGCGGTATCTTTTCAATAAAAAACTACGGGCAAGCTACATAGCTTGCCCGTAGTTTTTTATGCCCTGTTATTTATGCGGTACAGGTGTGTGCGCAGGGGCTCAGAAATTTACAAACGCCCAGGGCTTTCGGTGTGTAAGGTAGGCAGGGTCCTTATCCATAGCAAAAGCCTCGCGCTCAAAAATAATATGGCGGTAGGCTTTGTAATGGTGGCGGTAAATAATAAGGTTGTACAGGTAGTTGATGCCGTATAAAACATAAAAGGGCAGTAGGAGCAACTCTAACTGCTGGCGGTGGTGTATGCGCTCGTGGTTTATGAGCACGGTGTCGTCCTTCATTTCCTTCCGCTTTACCAGAATGAAAGGATATAAGGCCATAGCCGAGTAAGGAACAAAGCGGGTAACCAGTATCATTTATTGAGTGATGATGAGTTTTTGAGTGCGGTTGCCTACCGTTACAAAGTAAACTCCGCTGCCAAAATCATTGGTTGACAGTTGGCGGTTGACAGTTGACAGTAAAACAGTGCTTACCACTCTTCCCGTTATATCGCTCACTATTGCCGTGCTGCCGATGAGGCGTTCATCTACGCTAATCGTAACGTTGCCGTTGCTTGGGTTGGGAAACAGACGGATGACCGATGACGGATGACCGATGCTTGCAATGCCGGTGCTTAGGCTGATGGTGTTGGTGGTAGTATTGGTTACAACAGGCGCGTTGAAATCGAAGTAGATGTAAGCGGTGTTGTTGATAACGGTGCCAAGGGGCAGGTTGGGCTTTAGCTTTACCTTGTATTGCACATAGCCGTGGCTTAGCGGCTCGTTGGTGTTGCTATCGGGCAGGTTAATGTTGGGGAAGTTAAAGCGCACGGCATTCTCCTTTAACTGCACCATAGGTTGGTGGCTGTATGCCAGTAGTTGGAATGTGCTTGCATCTACATCCGTATCTAAAGTATCGGTAATGTAAATGTGCTGTGCCTCGGCAGTGCCGGTGTTTTGAAAGCGGATGGTGTAAGTCAGCTCTTTTTGTGCCGTATCAATATTGCCGGCAGGGTAAGCGGTTTTATCGTTAGGGTCGTAGCTGGCAACTACGGTAAAGCAATGGGTAAGCACATTGTTAGCGGGGTTATTATCGCCTGCAATAGGGTTAACGGTAAGGGTAAAGCAAACCTGTTGGCCAATTTGTGCATTGGTATCGGTGTGCATTACAATGTTGAAGTCGGTAAAGAAGTTAACGTTGCCAAAGTCGGCAATGGTGTAAGTAAGGGTGTTGCCGGTTACCGTTGGTGTAAGCGCATTTGGTGCAGCGCTTACAAACTGCACGGGGCCGTTGTAGGTAAGGGTTACGCTACCGCTAATGCCTGCTGCGCAGTGGGCGTTGTAGAAGTTGGCGGCATCACCAACTGAGATGTAAACAGGGCGAAGATTTGCGGGTGCAAATCTTCCGTTTATGCTCCAAGCAGCTAAATCAAATCCGGGTTTGCATTCCAACCCAAAGTCTCGGCTAAAGTCCATCGAATCAGTGGCGGAAATACTAGATGTGTAGTATCCGATATCAGGACAGGTAACGACAAACGGAATATTGGCAGTATCTAGGCTATAATGGTAGGTGGCGTACGTATCCGTATTAAAACTGTAAGTGCCACCATCTACGGTATATACCTGTTCTAACTGCACCCCGCCTTGGTAGAAACTTACCTTCAGATTCTTTAGTTTATCATCGCTGGCACTGTATACACAATTGCTGCTTGCATCGCGGTAAGCAGTACCTGTTATGTTCCAAAATACAGGGCAGCCGTAGTTATTAAACACGTTACAAAGCGGAATGGAATCTAAAGGCGGATTGCAGGATGTGTTTTTTTGAGGATAATTAGGTAGGCAGGTTATGGCTGTGTTAGAGAAGTTAAAAGTCTTAATCTTTTTTAGTTGAGGAAGACAGTTTAATAATAGGTTGTAATTACAATCGAAATAATTAAGAGAATCAGGCAATTCGGGTAAGGAGTGCAACTGATTATGGTTGCACATAAGTGTAGTTAATGAATTGGGCAGGGCCGGTAAACTAGTTAGCTGGTTGTCAGCACATGAAAGAAAAGTTAGAGAACTGGGCAACGCAGGCAAAGTAATTAACTGATTCCCCCAGCAATTCAGAAGATACAATGAACTTGGCAAAGGAGGCAATGAGTTTAATTGATTCGAGGGGCAGTTGAGAGAAGTTAAAGAGTTGGGTAAAGCAGGTAATGAAACGAGTTGGTTCTCGTAACAATGAAGTATACTCAATGAAGTGGGCAGCGTTGGTAAAACACTAAGTTGATTATGTAGACAGTAGAGTTGAGTAAGTGTATTGGGTAACGTTGGTAAAGCCGTCAGTTGATTATAGGAGCAATCCAGTGTGATAAGTGAAGTAGGTAAGACAGGCAAGGCTGTAAGGTTGTTGCTGTGACAATTGAGTGCAGTAAGGGAATCAGGTAAGGAAGGCAAACTGCTCAAATAGTTGCCCATGCAACTTAGAGTGTATAAGTTGTCAAAGTACTGTATGCCGGTTAAGTCTGAAATTTCTGCATCGTTACAATTCAAAACTGTTTCATTAAGAACTGCATTGCACGTAGTATCCATTTGCCACCCCACTGTATTATTCCCTTGGATACACTGGCTGTAGCCACTGGTATCGAGCCAAGTTCCAAAATTAGTATCGGGTATGCTTACCCACTGCGCCTTGCTATAGAAACAAGAGCCGAGAACAAAGAGACAAGAGAGAACGAGGGAGCGTGTGGTGTTGCGCATGGTGCTTTTGTTTTAATGGTGAATAATGAGCTTCTGAGTTCGGTTGCCTAAAGTAACAAAGTAAACTCCGCTGCCGAAAGGCAAAGTGCTAAGTGTTGAGTGTTGAGTGGTAAGTGGAACAGCCGCTACCACACGCCCCGTTATATCGCTTACGGTTGCTGTGTTGCCCACCAACTTTTCATCTACACTAATGGTTACGTTGTTGCTGCTGGGGTTGGGAAAGATGGTGAAGTGAGTAATGGTGAGTGGCGAGTGACCAATGGAGCTAAGCAACGAGATGGTGTTGGTAGTTGTGTTGGTTACAACAGGCGCATTGAAATCGAAGTAGATGTAGGCCGTGTTATTGATGACGGTGCCAATGGGCAGGTTAGGCTTTAACTTTACTTTGTATTGCACGTAGCCGTGGCTGAGTGGCTCGTTGGTGTTGCTATCGGGCAGGTTAATGTTGGGGAAGTTGAATTTAACTTCACTGCCGTTCATCACCACCTCGTAACTGTGCGAGGCTGCTGTAATTTCCAAAGTATTTACATCAACACTATTAGAAAACGTATCGGCTATGCTTATGTTTTCAGTTAAATAAGTTCCTGTGTTTTGAAAGCGGATTAAGTAGCTGAGCTGTGTAGTGGTGGGAGGAATCCCCCCATTGGGGCTTTCGCCTACAGGCGAAGCGGCTTTATCGTTAGGGTCATAAGCACCTATTACTGTTACCTGTGGATTAGAGACCAATGAATCCATGTTAGCACACCCGGTAGAACTTACATTAGCAGTGTAACTAACAACACTGCCTAAAGGTGTGCTAACCAAAGTCCGCATGGTAACAGTAACCTGCCATTGATTACCTACCGCCACATTTGAAACAGCCCAAGTAATGATTCTATTGATAGTATCTACAGTTGTAGGGGGGACAGAATACGCATCGGGTTTTTGCTGATCGTTATACAGAAAACTAATGGTGGGGCTTACCGCATTAGAGGCATAATAGTTACTAAACTTTACAAGCACATCATTAGTAAACCCCGGACGGATAACCTGCACCGGCACTACAGCTAAAGCTCCATCACAAAAACCAGTGGTGGGAACAATGCCAAAGTTATTGCCCGTACTGTTTGTGGTGGCATCTTGTATATTAATGGTAATACTTGCGGGAAGGTAGCTTAGGCCGCCATATTTACCTGAAAGGTTAGGGGTAATGTTGTGGTTGCCAGCCGGTATATACGTCAGATAACTTCCGGCACTATTGGTAATTGCTTGTTGACTGCCAATATTTACCATTTGATTAACTAACGGCTGCTCATTCCCATCCTGCAACTGATTTTGGTTAATGTCCATAAACAACTTACCGCTAACGAGTGCTCCCCCGCAGCCCAAAGCAACATTATCGAACCTTACATTATCCAACCACATAGCAGAACCTTCCTGTCCTATATTAACCATATAACCACCTTGGCTCGAAGAAAAGGTTAGCCATAAGGTATCAGGATAAGAAGGGTCTGAATAGCCTGCTGTAAGCGGTAATACTTTATTTTGCCAGGTTCCGTTTGTATTTGTTAGGGGGAATCTTCTATATAAAATGTTAGTTCCGCCCAGTTTATTCATCATAATTTCAACATAGCCGGTATCGTTTCCTACAGGTG
>CAZLXD010000161.1:0-7539 GCA_964563185.1 uncultured Chitinophaga sp.
TAACAAGAAGTAGAATGCTGCTTTTTTTCACACCTTAAATTTTAGGCTAAGCGAAAATAGCACAAAGTTATTGGCGGTGTAAAAAGATAAAGCCCCGATAGAAACTACCGGGGCTTTAAACCTGTTATGAGTTGTTAACTCTTAGTTACAATCGAAGCCTTCAGCCTCTTTCTCGTCAATAGCTGACTGATGGCGAAGTTTGTAGAACAAACCGCTGGTGCATACTTCATCCTCTTCATTGGCTGCAACACAGTTGTAGTTACCACCGGCTGATGATTCATAATTTTGAATTGCCGCAATATATTCGGCATCTGAAGCGTAGTCGGTACGGCAAGGAGTAACCTGTGCAAGCCCCGAGGCACTGCATATTTCGCACTGCTTTACACAGTCGTTACACTTTTTACAAGAGTTGAAAGAAAAGCACAAAGCGGCTAACAGGGTAAGTAAACTTAAATTTTTCATGGTAGTGAATTGTTTTTGGTTAACTAAATAAGTGTTCAAATATCTTAAGAAAAGAGAGAAAGTCAAACCTGCAACTTACATTTTCTTACTGTAGTGGCTATTTGACTAAACAATCAATACTTAATGTAATTGATTAACAGATGAGGTGCGCAATGTTTTTCCATAAATGCTCGGCATTTTTTTTAGACTATTTTTCCTGGATTAAGAATGTTGTTGGGGTCGAACACCCGTTTTACCCCCCGCATGAGTTCCAGTTGCGCTTCGCGGAATTTAATATCCATGTAAGGAATCTGAATCCAGCCTATGCCGTGCTCGCCCGAAATGGTTCCTCCTAACTGTACTACCTTTTCAAATATCTCGCGAATGCCTTTAGGCACTTCGTTCTTCCAATAATCTTCCGTCAGTTCATCTTTAAGAATACGCACATGCACATTGCCATCGCCTGCATGGCCGTAGCACACGCTGCGGAAGTTGTATTTCTTTCCTACTTCCTTAATGTGCTTTAGCAGTTCGGGTAAATCAGCGCGCGGCACCACGGTATCTTCTTCTACCGTCATGTTGTTTTTTTTAACGGCATAAGCAATGTTTCTGCGCATACGCCACAGGTCGGTTTTTTGTGCATCGCTATCGGCAAATAAAATTTCGCCCACTTCGAATTGCGAAAGCACTTCGTAAATTTTCTCACAGTCTTTCTGAATTACTTCCGGGTCGTTTCCATCTACCTCAATTAAAAGGGTGGCTTGTGTATCGTCTTCTAAAGGCACGGTTACATCGCCTAAAAAATTCATAACATACACTATGGCTTCGCGCTCCATAAACTCGATACACGAAGGAATAATGCCCGCGCGGAACACCGCACTTACTGCGGCACCGGCATCGTCCATACTTTTGAATGGCGCCAGCATAACATTGTTGAACCTAGGATAAGGCAACAGTTTTAGAACAATTTTAGTAACAACGCCCAGGGTTCCTTCGCTGCCCACCATCAGTTGTGTAAAGTTGTAGCCGGTGGAGTTCTTTAAGGTATTGGCCCCCGTCCACATTATTTCTCCGTTGGGCAGTACCACTTCCAAATTCAATACAAAATCTTTTACCACGCCATACTTTACAGCACGCGGCCCGCCACTGTTGCAGGCCACATTGCCTCCAATAAAACTGGTGCCGCGGCTAGAAGGGTCCACCGGGTAGAATAAACCTTTCTGCTGCAATGTATTTTGCAGCGCTTCGGTAATTACACCGGGCTCTACAGTTACCTGCAAATTGCGCTCATCAATTTTCAGTATTTCGTTAAACCGCTCTACGGTAAGCATTACCCCGCCATGCACACAAAGGCTGTTGGCGCTTAGGCCGGTACCGGCTGCACGTGGCGAAACCGGAATAAGTTTTTCGTTGCAGTATTTCAGAATGGCCGAAACCTGCTGAACCGTGCGTGGTTTTAGCACCACTTCGGGCGGAAACTTTACGCCATCGGTTTCATCGCGGCTGTATTTTTCAATAGAAATTTCATCGGTAAACACATATTCGGCACCTACTGCCGATTTAAAGTACGCTATATCGGCAGGTTCAATTCGCTTATAACTCATGCCGTAAATATAGAAGGAAAGCAAGTGATAAATAGCGGGGTATACATTACTGCAACGGATGTTAAGATGTGCTTGCCGGAAAAAACAAGGCTTGTTATTTTCCGTTTAATAAAAACAAAAGGTACGCTTATGGCCACCCTGCATTATAACTGGTTAACCGATGGTTTAGTTGACTTTGAATACAAAAAGTATATGCTGCTGGCTTATTTACGGGAGGCGGGAACACAATTTGATGAGAAAAAACTTTACCCCAAGCTTTCGGAACTGGTGGAACACTACCGCAACCTGAAAGTGTTTTCAGAGAGGAAAATTTCGGTGGCGAACGATTTTCCTAAAACCATTTCGAAGCTGGACTTTGAAAAATTTAGGGTGGAATACCACCAGCTTTTTGAAGATGATGAACTGCTGAAAGAAATTGACAGCATAGTGCAGTTTGCCCTGCCGGCTATTAAAAAGCAACTGGGCAGCGGCAAAGAGTTGTTTGAAGAGGTGGAAGATAAACTGGAGGTGTTTCCGGTTGGTATTATTCCGCTCAGAAACGAGGAGGGCTATTTCTTTCTGTCGGATTTTCCGAAACGCTTAGTAAATGTTTACTACTACGTGCTTACGGTGTTTGAAAGCCTGGAGGAGAAATTCAGGGGCCTGCACACGCGCTTCCTGTTTAGTTATGATATAAGCCTTACGCAAACCTACGAAAGGGTAAAGCATGAACTGATAGCACAAAACAACCAACTGCCCAACCCCGCTACTTATGCGGTGGAGTTTAAGCACTCCTTTCCGCTGCCCGAAACCATGCTGCCCGTGGCCAAAAGAAGTTTGGTAAGGTATATTTCTACGGCAAACGGGTAGCAGGAAAACTTTGCAGGAAGGAGTGCGCGCTTTGCGCTTTTTGTGTTTGGCGGTCAGGCGACCGCAGTGGCTATTCCCGCCTAAATGCACCGATGCCATCCCTTCAAGGGATGGCATCGGTTGGCTTGGTTATTGGCAAGAGCGAGAGGCTCGCGCCAGTTGGGCGCACAGGATCTAAAGCCTGTTTTTATCTGTTGTTCGACATGCCCTTAACATCTCGAACAGGGGATTAGTGAATAATTGGTGTAACAATTTTACACGCAAGTAAAGCGCAATAACCGCAAGCACTTTGAATACGAGCCTTGGGAAAAGGTGAAGTATTTGATGAAGGAAGAAGGGGTAGCATGTAAAAGATTTGATTTACATTTACGATTACATTTAAAATTGAATATGGCTCATTTGAATGATAAAATGCTCCATCTGCCAATCCTCATTGAACAAGATGAAGATGGCATTTACATCGTTTCCTGCCCGTCTTTTCAGGGCTGTCACAGCTACGGTAAAACGGTAGATGAAGCTATGGCAAACATTCGTGAAGTGATTGAAATGTGTATAGAAGAATCTCCTTCAAAAGAACTTAACCGCTTTATTGGTTTCCGCGAACTGGAAGTAAAAGTGGCATGAGCAATAAGCAGCCGGTAATTTCGGGAAAAGATTTATTGAAGTTATTGGAGAAACATGGCTTTGAAGTAACTCACATAAATGGTTCTCACCACCGCATGAAACACAAAGATGGAAGAGTAACTACCGTGCCGGTTCACAAAAACGAAGATTTACCCAAAGGCCTGCTGCGTAAAATTGTGCGTGAGGATTTGAAAATAGAAATGCAGGAGTTTGAAAATTGGATTAAAGAGTAAATAAAAGCCGCAAGCACTTTGAATACGAGCCTTGGGAAAAGAGGAAGTATTTGATGAAGGGAAAAGGATAACAGCTTAGTTACATACAAAAGTTAAACAGCCCTCTCGGTTAAACCGAGAGGGCTGTTTAACTTTTGGGGTTACAATTTAACCCACCTTTTCTTTACACTCGCTTTTTTGGTTATTGGCACGAGCGGGACGCTCGGCCAGTTGCGAGTTTAAGCACTCCTTTCCGCTGCCCGAAACCATGCTGCCGGTGGCCAAAAGAAGTTTGGAGAGGTATATTTCTAACGCCAACGGGGAGCAGGAAAACTTTGCAGGAAGGAGCGGAAAATGCCCGGAGCAGCCGGTAAAATGATTTTTGCAGGCGGAAGAATGATTGGGGAGGGCGGAAAAATGATTGGGGCAGGCGATAAAATGATTTTTACGGGCGGAAAAATGATTGAGTGAGGCATTTAAATGCCTCAAAAGGGCCTAAGAACCGGCAAAAACAAAGAATTTCACTTAAAATATGGGGCAATACACCTTTTTGCCATTGAACTCACAGGCCCATTTACCCACATACACTGCGCTAATACATACCTGCATACAGCAGGTGGTTAACCCTGCGCGAACCATCGTATAAACCATAACCGAACAAAGCGCAAAAAAGTATTTCGCTGGCCCGTTTTTTTTCGGGAGCTTGTTTCGCGAAGTTCAGGGTAACAAAACAAGATTAAACACAGCTTCCTGCAACCCCTTATATTCGCCACCAATGACCAAAAAAGAGCGGGTTGATTTTGTTATAGCCAAACTGGAGCAGTTATATCCGCGCCCCGAAATTCCCTTAGATCATAAAGATGCTTACACTATGCTGATAGCCGTGTTGCTTTCGGCACAGTGTACCGATAAGCGCGTCAATCAAATTACACCGCTATTGTTTGCCAAAGCCGATACGCCCAAGCGCATGGTAAAACTTTCGGTAGAGGAAATACAGGATATTATACGCCCTTGCGGTTTATCGCCCGCCAAGTCAAAAGCCATTCACCGTTTATCGGAAATACTTTTAGAAAAGCATAACGGAGAAGTGCCCTCTACTTTTGAAGAGTTGGAACACCTGCCGGGTGTGGGCCACAAAACCGCCTCGGTTATTATGTCCCAGGTATTCGAACAACCGGCTTTTCCGGTAGATACACACATACACCGCTTAATGCACCGCTGGAAATTAAGCAACGGAAAAAGTGTGCAGCAAACCGAGTCCGATGCCAAACGCTTGTTTCCTGTTGTGCTTTGGAACAAACTACACTTACAGATTATTTATTTTGGGCGCGAGTATTGCCCCGCACGCGGGCACAACCAAAGCACCTGCCCCATTTGCAGTAAAATATAAACGTGGACAAGCAACTATCCGAACAGAAACTTTACCGAATACAACTGTTTGCCGTTATAGCGGGAGTGATATTGTTGCTGGCAAAATTTCTGGCGTATTTTCTTACCCACTCCAACACCATACTTACCGATGCGTTGGAATCTATCATAAACGTAACGGCCGGTGCCTTTGCTTTATACAGCTTATATCTTTCCTCTAAACCGAAAGATAAAGACCACCCGTACGGGCATGGTAAGGTAGAGTTTATATCAGCCGGGTTAGAAGGTATACTGATAATAGTAGCCGGTGCGGGCATTATCGGTAAGTCGGTGTTTGCATTCTTTCACCCGGTGCCGTTAGAAAATTTAAATATAGGTTTAGCCATAGTGGTTGGTTCGGGCATCATCAATTATTTCATTGGCTTTTTCTTAGAGAAGGCAGGAGAGAAGCACGGCTCTTTAATTTTAAAAGCCGATGGGCAGCATTTAAAAAGCGATGCTTACTCCTCGCTGGGTATTTTAACTGGCGTGGCGCTTATTATGCTTACCGGCTGGAATGTGTTGGACAACATAGTGGCTATTATTATAGGCTTAGTAATATTGGTTACCGGCATTCGTTTAGTGCGCAAATCCTTAGCCGGTATTATGGATGAGGCCGATGAAAAACTGATGGAATCGGTTATAGCAATGCTGAACGAAAACCGCAAACCGCAGTGGATTGATTTTCATAATTTACGCATTATACAATACGGTAATAAGTTGCATATTGATTGCCACGCCACCTTGCCCTGGTATTATAAGTTGGAAGATGCCCACAAAGAGATTGATGAAATGGGCGTATTAATAAACGAGAAACATTCATCGCAGGTGGAATTTTTTATACATGCCGACCCCTGCCTGCCGCAATCGTGCAAAATATGTGCGGTGCAAAACTGCGAAGTGCGCAGAGAAAAATTTCAGAACAGAATAGAATGGAACCTGGAGAATGTGCTACGCAATAAACGACACGGCTTATGACAATGGTAGATGAAAAACTTTTTGAAGGAGCGCACTACTTAGGCCGCCCTGCCGACAGCACCGATAAAATTATTACACGAAGGGTAGAACTAACTAAGGAGATTCCGAATTTCTGTAATAAGAATTTATCACTGCTGGAAATCGGTTGCGGCAATGGAGCCACCTTGTTGTTGATGAGCAGCGAAATGAAGCGTTGCTTAGGCGTTGATATTTTCGACCACACTGCCGAGTTTAAAAAGAAGCGCGAAGAACTTGGCATAACCAACTGCGAAATAGTTTTAAAAAACATGGAGCAGAAAGATTTGAATGAAAAGTTCGACCGCCTTATTTGCTTTGAAGTAATAGAACACTTTAACAGTGAACAAACCGTAAAGCGTTTTAAGCGTTGGTTAAAGCCCGGAGCTTTGTGTGCCATCTCCGTTCCTAATAAATGGTGGGTGTTCGAAACTCACGGAGCCAAACTTCCTTTACTTCCCTGGAACCGTGTTCCGTTTTTTAGCTGGCTGCCAACTTTTATTCACGAACGCTTAGCCAATGCCCGCATCTATACCAAACCGCGCATTAAAAAACTGTTGCAGGAATCGGGCTTCGAGGTTTTAAAAATGCAATACATAACCGCCCCTATGGATGTATTAAAGGAAGGAGCGCTGAAACGCTTTCTGGTAAACAACATCTTTAAAAACAATACCACCAACGTTCCTTGTTTAAGCACCTCTATATTTATAGTAGCAAAACTAAAGGGCGAGTAACATGGAAAAGAAAGCCGGCCCCAACCCGTGGAAGAAGCTGAGCACGGAGCTGAAATACGAAAACAAGTGGATTAAGATTATTGAGGATAAGGTGATTAACCCTGCCGGCAACAATGGCATATACGGAGTAGTGCATTTTAAAACCCATGCCATTGCCATTATTCCTTTAGATGAAAACAACAACACCTGGATAGTGGGCCAGTACCGCTACCCTTTAGATAGTTACGAATGGGAAGTGGTGGAAGGCGGCTGCCCCGAAGGTACCTCGCCATTGGAAACCGCCCACCGCGAACTTTTAGAAGAAGTAGGCCTGAAAGCCGAAAGCATGGAATTAATATTGGAAATGCAGCTTTCCAATTCCACCACCGATGAAGTATCCTATACCTATATAGCCCGCGGCCTAACCTACGTGGGCGCGCAGCCGGAAGAGGAGGAAAGCCTCACCATCAAAAAGCTGCCTTTCGAAGAAGTGTATCAAATGGTATTAAGGGGCGAAATAAGGGATGGATTGTCGGTTGCCAGTATATTAAAGGCTAAGATTCTACTAGTGCAGGGGGGGTGCGCGATTTATTAAAAAGACATGTTTTTTTCAAAAACGTACAATTTATAAATTTAGTGGTTTTAGGTATTTTTGTTAAAATTAATGTGTTGGTGTTAAAAATATTTTGAGGTTTG
>CAZLXD010000162.1:0-7498 GCA_964563185.1 uncultured Chitinophaga sp.
AATGCGCCTGTAACAGCAGGTGGAGATACGGATGTCCATGAAATAGACGCTCCAACTGTAGGGGATGAAATGTTTACCTGTTGAGTAGTGAAACCGGAACAAATTGTTTGATTGGGAAGTGAGAACTGAACTACCGGAGAAGGATTAACAATAACATTCACAGAAATTGATTGACCCGGACAGTTGGTGGCGTTTGTTTGGATGTTGTAAGTTACGGTGAGCGGATTGTTTGAATTGTTACTCAGCGTTTGCCCTATAGTATTGCCCGTTCCGGCACTGGCACCTGTAACACCGCTTGGTGGGTTTACCGACCAAGTGAAAATAGTTCCTGAAACATTTGAAGTAATTTGAATGTTGGTTTGGGTTGCCGAACAAATCGTATCGTTCATTGGCGTGGCACTCACATCAGGGGTTGGGTTCACCGTGATGGTGTAGCTGCTTGTAGTGCCGGGGCAAGCAACACCCGATGTTACAGCTTGCGCGGTATAAGTAACACTCAGCGGCTGAAAGGTGCTGTTGATTAAGGTTTGAACTGGAATTGTATTAGTTCCCGAAAGTGTTAAGCCTGTAATTCCGCTTGGCGCATTAGCTGTCCACGATATAGCTGCACCTGTTGTCGAAGAGGATAGACTAACCAATGAAGTAGATGAACCTGAGCAAACTGTTTGCGGGGGTAATGAAAACGTAACTGATGGGCTTGGGTTTATTGTAATGTTGTAAGTAGAAGTATTGTTGCATCCATTTGCATTGGCTGTTATTGTGTATGTTACTGTAGCTGCATTGCTATTTGAGTTTACAAGAATTTGTTGCGGAATGTTGCCCGTTCCAGTTGGCGTATTTCCACTTACACCTGATGGCGCGGATGACTGCCAAGAAAAGGTGGTGTTTGCAACGCTTGATGTGATGGACACCACTTGCGATGTGTCGCCATTGCAAATAGTTTGTGAATTCGGTAAAATGATGTTAGGCGTTGGATTGACTGTAACAACATATTGCGAAGCAGGACCCGTACAGTTGTTGGCATTTGGGGTGATGTTGTAGATTACCGTTCCGGCTGTGTCGGCAGAATTATTTAAAGTTTGTGGAGCAATGGCAATACCTGAGCCAGAAGCCGCAAATCCTGTAATTCCGTTGGGTGAAGATGCTGACCAAGTAAATGTCGTCCCACTTACAGCTGATGTAAGGTTAATTGGCTGAGTTGGAATCCCTTCGCATACAGTTTGAGCAAGCGGTGTGTTAGTAACGGTTGGTATCGGGTTTACTGTGATGATGTAATTGAAAGGTTGGGTGACACAACCTGCGTAATCAGCAACAGCAGCGTAAATAACCTGAATTGGTGAATTGGTTGTGTTGGTTAATGTTTGTGCGGGAATATTTGTCGTGCCGGTAGCCGCTACACCACCCGCTCCATTTGCCTGCGAAGTCCATGTGATACTTACTCCCGAAGTAGGACTGGAAATAATTACGGCTTGTGAAGTTTGACCAGAACAAATTGCTTGTGAACTAGGTGTAAAATTCAATGTTACGCCTCCTGGATTCACTGTAACCGTTACCGTAATCGGTGTTCCATTACAGTTGTTGGCAGAAGGGGTGATAGTGTATGTAACATTTTGCGTGGTTGAACTGCTGTTGTTGAGTGTTTGCTGAATGCTATTGCCGTTTCCGTTTGATGCTCCTGTAATGCTTGCAGGTGCGCTTACTGTCCAAGTGAAAGTTGTGTTATTTACATTGGAAGTAAGTTGAATGTTGGTGGATGTTCCCGAACAAATGGTTGCGGTGCTTGGTGTGGCTGTTGCTTGCGGTATCGGGTTTACAGTAACGGTGTAACTGACGGGATTTCCCGGACAGTTGTTGGCAGTGGGTGTAATAGTGTAAGTTACTGTTCCGGCTGTTGTGCCTGAATTAGTAAGCGTTTGTGCGGGTATGTTGCCTGTTCCGCTTGTTGTGTTGCCTGTAATACTTCCACTTACTGTTGAACTCCAATGGTAAGTAGTGCCGCTTACATTAGAAGATGGATTTACGGCAGTAGTATTCTGTCCGCTGCAAATAGTTTGGTTATTGATGGGTGAAATAACCGGTGTTGGATTAACCGTTACTACAAAGTTCACCGGACTCCCCGGACAGTTGTTGGCAGTTGGTGTAATAGTGTAAGTAACTGTTCCGGCAGTTGTGCCTGAATTGGTGAGCGTTTGAACGGGGATGTTACCGTTTCCGGTTGCTGTATTGCCTGTAACACTTCCGCTTACTGTAGAAGTCCACTGGAAAGTTGTACCTGTTACGTTGGCACTTAGCGTCACTGCGGTAGTTGATTGAGCGCTGCAAATAGTTTGAGGTGAAACCGGATTGATAACGGGGCGCGGGTTTACGGTGTAAGTATAAGTAACCGGATTGCCGGGGCAATTGTTAGCAGTTGGGGTAATAGAATAAGTGATTGTTCCGGCAGTAGTTCCGTTGTTGGTTGGCGTAAAAGATGGAATTGAGTTAGAGGTTCCGTTGGAGGGAAAACCTGTCACGCCATTTGGCGAACTGCCACTCCAGGTGTAAGTAGTGCCACTAACCGATGAAGTTAAATTAACTGCTGTGGTAACTACACCTGAACATACGGTTTGTGTGGCAGGAAGTGTGGCCGCTGGAATTGGGTTTACGGTTATTGAATAACTGGCAGCAGGACCGTTACACCCCGATATGCTGACCGAAACATTGTAGGTTGCTGTCAATGGAGCATTGGTGGTATTGGTTAGCGTTTGAACGGGAATTGTGTTAGTGCCTGATGCGGCAACTCCACCAATACCATTTGCTTGAGATGTCCATGTTAGTGTTGCTCCGCTAGGATTACTCGTAATGTTGACCAATTGCGTGTTTTGTCCAGAACAAACGGTTTGAGGACTTGGTGAAAAACTGATGGCTATAGCAGCACTCACTGTAACCGTTACCGTAATCGGTGTTCCATTACAGTTGTTGGCAGAAGGGGTGATAGTGTATGTAACATTTTGCGTGGTTGAACTGCTGTTGTTGAGTGTTTGCTGAATGCTATTGCCGTTTCCGTTTGATGCTCCTGTAATGCTTGCAGGTGCGCTTACTGTCCAAGTGAAAGTTGTGTTATTTACATTGGAAGTAAGTTGAATGTTGGTGGATGTTCCCGAACAAATGGTTGCGGTGCTTGGTGTGGCTGTTGCTTGCGGTATCGGGTTTACAGTAACGGTGTAACTGACGGGATTTCCCGGACAGTTGTTGGCAGTGGGTGTAATAGTGTAAGTTACTGTTCCGGCTGTTGTGCCTGAATTAGTAAGCGTTTGTGCGGGTATGTTGCCTGTTCCGCTTGTTGTGTTGCCTGTAATACTTCCACTTACTGTTGAACTCCAATGGTAAGTAGTGCCGCTTACATTAGAAGATGGATTTACGGCAGTAGTATTCTGTCCGCTGCAAATAGTTTGGTTATTGATGGGTGAAATAACCGGTGTTGGATTAACCGTTACTACAAAGTTCACCGGACTCCCCGGACAGTTGTTGGCAGTTGGTGTAATAGTGTAAGTAACTGTTCCGGCAGTTGTGCCTGAATTGGTGAGCGTTTGAACGGGGATGTTACCGTTTCCGGTTGCTGTATTGCCTGTAACACTTCCGCTTACTGTAGAAGTCCACTGGAAAGTTGTACCTGTTACGTTGGCACTTAGCGTCACTGCGGTAGTTGATTGAGCGCTGCAAATAGTTTGAGGTGAAACCGGATTGATAACGGGGCGCGGGTTTACGGTGTAAGTATAAGTAACCGGATTGCCGGGGCAATTGTTAGCAGTTGGGGTAATAGAATAAGTGATTGTTCCGGCAGTAGTTCCGTTGTTGGTTGGCGTAAAAGATGGAATTGAGTTAGAGGTTCCGTTGGAGGGAAAACCTGTCACGCCATTTGGCGAACTGCCACTCCAAGTGTATGTAGTGCCACTAACCGAGGAAGTTAAATTAACTGCTGTAGTAGCTGCACCTGAACATACAGTTTGTGATAATGGATTGTTTGTAATAGTCGGGATAGGATTTACAGTAACCGTTACTGTTGCAGATGCTGTGCAATTGGTGGTAATATTTGTTCCCGTAACTGTGTAGGTGGTTGTATTATTTGGAGAAGCAGTAACTGTTGCACCTGTTGTTGGATTTAACCCTGTGGTTGGCGACCATGAATAATTGTTGGCTCCGCTTGCTGTAAGAGTTACATTACTACCGGCACAAATAGCTGGAGAAGATGGAGTTGCTGTAATATTCGGCAACGGATTTACAGTCATTATCATCGTGTCGCGCCCTAAACAGTTTCCCGAACCTGTAGTGTAAACCAAACTGAATGTTCCGGTTTGAGATGGAGTGAAAACGCCTACTGTGGTAACATTCGTTCCGCTCCAAGTTCCACCTCCCGGATTCCCGTTTAATTGCACGGTTAAAGAATTCACGCAAACCGATTGGTCGGGGCCAGCATTTGCGGCTGAGGGAGTATTTACTGTAATTGACGTATTTGCGGTTGCACTGCCGCAAGCGTTCTGAACCGTAAGCGAAATTGGTTTGTTGCCACCTGTAGTGTATGAAATAGAGCCGGGATTTACTTGGGTTGATGATGCAGGTGTGCCACTTGTAAAAGTCCAGTTGTAAGAGATAATTGGTGTATCGCAGTTTTGAACTGTGGCAGAAGGAGTAAGCGTTTGGCCAAGACAGATGGGATTGGGAGTTACTGAAATAGTCAATTCCGGCTTCCGTCTTACGCGAATAGTTTGTGTGGTTGAGTTAAATGTCCCGCAAACGTTAACTAATCTTAGCTGGACAGTATAAGTGCCTGCATTATTAAATCGAATTACCGGGTTTTGCGATGTAGAATTTGTTCCTGAAACAAAAACAAAAGCATTGGTAGAATCTTGAGTGCAGGTTTGAGCAGTTTGTGTGACTATCCATAGCCGAGTTATAGTTTCACATTGGTTTACATTGGTTGATGTGTTGTTGAAGTTTACAACTAATGGCGAGCAACCCGTTAGTGGTGTAGCGGTAAATGAAGGATTGGGAGTGGATTGAATGCAGACTGTTTTTATTACAGTATCAGGGCCACAATTATTGCCTGATAGCATTGTAATAGTGTAAGTCCCTGCGGTGTTAAAAGTAACCGGAAGGTTATGTGACCCAGGATTCCATGAGTAAGGGTCAAAATTCCCCCCCCCAACGAAACCGTTTGTACTCCCAAGACTTCCAGAAGTGGTCCAGCCTGTTGAAGGGCTGATTGTCCATACCCTTGGCGGTATCGAATCACAAATAGCATTAAACCCATTGGGTAGTATATCCTGACCAACTGTTATGTCATTAAACGTAACAGTTGTGTTTACGCAAGCAGTTGGGCTAGGGGAAATGGTAAAATCTGAAGTTGCGGGAAGTGAAATGTATATAGGTAATACGGAGCCAGATTTTGTGCCACATGGGTTTTGAGCTAAAAAAGTTGCGGAGAATGCGTTAGTGTATGTATTTGTTCCGTCAGAACTTGAAGTTCCGCAAGATGTCAAAGTAAAAATATGTGGTATAGAATCAGGTGGTGGATGGCTAAGTGTTACAGGTGGAGTTCCGTCATTAAAAGTAACTGTGTATACCGTTCCGGGTGGATTGTTTGCTGTTCCTGATATTTTAAAATAGAATTGTTTAGGTGAACAACCATTCTCATTTCCTGGACCAATAATGCCTCCACCTGGTTGCCCACCGTAGAAAACCTTGTAGCGCGCAGTATCAGAACATCCATTAGCATTTGTGACAATGTAACGCAAAACATAAATTCCAACGGAATATGTGTGACTTTGTGATGACCAGTTCGTATTTTGAGAAAATGGAGCAGTTCCATCGCCCCAGTCAATAAAATAACTATTCCCAAAGTTGGAGGTGGCATTGTTGTTAAAGGTAAACAAGGATTGGGTTTGAGCACCTTGAGCACATTTAAAAAATGTCGTATCTCCTGTGAAGAAGGTAGTTTGTATTGGAGAGTTAACCGTAAGTCGAGCGTTGGGTTTCTTCAGTACTGTTATTGTATTAGGTGTTGAGGTGTCTTTACATCCAAAACTGTTGGTCGCCACTACAATAACATTGTATGTCTGAGTCCCTCCACCCGCATTGGGATTGTAAGCATGTGAAGCGTTTGGACCAATTGCCGTAGTACCGTCCCCAAAACTCCAAGAAAAGGAAACACCTGCTTGGGGTTGAGTTGAAAATGTCATTACAGTTCCTGCACATGTGTTGTTGTTTGTCATGCTAATTGTAGGAATAACTGGAAGTGGATTTAAGTTGACCGATACGGAGGCACTAACGCCATTGCACCCGCCCCCACTTAGAGTAACGGTATAAGTTGTGTTGGGCGCTGTTGGAGTAACTGTTACGCTTTGTCCGTTACCTGCCGGGTTTGGGCCAACGCTTGCAGCCCAAGAGTAGGTGATACCGCCACCACCGTTTGATACTGTTGCGTTTAAAGTGGTTGATTGTCCCGCACATATTGCAACTGTATTGCCCAGCGAAACAGAGCATGGTTGTGCTAACAAGTTGCTGCTAGCAAGATTTAAAAAGAACAAGATGATGCCTTTAATGAGGATCAGGTTTGGTGGGAGAGTTTTCATAGCGGGGTGATAGTTGTTTGTTATTGGAGGTTGAAGTGACAATAAACCGGAACGTGGTCCGAAATTTTGCGTGCCTCGGAAATAGTATTAAGCGTCCTATAGAAATGGATGATTCCTGCCTTTACAAGAGTTATTTTTCGGGTATTAATAAATGCGTTATCAAACTCAGAGGCCAAACAGTCACCGTTTATGCACTCCTGCCTTAATGATGTCTTTTGATTCGTTAAAACGGGCAAGTACCCCATTGTTTTTAGGGGATTAAATACAGTGTGTGATTCCGGGCAATTAAAATCCCCAATAAAAATCAGGTTATCAGCAGGGTATTCTGATGGGAGGAACTTAAAGTACTTTATCTCTGTTTCCGGTTGTTTGGATTTTGTAATGGCATGAAAGGCAGCTAAAGTGAATTCTTTACCCTTTGCTCTGAATCTTGCATAGTACGGCTCCCTGTCTATTTCAACGGAATATTTCTTTTCTAACCAAGCTGACCCTACTTTCGAAACTTTGGAAGGTTTCCACAAAAAAGCATATCTCTCGGTCTTATAAGAGCTACTATAGGTCGGGTCACTAATTGTATAATCCCATTTAAATCCTTTCCTGTTAAGGGCATCATTTAGCCGGGCAACAGCCTGCGCACCGCCATCACCGGCAACCACCTCTACTATGGCTACTATATCGAAACTGTTCACAGTATTCGCTATAATTTCGATGGCAGAATCGCTCTTAGACTTGCCAAAATTTTCGATATTCCAGCTGCAAAGCGAGATTTGAGCATACGCACAGTTGCTTAGAAAGCACAGGAATAGGAGCAAAAGTGTTAAAGGTTTCCGTTTGACATTTCTTGTTATGTGTAACATAACATAAAACACCAAATCGGGAATCGCCCT
>CAZLXD010000163.1:0-7485 GCA_964563185.1 uncultured Chitinophaga sp.
CGGGGTTAACAGCCGCATCGGTTTGTATAAACGATTCAATAGCTGTGTTGGAACCTTGTGTAACATCGTTGCCCAGTATGTTTATGTTTCTTCCTTTAGCGCTGATAATACCTGCAGTAACTGTTGATGCCAGGTTAAAAGGGTTACCAACGGCTAACACCCATTCGCCCACCAGGGCCGAATCGGAGTTAGCAAAACTGATAGCCGGAAGGTTGGTTTCCTCTACCTTCAACAGAGCCAAATCGGTATCACCATCTTTACCAATCAGTTTTGCTTTGTAGGTTTTGTTGTTATTGAATACCACTTCTATTTCATCCGCATCTTTTACCACGTGGTTATTGGTTACTATGTATCCATCTTCTGAGACAACTACGCCCGAACCGGTAGCTACCTGCGGCTGGTTGTTGTATGGGCTTGGCCCATGGAAAAAGTATTGAAAGTCATCGCCAAACAAACCTCTGAAAGGGTCATAGCCGCGCTGTGCAGCTGGTTTTTCGGGTTTAATGGTAGACTTAATATGCACCACTGCCGGTGTAGCTACCGAAGCCCCGTAGCGGAAATCAATAGGCTGGTTGGTGCCGGAAGAAGAGTAGGCGGCATACTTTACCGGAGTGCTTTGCTCCGTAATTTTTACTTCCTGTTTATTAAATCCGAAATAATTGTAAATGCCTATGGCGGCAAATGCGCTTATAAAAGCGACCACTGCTGTTGAAACTGTTTTCCGAATTGCCATATCCTTTAATTTTTAGTTTTGCTCAATAACGATTGTAAAGGCGAAGTTATTTCATGTAAAACGTTTTTTGCAATGTCTGTTTACTCTGATTAACCTGTTTTAACAGCAACTTTAAATGACCGTTAAATTCCACAAGTACCAAGGCACCGGCAACGATTTTATTATGATTGATAACCGCGCCTTAGGTTTAAATAAACAACAAAACGAGTTGGTAAAAAAACTCTGCGACAGACGCTTTGGCATTGGTGCCGATGGCCTGATATTGTTGCAGGACAAAGAAGGTTACGACTTTGAAATGGTGTATTTTAACAGCGATGGCAACGAGAGCACCATGTGTGGCAATGGTGGGCGCTGCCTGATAAAGTTTGCCAATTATCTGGGCGTTATAATGGATACCTGTAAGTTTTGGGCTATTGATGGCGGCCACGATGGCGAAGTATTGCCAGGTGGAACTGTATCGCTGAAGATGAAGGATGTGGAGGCGATTGAGAATGCAGGAAGCGATTTTGTGTTGAACACCGGTTCACCTCACTACGTATCGTTTGTGAATGAAGTGCAGCGTTTAGATGTGTTTAACGAAGCCCGCAAAATCCGCTACAATGCCCATTTCGAGAACGAAGGCATCAATGTGAACTTTGTACAGAAGAAAAGTGCATCGGAAATTTTTGTGCGCACTTACGAAAGGGGAGTGGAGGATGAAACCCTTTCGTGCGGAACAGGAGTGGTGGCTTCGGCTTTGTCGTTTGCTGCTAAAAACGGGCAGCTGTTGCAGCAGGTTTATATTGAAACGCTGGGCGGAAACTTAGAAGTGCGCTTTGAAACTGCAGGCCGTGGATTTAAAAACATTTACCTGTCAGGCCCTGCCGAGAGAGTGTTTGAAGGAGATGTAGAGGTATAGTTATGATTATTTACTCCAAGCAGGAATCTCTTCTTTTTAAGTTAAAGTTTGGCCGCTACGAGGGCACTTTAGATAATCCTGAAGCGCTGAAGCAGGAAATAGCCGAACAGGGTTACGACTTTGTACGGATTAAAATTCGCAATGCAGCCGATGATCTGTTTATGCGCCTTAATGCTATAGGTATATCTTACCATCTGTTGGATATACACCGCCATTATTCGCTGGACTATACCGAAACAACTGTTTCTGCCCCCGTACCATCCGATATGGAACTCTTTCAAAACGAAGGTCAGCTGAACAGCGAAATACGCGACATGATTTTGCAGAGTTTTGATGAGCATCCCATGGGCTTTTTTCGCAACGAAGTGTTGGAGCAGTATTTTCCAGTTGAATTACAACGCCAGAATATTGCCAGCTACATTTCCTCGCAATACACCCAAACCACCAACCCCGGCAGGCAGTCATGGCTGATAAAGATAAATGGAGTGAATGCGGGCTGCGGCAGCACTGAGTTTAAAGGCGAAGAAGCCTACACTACCTACATAGGTTTGTTGCCGCCTTATCGAAAGCAGAGCCACTACCGCGATGTAATACACCGTATGCAGTACGAAATTCAACAAAGCGGGGCGCGCTACTGCACCGGTTCTGCCCGTTTACATAATCTCTCCAGCCAGTGGGTGTTTGAACGCCAGGGGGAAAAATACACCAGGCACGATTATGTATTTATGCTTATGCCGGGTAGTGGTAAAAGAGGCATTTCCCATGATTCCACGTACGTATAAAGGGTAAAAGGGTTCCCCTTCAGCCATTCCACGAACAGTAAATGTCACAAAAAGCTCCATTGGCGGCAGTTGCTAAAAAGCAAAACACGCAAAGGTTCCATTGGGGGCAGTTTCTGTTTGGCGAAAGCATAAAAGAGGAAGCGGTAACTGCTAAAAAACAAGCGGTGGATGGTTTAAGATTGCCGTTAACACCGCGCCCAGGCATAATACTAACCGAAGGTATAATCCAAATACCATTTATAGAAGAAAAAATCCACCATTATGCCCGAAAAGCCTGGCGATAAAACCCAACCGTCATATCAATGTGCGGTAAAAAACACCGTAATAAATGTTTATAAATCTAAAAAAAAAACGACCGTGCTTTTATTGCACATCAGCCAAGGTGCGGATAGAAAGTTGTGCCCCGTTAAAATCGCCTAATACACCTGTAAAACTCTTATTGCCTGCCGGAAGGGTAGTAGCTGAGAACGTAGCCTGTGAGCGGGTGTAAAGAGTAAGGTTACCGGTTCCGTCATTCAGTGTTTTGCTGCCGCTGTAAGTGGTGCCGGTTCCTGTAACACTTGCATTTTGCACGGTTAACAGGGTTGACTCCCACGCATCGGCATTGGCCTGTATTTGAGTAATAGTAGCTACCCGTGGGATTATTGTTCCCGTTCCGGTTTTTGAAGCAGCAGATGATGGAGTATTTATCACCTCAATCAAGCCGTTGTACGAAGTAAGTGTAAGCCCGCTTAAGTCAACGGTTACTTCATCGCCCAAAACAAAGCTGTGGTTAGCACTAAAGCGCACTACCATTCCACCGGTAGAATCCTGTAGCACTAAGTTCTTAGGGTCAGTGTTCGCATTAGTGTTATCTGAAATAACAATTCCCTTAATCGTTTTACCCGAAGGGATAGTTACATCGCTACCACTCCACAAACCGCGTATGCCCATAATTCCGTTGCCTGTTACCACCACACCGCCACCGCAGCGGGTAGAATCCATATCTAAATCAGCAGGATCGCGAAGAACCAACTGAGCGGTGCTATTGTAAACGGTGTAAATAGCTAACAACTTACCATTGCCCGAAGGCGTTACATTAGAAGCAAATTGAGCATAGCCGCTGGTGCGCACTAGAATTGTTCCACCGGTGCAGTTTTTAACCGTGCGGTTAAGCGAATACTTGTTTACGGCATCGGCATAAGGTTTTCCTGCATCGGCTGTCTGAAACTCCACATTATCCAACTCAATAAGCATGTTCTGGTAAGTATCGTTCAGGCTGTTAATGCTTACTACAGTTGGCACTACCGGCAACCCGTAAACACCCTTTAGTATATGCTTATCAAAAATGGCAGAAGGAATTTCATCCAAATCACCCTCGGCATTCAGGTAGCCTCCCAGTTGCAGCAGGTTAGCATAAGCGCCCAGCCATAAACCTTTGCACTTAATAAATACCCTCCTACCAATTGGGTACTCCGTATACAAGCTGGTCCCATCTAAGCGAACCGAAATACCACCGGTGGAATCCTGTATTACGATGGTTTTATAAAAGTTGCCGCTTTTATCATCGGCAGTTACCACACCGCGTATTACAAAATCACCGGTAATAGGCATAGCAGTGCCTGTATACATGGCTTTAAGGCCGGCAATGGTCATGTTCACTTCAATATCCGGGTCTTTACCACCGGTAGGAGGTGCATCATACTTTTCTTTTAAGCACGATGACATTCCTGTAAGCAGTAATGCGAGAGTGAGAAGGCCAAAAACTTTTTTCATATAGCTGATTTGATTTTTTATTGGTTGAATAAGTTATTGCATGCGGTAGGCTAAACTGATAAAATAGGTAGTGCCGTAGCTGTAATAGTACTTAGCCGGAAACTTGTTTACATCCTTATCTAAGTAATCGAAGCGCAGTTGCTCAAAGCCACCGGTTACAAAGTTTTTGTTGTTGGTGGCATTACTTATGCCCACATTAAATATCAGGAAATGCCTTTTCTTCAAATCCTTAAACTGGTTGTTCAGCAGCCATGAGTAACCCGCAAAAATATCCATGGTAAACTGGCCTTTTAAGCGCTGCTGATTAATGATGGAAGCAAACTGAGGAGATTCTGGATCAACCAAATCCACTGCGCCTTCTGTTCTGCGCGAAGGGTTGTAGTCTAACCACATCCAGTCGTAGTAGTTAAAGTAAATGTTGAAGAACCAAAACTTAGGGTCGCGGTAGTTAATGCCCAGCGACATGGCCATTTGCGGAGTGCCTGCCACGTTAAAGTTTTTGGCATAAACGGTTTCGTTGGTAAGGGTGGTTTGGTTGTTATCCTGTGTAATGGTGGCTGTAGGGCGGTTAATATAAGTATAGCGGCCAAGCGACAACACTGCATTTGCACTAAAGCCTTTGTACACTTTTACATCGGCTCCTAACTCCATACCAATGTGGCGGGTGTCAATATTGTTCAGGGTATAGTTTACCAGTGTGCGCAGGTCATCGTGGTAGTACGACATGGTTTTGGTAGCATCGTTAAACTGGGCAAAGAACAAGTCTGCTTTAAGTTTAACCCTCGGTGAACGGAATATGTAGCCCAACTCAGCCGAGTAGATAGTCTCGCTCTTTAATCCATTTACTACCTGATTGCGGGTACGTGGCGATACAAAAGCATTTTCGAAATACGGTGCACGGCTTATATAAGCCCCATTGGCAAACAGATAATTGCGGCCGTCAATTTTGTAGGTAAGGCCTCCTTTGAAAGCATAATTGAAAAAGTTTTGCATGGTCGACTTCCCGTAGCTGTTATCGGGGAAAAGACCTACGCGGGTTTTGCCATCGCGCCAAAAGGTGGTGTATGAAAGTTCAGCGGCTACAAAAAAGTCAATGTGGTTGTATTTAAAGTTGCCCTGCCCCCACAAGCCGGCCCGATGAATATTCATTACATAATCGTAGCCAAACTTATCGCCTGTTTTTAAAATACGGTTAGGGCGGTTAAGGTCGTTTTGTGCTACCGAAAAACTATCCGGAAAATCTCTTTCGGCAAACTGGTTTACATCCACATAAAAATCGGCTCCCAGCAAATCTTCCACTTCTTTAAAGTTGCGGGTCATTTGCATTTGGTAGGTTAAACCGGCTGTTACCGCTATGTGGTCGGTAATACTGTTGTTGTAGGTTGATGCCAGGTTAAACCGTTTGGTGCTTTGCACGCGGTTTTCAATAATGTAGCGGGCGCGCTTTCCGGTTACTGAGTTTCCGGCAATGCCGTCTACGCTGTCAATAGTTTCCCAGCTGCTGGCATTGGCTTCGTACAACTGGTCCCACTGTATCTGGCGCATGTATTCATTATCGCGCAGTATTTTTTCGGCTACTGCCTGCATGGTGGAGTCTTCAATATAGCTGGGTAGGTAACGGTAGTAATCGGGGCGAGGGTCGGGGGCGTTGTTCCAGTCCAATGCCGTGCGGGCGCTGCGGCCAAACGAAAATCCGGCTGAGGTTAACAGGTTGCTCTGGTTATTTATTTTCCACTCGTGGGTTAAAATAAACATAGGCTGGTGGGTGTTGCCCACCACCGCGTTTCTTTTTCTTCCGTTTTGGTAACCCCAGTTAGGGTTGTAATAATTGGTGCCGGCTATGTTATACATTTCCTGTGTGGCGGCAGCCGAGCGCCCGTTGCGGGTAGGGGCACCTAAAGCAGTAAGCGCCAGCGAGTGGTTGTTGCCAATCAGTTTTTCTACCGAAAGAAAATAAGAATAGCCATCGTAGAAAGTACCCGGCACATAGCCTTCTGAAGCCCACCTACGCGATGCTGAAAGCGATACCGCCCAGCCCTTCTTCAGCAACCCCGTGCTGTAAGTAGCCATTAGGCGGTTGCGGTAATTGCGGTTAGTGGCGGCATACGATACCTGCAACTGCTTGCGCTGCTTGCTGGCGCGGTTGTCAATAGAATAAGCTCCGCCAATTCCGCCAAAAGTAAATGTGGTGGGTTGCAGGCCTATGCTGTTATCGCGATTCCACATTACGTTGTTCAAACCACCCCACTGCCCCCAAAACACACCCCCGTCTTCCAGGTCGTTTACGGGCATACCATTCATGTAAGTGGTAAAGTTTTCAAAATCGTAACCGCGTATGCGGAAGCGGGCATTGCTGAACACAAACGAAGCGGTAGAAAGAAACGCATCGCGCGAGGCATTCAGCGCGCTCGAAACTCCCTGTGCCCCGCCTTCCTTAATGTCGGTTTCGGAAATGGAAACTGTAGCCGTATTATCTATATTCATTTTATCGTCCCAGTTCTGTTCGCGGGTATAATAAAGCCCGCCAACATCCACCATACTCTTTTTTATATCAAAAACACCCACTACCAACGGGGTATCGCCAAACATCAGGTTAAGGTTGTAGGTGCCTGCGGGTACACTAAAGGTAAATGCCCCTGTGTTTGAAGTGGCTGATGTAAATGCCGTATCCTTGTTAGCTAATTGAACAGTGCGGTTGGCAGCCGGCTGTCCGCTCACCTCGTCAAAAAGGCTACCTGTAAAGGTATTAGATTGCGAAAAGACTAAAGCCGGAAGCGCGAGCAGGATAAAAAACAATACTCTTTGCATGTGTGTTTGTTTTGCCCGTTTTTCGGGCGGGGGTCAAATGTAAATAAAAACCAATGCGGGATATTGAACCCGTGTTAACCCGTTAATAAGTTGGTGTTAAGATGCGGTGGTTGGTTGCCTTACTTCCAAAGGGCAATGGCCCACCATTAGGTATACAGGTTTCGCCCCTACGGGGCGATGCCTGTTCTAGTTTGTTCAACAAACTGCATTATCTTACTTGTCTGTTTTACTGTTTGCTGGCTTCGTGCCCCTTGCCAAACATTGTCATTCAATTCCTCGCTCACTTACTCAGCACCCGCAGCCGCCCGTTAGCCTTTTCTTTTTTTCTATTTTGCCAGCGTGAAACAACGGGTACTGTGCCTACTGCTTTTTATTGCCTTTACTTCTTCGCTCAGCCTGGCTGAATCTTTCAATTTTAATACCGATTGCCGCAAAGCTTACAATGCTATTATTGCCCTTCGGTTAAACGAAGGCCAGCAACTGCTGCATCAGGAGCAGAAGAAAAGCCC
>CAZLXD010000164.1:0-7402 GCA_964563185.1 uncultured Chitinophaga sp.
AGTTTACAAACTTGATTTCATTATCTCCATTGCGAGCACATCCTGCTATAAGCAGCAGCATGACGGTCGTAATTGTGAAAGTTAGCTTTTTCATATTTCTCCTTTTTTTGTGAAGCGAATGTGATACAAAAGTTGAATTTACTTTTTATAACAAAACTTTACCACACCACCATTAGCCTTGTCGTAAGAACCACTTCGTTGAACGGGTGGTCGGTGACAAAAGAGTTTTGATAACGGTTAAAACGAAGATTAGTAGAGAGCGTAAGATGCTTAAGAAAGAAATAGCTGAGGTCAAGCGATGTGCCGATGCGGTATTCTCTGCCAATGTTTTTTGCCATATCCATATTTAAACCGGCATTAAAGTTTTTAAACGGTGTGCTGATAATGCCTGCACCAAACTGCACCTGACGGTTGGTTTGCACCGTATTCACCATTTGGTTGTAACTAAGAGTAGCCAAAACAGTAACCGGAGCCTTAAACGAAATGCTTTGCACCAGCATAACGTTATGCAAGGTGTAATCTGAGAAACTGATGCTGTCGGCATCGCTTAATATAAACTGATAGTTGGCGGAAGTACGCAGATTAGTTTTGGCGATTTTGTAGTTGTAACCCGTAATAAAGTTTACACTGTGCATTGTTTGGTTGCCAAACACATTACTACGCATGTTGCCGTTGTATTCCGCTTTAAAAGAAGGTAACTTCTTTTGGTTGAAAGAAAAACCACCGCCAAAAAAATGCATGGTGGAGGTAGCTCGTTTTGATTCAATGAGGTTGTCGAGCTCGTAGCGGTATTTGCCCGTTAATTTTACTCTGCTTTTCCAAAGCGCTTGCTCTATGCGTCCGCCATAGCGCAATACATCGTTGCGCAAAAAAGGAACTCCGAAACTATTGTAGCCGGGGCCTATGTATTCGGTGTAAAAACTGATGAGGCTTCCTTTCCAGAAATTAAAATCGCCACGCGCCATGTAGGCATAGTCGTAGCTGGTGGAAAGGTTAGGCTTAAGGAATGCAGGTATTTTTTTGTAAAGAGAATTTTCCACTTTGAGCGTGGCATCGTTGCGGTTGCGATTAAATCCGCAACCTGCACCTTCACCTAATAAACGTATCCTGCCCTTCCAGAAAGTAAGTTGAAGTGTGGCACCCAGCACATCATTTTGCGATGGGCGAATGGTGGGAGAAATTTCACTGGGCAGTGTGGTGTTCTTATCGAACGAGTGAATGTAGCTGAGGAAAAAGTGTGAACGCTCCGGCTTGCCTACTCCTACTCTTCCGCCAATCATCCACCGCTGATAAGCCGACTTGAAAATATCTAAAAAGTTAGCCGTGCCAATGTGTGTGTTACCACCGGTGATGTTTAAAAAGAACAAGCCGGGATTTAACTCAATAGCTCCGCCCTGAACCTGAATACCGTTGAGTATAAGCGGTGAGTAATACGGATACACTGTGCCTATGCTGAGCTGCCGGACTCCGAAGAAAAGTTTATTGAGCCCCGTAAACATGCCTTGCTCCAACAGATTTTGCTTGAGCACTGTCGGGTCATTCAGACGCGATAAATCGCCATAGTTAGTTTGAGTAAGACTACCTAAGCTTTTCTGCAAACCCTCCAGATAGTTCTTCTTCTCCGTCAAATGCTGAATCTGCTCGGCAGTGGCTTTCAGTTGGCTCAGTTGCTGCAGCATGGCTTCTGCCTGTTGCTTCTTCTCCAGCAGCGCATTCATTTTCTGCTGATAACCTTCCAACTTCTTTATCACCGAATCTTTTTTGGCTTCCAAGCGCAGCAGGCGCGCATCCAGACTATCCGCCAGCGTTTTCTTCTGCCTTTCTTCCACTGAATCTATCGGAACATAAGCAGCCAGTTGATTTTTGGCATCGGTGTATTTTATCTTGAGGCTGTCGTAGTCAATTTTCTTTAGCGCTTCAATCCCCTGATTGCTTAAAGTGGAGATAGACTCACCGATGTTGGCATAGTCGCCACTCTTCAACTTCCCCTCCAGTGAAGTAATTTCAGAAGTGTTCACCGACATGCCTTTCAGTTTGTCGTTGATGCTTCCCAACTCTGCTACCTGCTCATATTGTTTGCTTAATGAAGCGGTATTGATTTTTGTTTGCTCCGTTATCTTTTGTTCTACTATGCTGCGCAGATTATCCTTGAACTTCTGTGCATCGAAATTGAACGATACGGCAAACTGGTTGGGGCGGGCATAAGTGCGTTCGGTGGTGTAATACAAATTTAAACTGAGCGGCACATTGTAAATACTTATACCGGGCTGCGCTTGTATGCGCAGCAAATGTGGAGGCATAATCTGGTCGGTGCCCTGACGATTGCTGTAAATGTGCTCCACACTAGCATTTCCATACAGTTGAATTCCTTTCGGTAGCTGTATCAACTTTTTATCGGCAACAGTATCAGTGCTTACCTGTGTCAGCGAGATGCAATCATCCCCCAACTCTTCGCTGTTGCTGAATAGTTTTGCCGTGGTGCAAAACTCATATCGCCCGGGTGGTAGTTGGCCATAACGTTCTAAATGCTTTTTTACTTCATCGTTGTAAAACTTCACCTTATCGGTGCGCACTATGCCGGCATTCAGTGTATTCAAACCATTTTGCAAAAGCAGTTTATCACTTTCACATTCCAGCAGCACTTTGCCGTTATCGTCCGAAATTTTACCAAAAAACTGAACGCGCTCACCACCACTGTTAATCTGAACTTTCACATTCCAGCAAACCGATGCATCCAGTTGGCGAAAGGCAATGGGGTTGTAGGTGAGTTGGGCATTTAACTTAGCCACAAATACAAAAAAGAAAATGCATAAATGTTTCACTCCCATAAATTATCTGCAAGGTCTTCCTAAACACAGGCCGCGATGTTGCCATGCATGGCCACCCTCCATAAAAGGATTTACACCGCTTGCCTCAATAGCATTATGTAAAACTGCAGCACCTACCGTTCGTATTATTCCTTCAGTACCGGCAGAAGTCATATCTACTCCCATAAAACCAGTAGCAACTCCAACTATAGACATGCTACCGTCAAAAATGTCAGATGCCGCGTCTATTGCTTGCGCAAGATTCGAAGGGTCGTTTAAGTCTAGCTGTGATAGCCGCTGATAACCCGAAATAAGTTGCGGGATTGCACTACCAATGTCATATAGTGCTTGCCCTATTTGTATTCCTCTTCCTAAACGACCTAACAATGCACGAGTTCTGCTTTCTGATCGTCCCAATTGACCTGTGGTTCGTGCGATGCCCACTAGATCCTCACGGAAATGTCTGAATTGTGTGTTCCTGTCAGCCAGTGCCATAAAAGTTGGATTTTCGGCATAGGCAGAAAATAGGGTTTGCGTTAAGGAGAGTATCTCCTGAAATGCTGCAAAAGTAGCATCTCTCCATGCTTCGCAAGTTTGAGAAGCATTTGCTAAATGTTCATTATAGTTCAAAGCATCGGCTCTGGCAGCAGTAGTGCCTGTGGGCATATCGCCCCCAACTGTTACGGAATAAATATGATTCACCCCATCTCCTACACTATAACGACATATCTCAACCCTATCGCCTAACCTTAAGCCAGATGACTCTTCCAATTGCTCTAATCTTGCAAAACTGCGAATGGTATCTCCTTTAGGGTCAATCACTGATATCGGATTGTTAGAAAACGCCACATACGGACTTAAGTCGGCATACTTCCCCGCTTTCGGATCCACACTCATCCACCTTCCCACTCTCGGGTCATACTGACGGAACTCGGTGGTGTAGCTATTGTTTTCGCCACGCAGATTGTCCTCACTTTCCATTCCCTGAAAACCATAGCGGCATTCATCGTTGCCAAAAGTGCGGCCCGGCATAATCATACCAAACGGATAGTAATTGTGTGCGGCCTGCACTTCAGCCGCAAAACCATCCGGTGTAGAAACCTTTCTATCACTTACCACTGCCAATACATCTCCAATATGATTAGCCAACTCGTAAATCTTATTGCCGCGTATCAGGCTATCGCGCATTACATCGCGTGCTGCAAGCACTACATCGGGTTTGTAAACACCCATGCGCTTGCCGCCATAAATAGTGGCTTCTTTCCATCGCACTTCGCTACCGTTAATGCTGTAAATAGCAATGGGGTTACCCATTGCATCGTTTACATACCATTCCGTTCCTGTGCCGGTTGTTTTGCTTATTCTTCTCCCGAAAGCATCGTAAGCATACGTGGTATTGCTACCCGCTTTGTTTACTGCCGTTACTTTGCTTTGGCTGTTGTATTGAATACTTGAAATACTCTCAGAGTTATCGCTCATCAGTCTTCCAATAGCATCGTAGCTGTAGTTGTTAGTGTTAGATTGGTTTTGCAAGTCGGTTGCTCCGCTATTTCCCGCATCTGTAATCTGGTGCAGGTGATTGTTTTGCTCCGGCTGATTGTATTTGTAAGTAAGATTATCAAATAGCGTAGCACTGTTTCCACTCCTTGTCAGTGAGGTGATATTTCCGTTCAAATCATAATCAACACTCATTTTATATTGCTCACTGAATACCGATTCAAAACCCGCTTCGCTGCCAAACAGCAATTGAGATTGACGGATGCGATTTGCCTGGTCGTAGCTGTAGGCTTGCGCAAAAGTTTTGCGGATATCGCCACTGAAGCCGTGCAACACGCTCATCATACTGTTTTGAATATTGCCATTGTAAAGTGGCTTAGAGAAGCCGGAATTCAAAACCGCCAGAGGTGATTCTGGATAAAACTGAGCGCCCTCTGCTCCAATCTTTTTGTAGTCGTTCGGAAAGTAATTCAACAACTCAGCAGTAACATCTTTCGGAAAACCTGCCGCATGTAAACCGCCATCTTCCGTTCCATCTTTGCCCATATCTAAATCGCCATTTCTTGTGGTAAAGCTGTTTATGCCTTTCAGCCATCCTTGTATGGTGTAGGCATAATCCACTCCCTGTATTTTTTCGTTTCCGATTTCTATACGTGCCAACGGCCCATGCTGATAGTAATAGAAAGCAGCATCCGCATCGCGCAAACGCTCCGGTGTGTATTCAGACGTAGAAGTATGCACCTGCGTAACACGCTTGTTGGCATCGTAAATTAGCCAGTGAATAAACTGGTCCTCCTTACCCTGCTGGTAAACAATGCGCGTAATTTGTCCGCTCAACTTATCGAAAGTGTAGTCGGCTGTTTTTACGGCACTCACACCGCTTAGCCTCAACGAAGGATAATGCTGCACCAATCGAGTAACATTTCCCAGAGCATCGTAACTGTATGCTGCCACATAGGCATCGGTGCTGCCGTTCACTTTGTAACTAATGGAAGAAGGCCTGTTGCGCAAACGTTTTTGTCCGCCAGCAAAATAACTCCCTAGTGTAGAAGGCTCATCATAGTTGGTTTGTGTAACTTCTGCTCGCCCGCTTAATGCACTAGTGTGTGTGATGTAGGCTTTAAAAGTTTGCCATGCTCCACTATAGTTAGTGCGGCCACTTTCTATGAGACGGTTGTTGGCATCGTAAAGAATATAAGAAGCGTGGTTGTTGGCCAGCTGCACTGCGTTTCTGCTGGCAATACTGCGCCCTGCAAAATCATAAGCATATTTCACCGTGCCTTCATCGGGCGAAGTTTTTTCGGCTAATGACCCAAAACTGGTATAGCTATAAGTAGTTTCTAAAATGTGATTTGGATAAACCGAATCCGGGTAAGCCGCTGCGTTTTCTCGGTGCTGTTTACACTTTTGAATATCGGTTTTCCCTAAAGCACGTACTCCTTTTGGCGAAACCGTTTTTACTAACGCCCCTGACAAATCGTAGTAATACAAAGTGGCCATATACATGGCATCGTTATAAGCTACCGTAAATTTCTCCTGCACACTGTTTAAGCAATGGCGCACATAAGCCGCGCGAACCGAATCAGCTGCTGCAGCTTTTCTGGCTTCAAAATCACGCTCCACTTCTCTGCGGGCAATCAACCGTAACGATGCTTCGCAATCATTTGGCACGGGACCCATGCGCGGAGTTGGACTGCAACACATGGCAGGCCGTGTTGAATTAACAGGTACTGACGGACAGTTAAACAAGGAGTAACATGTATTGCTCATGGCGATAAAGAAAATGCGGCCTCCTTTACTGCGCACCACTAACTCGGCATCATTCACCAATGGAGACGAAGGTAAGGAAGCGGGTTTACGCACAGCTATGATAAATCCAACGCTGTCGAAATTGAAGCCGGGAGTAATAACACGAAAAGTAAATCCGCAAGTAACAGGTGAAGCTGTCAGCGCACCGCGCCCCTCGCTGATTCTTATATCTGCATTGAAAGAAGTGTTAGCGCTGGAAGTAAACCCGCCAAAAGCCCATTCCCATGTTTGTCCGCGTGGATGAGTTGCTCTTAATGCTAAGCCAAAGTATGGAGAATTGGAGGTAGCGGTATGAACAGTCAATGCGCTTCGCCTGTAGCGGTTCCCTTCAAAAAGATACTGCAAAAATGTAAGCATTTCTCTGCGGGCAGAAGTGGGTGTGCAAGTGCGGTTAAACGTGCATCCGTTTAAGCGGAAACAAGTGCTGCTGCCAGATACAGTATCTACTTTTCCGTCTTTGTCAATAATGCGTAAAGTAAAGGTCAAATCACCGGTTGGTTTTATACAGTCGAGCATTACAAGGCTATCCCAATTAACATCCGCTTTGCGTTTTTGTAAAGTAAGCGTACACATATCGGCACCACCGGTCGTAATCTTTGCCTTCAGAATGTTAGGATTGGGGTCACCTATACGGCTCCAGCTATACTGCAAAGCTGTGTTGTTGCTGAAACTATTTACGATGTTCTTGGTAAGCACCAGCGGTGAAACTCCGGGAAGAGCAACAGTTGCTGCGGTGAGTTTCTTTTCATAGTTCAGTGCATTCAGCAGCATTACTAAATCAGAACCAACCGGGCAAACACCACAATCGGCATATCGCTGCTGTATGATTCTGTTATATAGTTCCTGAACTTCTGTTAAGGTGGGTTCTTCACCGGAAAAATCTACTTCCAGCTCATCATTTACATCGTCTTCTTCTTTAAAAACTCTACGCTTACCGGCATATAAACTATTGGCCGCCACATCGCGTGTGCCGCCAATGGTTCGATTGTTGAAACTACCTAAAGCTGTAACGTAACGATTACGCTCGTTGCTCAATACACGTAATTTGGTTTTACGGTAAAGCCCTTTGTATACCAACCATTCCTTATCCTGAGTGCCGGGAGTTGCATAAAGTGTTTTAGAAGTGTAACAATCGCGCAGTTGTGCATCAATAAAATTCGGATTGCCGCAGTGAACAGAGAGTATAGCCATTTGCGCGGCACTCAATGGGGTGCCTGCAATAGAACCAAAGTTAGTCAGGCGAGTTTCCATATCTGCGCGTAATGTGGGAGCAGAAGCAGGAAAAAGAG
>CAZLXD010000165.1:0-7401 GCA_964563185.1 uncultured Chitinophaga sp.
AACAGTTTCTACGATTTATGCGAAGAACTCATTGCTAACGGGCAGGATAGTAAGAACTACGATCAATTCCAGTTGGATGTTATCCGCTACTTCTCGTTAGACACGTCCATTACCGCCACTGAGTTATCGGGCGGCAACCTGCAAACCCTTACCGAAAAACTTTTCAATGAAGTACAGGAACTTTATAAACGCAAAGCAGAAGCAATCCGCAACTCGGTAATGCCGGTATTGCGCAGTATTCATGCCACCCGTGGCGATGTGGTAAAAATGGTGGCCGTTCCTTTTTCGGATGGCAAAAGGGGAATGAACATTCTCATAAATCTGGAGCATGTAATACAGAACGATGGTAAAGACCTTACCATCAATTTTGAAAAGGCGATTACACTTTCACTTATTGACGAAGCATGGAAACATCACCTGCGCGCTGTGGACGATTTGAAGCAGGAAGTGCAGTTAGCCACCTACGAGCAGAAAGACCCGCTGGTGATTTACAAGAAAGAAGCTTTCAATCTTTTCTCTGCCATGGTAAGCAATGTAAACCGCGAAATTGCTTCTTTCCTGTTTAAAGGGACGGTGCCACAGGCCGAGCCCGAGCAGGTTCGCAATGCCGAGCAACAGCAGAAACAGTTTGCCAAAAAAATTCAGGAAGGAAGAGGCAGCATAGAAGACGGACAACAGCCTAACACCGGAGGCCCCCAGGCACCGCCACAGGCCGAAAAGAAAGCTGAACCCATTCGTGTAGGGCCGAAAGTAGGAAGAAACGACCCCTGCCCCTGCGGCAGCGGCAAGAAATTCAAGAGTTGCCACGGAAAGGAGGAATGAAAAGACTCATGTAGCATTAAAGCAAAAAATGGCAAGTGAAAGATTGTTAAGGGCTGGCGTATTGACACTAGGATCTCTCTTTTGGGAAGATAAAGAAAATTCTATACCTAGACATAGAGCCAAAGGTAAAGAGAGATCTGAGTGGCGAGAACAGAACCTAAATCTTGTAGAAGTAGTCCCTATAAGCGCCCCAATTAGGTATGGGAGGTTTTCAGTTTCTAAAAACAATACGTATACAATAGTTCTATCAAGGAGTTATAATTCTAAGGGCAAGCTAGGGAAAGTTATTGCCGTCCCGTTTAAGAAAGAAATTGACCTGACGGAATACAACAATTTTGAATACCAAGCTATAGCACTAGGCAAAGCAGAAGGTATTTATAAAATTACAGGGAGCAGTTTGACACAAAAAAAACTAGTGCTTGACTGGGGTTGTGTAGCGATTTGGATTAATCACAACAGCGAATATTTGGGAGTTGTGAAAAAACATTGGCAAATTTTGATTGATTCGCAAAAATCGTTCGGCTATAATAGTCCTATTGAATCATTTCAGTGGCAAGATGGTTCATTGTTAGGGGAAGACTATTTTCTAGATTTAAGCATAGATTGCAATTTTGATTTCCTTTTCTGTTCATATATACTTCCGAAACACAAAGACGAACAACTCAACAAAGACATGCATTATCCTACACCAATTGATGTTGCTTCTTCAATGGTTACGTCAAATTATTACACATATTTTCAATTCAATAGGAAGAGTGGCATTGTAACAAGTGATGACGAGGAGATTCAATCTATGATAGATAAAAACCTTAAAAAGCCATGAAAATAATTTCAATTAGGGTCGCTTATACTGCTATATACTTCAGTCTAATGTTTTTAGTATCATGCAGCAATTTTCATGGCAGAATTGAATCTACCTCTTTAAATGATGGTATGGATGGAGGGTGTCTTTGTGGAGGTAAAGTTTACTACGTTGTAAACACTTCAACCAATGAGCGTTATAAGTTTATTATCAAGAAGGTCTTTGAAACAGGTGAATCTTATACAGTTGAAAGAAACCTAAACCCTGGCGAACAGTCCTTTATTGGATGTGACTCTACAAATTGTAGCCATTCCTATAGTGATGATGGTTGGGAATTGAGGTCCTACAGCATTGTAGGTGAATTGAAATTGTAGTTGCGACATGTTTCACAATATTTTAAAGGGTAACAACTCGCTATTGATGCAAATAAACTTTGCCGATAAAGCCATTTCCATATTTTTAGAAAATGAATCTGGCTTCCCGCATTGACCATACGCTACTAAAACCCGATGCTTCGGAAAAAGAAGTAAAGAAACTGTGCGATGAGGCAAAACAATATGGCTTTGCGGCTGTATGTATTCCACCTTATTTTGTTCGCAAATGCAAGCAGTGGCTCTCCGGCTCACCCGTAAAAATTGCCACGGTGGTTGGTTTTCCTATGGGTTACTCGCACACACCGGCTAAAGTAGAAGAAGCACGAAGAGCGATAGATGAAGGCGCTGATGAAATTGACATGGTGCTGAACATTATTGCCCTTAAAGCAGACGATACTAATTATTTGAAGAACGAGTTAACTAGTGTGGCCACCATTACCCAATTGCGCGGAGGCAAACTGAAGGTAATACTGGAAACAGGATTACTGAGTGATGACGAGATAATAAAAGCTTGTAAGTTGTGTAAAGAGATGACCGTTGACTTTGTAAAGACTTCTACGGGCTATGTAAAACCGGGCGCTACTGTTGAAGCAGTAAAGTTGCTTCGCAAAAACCTTCCGAAGAGTATAAAGATTAAAGCCTCGGGCGGAATAAGAACCAAAGAATTTGCTTTGGAATTGATTGAAGCCGGAGCCGACCGCATAGGTTGCTCTGCAAGTGTTAGTATTGTAGCGGAATGAGTTCTTCTTGTATTAAGTTGGTATTAGTAATTACTGTGGTCTGTGGTCTGTGGTCTGCGGACTGTTTAGCACAGGATAGTTTATCTGTAAACGCTTCAAAAAACTATACCATTTATCAGGATGAAAAGATTGGCGAACTGGCAGAGAAGTATGTGGAATTTAACCGCAGGCGCGAGTTTAGCGAGGGTTACCGCATACAGGTAACTTACACCAATGTGCGCGATGAAGTTTACCAAAGTAAAGGCGCCATGTATAAACAGTTCCCTGAACTGGCTTCGTATGTCGAATACGAACAGCCTTATTACAAACTTCGCATTGGCGATTTTAAAACGAGATTGGAAGCCACCTACTATTTACAACAGGTTATTACACTATATCCGGGAGCCTTTATTGTAAAGGACAAGATAAAAGCAAGATAACTTCTCCTAACTTCTCCTACAGGGAGGAACAAATACAAGCGATGGTGAAGGAAAAAGTAAAAGCACTTTCTGAAAAATACTTTGAGCGCGTGGTGCAACTACGCAGGCACCTGCACGCTAATCCTGAACTAAGCTGGCAGGAAGTGGAAACTTCGAAACTGGTGGCAACAGAGTTAATGAAGTGCGGCATTGAAGTAAAAACACGTGTGGCTAAAAACGGAGTGGTAGGAGTACTGAAGGGAAAAAATCCTGAATCGAAATGTATTGCGCTGCGTGCCGATATGGATGCGCTTCCCATTAAAGAAGAAAATCAAACGGAGTATTGTTCAGCGGTGGAAGGGGTGATGCACGCCTGCGGGCATGATGTGCATACCTCTAACCTTTTGGGTGTTGCCATGATTCTTTCTGAATTAAGGAATGAGATTGAAGGCACTTATAAATTCATTTTTCAACCCAGCGAAGAGAAGATACCGAGTGGTGCCGAGGCCATGACAAAAGAAGGGGTATTGCAAAATCCGGCTGTAGAAAAAATTATCGGGTTGCATGTTTCGCCCGAAATGGAAGCCGGAACTTTTGGCTTTTGCAGCGGCAAGTTTATGGCCAGCAGTGATGAAATTTACTTAACCGTAGTAGGCAAAGGCGGACATGCCGCAAAAATTGAGGAACTAAAGAACCCTTTACTGATTGCGTCTGAAATACTGCTGAACCTGCGCCACCTGACCAATCCGCAAATTCCTGTGGTGCTTTCATTCGGAAAAATTGAAGGCAAAGGCGCTACCAACGTTGTTCCCGATATAGTAGAAATTGCCGGAACGCTGCGCTGCTTTGATGAAGAACTGCGCAGAAGCCTGCACAAACAAATTGAGTTTATCTGCGAAAGCATTTCAGAAAAATACCTTTCGCATTGCGAGGTGAATATTCTACAGGGCTACCCTGTTTTAATAAACGATGAGCAGGCCACTGCTTTGGCTAAAACTGCCGCACAGGAATATGCAGGAGAGAAAAATGTGTTGAACATTCCTGCCCGCATGGGCAGTGAAGACTTTGCCTACTACACGCACCATGTGCCCGCCTGTTTTTACCGCTTAGGCGTAGGCAACAAAAAGAAAGGAATCACCTCCGGTTTGCACACTTCTACTTTCGATATTGATGAGAGTGCTTTGAAAGAAAGCATAGGATTAATGAGTTGGATTGCGGTGAATTGTTGAGTGGTTGATTGGAGAATGGTTGATTAGTTAACCACCAGCTTACCGCTCTTCAAAATTTCGTTCAAGGAACTTTTTAGTTGATAGGAATAAACTCCGCTTGCAATGCTACCAACTTCAATCTTAGATTTTGGATTGGAGATTTGAGATTGAAATACAACAGAGCCATTTACATCAAACAGCACAAAATTACTTCCTACCGCTTTACTTCCCACTGCCAATTGCCAACTGCCGGCTGAGTTGGGGTTCGGGTAAACAGAAACCTGCGCTTCACTTTCTAAATCATTTACAGCAGTTGGCGCGTTGGGTGTTACTTCTAAAATCCGCACCGGTGTTCCGTCACTCCAACTGCCCATGCCGTGTTGCTCGGGCGTATCGCCAAAAGCGTATTCGCAGTTCTGATTATTCAGGGCGCAATCCATTAAAGCATCCTGTAATTTCCAATAACAGAAATAATCCATAGCATCAACAGTGCCGGTTACAAAAGGTATAAACAGGTTGGTTTCCCCGTTATCAAACTGACTATCGAACCCGCAAGGCTCGTTGTGCGATGCCTGAATAACGGGTGAACCGTGGTTATCGGCATAATGGTGAATAAGGTTTTTATGCGAAGTGGGCACTGCGGTAGTTTGATTGTAAATGGTAGTGCCGGGGGCGGTGCCTACAATGGCATCATCCTGTCCAACAGCTATCAAATACTTTACATCGGCTGGGAAAGCCGAGTAATCGCTCATTAAATAATTAGCTGCACCTGGCTGCATGGAAAAAGCGGTGAGCGGTTTAGGCAATCCGTATTGCTGATGGAGCATGGTCATGTTGGCGGTAAGCACCCCACCCACCGAGTGGCCGAGAATAAAATAGTTGTAAACTCTTCCCTTAACATGCCCGGGCTGTTGAATAGTATCGAGCGCTTTTAGAATTCCTTTGGAGCAGCTATCGTTGTATTCGGCAATACCGGTGGTAAGGCTAAGCGTGCGCTGGTAGCGCGGGTAAATAACAATGTTACCCTTTCGCACTAAGTGTTTAATAAAAGCCCCGTAAGTTTTGGGGTTGGTCATGCCCAGGCCGTGGCAAAACACAATTACATTGGCCGAGTCGGGCGTGGGATTGTTGGGCTCATACAACCAAAAGTCTTCTCCGTTGCCGTTGGTGGCATAGTCGTAAATGGTTATGCCACCGTGGGTGTAGTTGCTGCCACCCGGGCCCGATGTGGGCTGTGTGGGTTGCGAAATTTGAGCGAATGAGAAATAACAACCGAGCAGTGCGAGTAAACTGATAAGGGCTTTCATATTTACCTGGGTTAGTATTTTTAAAAGTAAATATTTTAAGCAAAGCACTCATGGCGGGCACGATGTGGCGAAGTAGCGAATAGCTGTTACCTGCCCACTTGCAGCTTTTACGAAACCATGCCCGCACCCATGCCATTCTTTTTGGGCCTAACGGGGCATTTGTAAGTATTTACAACCCCCCCTACAAAACTGCAGGACCCGGTTGTACGCACGTACAAGTGGTTCTACAGAACTGACGGGATGAATGTAAATCTCCGTTATCATCCCGTCAGTTCTGCAGGAGGCATTGTAAAGGCTTACAAATGGCCTGAAAGGTTTAAAAAGGGGGTCCTTCGCAAATTTACATTCCCCGGATGACCCGCGGGCGGCAGCGGGAGGGCTACTTTTTCCCCATTTCTCTTAAAAAATCGCTTAACCCGAGGTATAAACCGGCAAAAGCAAAAATTAAGGAGAACAGAAGGGTGAAATATGGCTTTGGGGTTTTCAGCCATTCATCGGTTTTAAGGCCCAGAAAAACACCCAGCGCAAATACTCCCATTATCTGAAAACCAATGGCTGAGTATTTCATAAAGTTGCGCGGCTGGCGGGGCCTTTGCTTTGGGGTAGGTTCCATAAACAAAAAAGTCCGGTTGCCCGGACTCACAGTTTTTATACAGCCGCCTGCGCAGCATCCTGCCGGGCCGGTTGTTCTGTTGGTTTATTTCGGGCTACACTCATGGCGCCCATACTGCATTTGCCGTTAAACTTGGCACCTTCTTCCACCACCAGTTTTTTGATTTTTATATCGCCATTTATGTGGCTGGTTTTGCTCAGCAGCAGTAGTTCCGATACTTCAATAGTGCCGTTTACGCGGCCGTCAATGTAGGCGTTTTGGCATATAATGTCGCCTTCTACCACACCGGTAGCTCCTAAAACCACCTTTGCCTTAGAGGTAACATTGCCGGTTACCTTACCATCAATACGTATATCGCCTTCCGTGCTTACATCACCGTTAATGGTGGTGCCCTGCCCAAACTGATTCATGGCGTTGGGACCGGCCGGTTTATCGTCTTTTTTGTTAAACATGGGTTTTCGTTTTGTTAAGGGTGGACTAAAATACGATATAATCCCTTGGATTCAAACCCTTGCCCTCGTACCACAGTTCAAAGTGGAGGTGCGGCCCGGTGGAGGTTTCGCCACTGTTACCGGCAAAAGCTATTACATCGCCCGCCTTTACCACTTCGCCCGCTTTGCGCAGCAGCTTAGCATTGTGCTTGTAAAACGATACCAGGCTGTTGCGGTGTTGCACCGCTATTACATAGCCATCGGCTACTGAATAGGTGGCTGAAATTACCTTTCCATCCAGCACCGACTTTACCGGGGCATCCTGTTTGGCAGCTATGTCAATACCATAATGTTCCTTTGCAGCATCAAACTCTTCTGTTACATATCCTTCCACGGGTGGTATAGGGTGCATTTGTTTCACTTCCTCCACCAGGGCACTACCGGCAGCCCCTCCGCTTTGCAGGGCATAGCTTTCCTCCTCCTCCACTTCCTTTCTTATGTCCTTATCGGTATCCGACACTTTGCTTATATCCACCAAAGACTTGTCTACCTTTCCGGAAGCTGTGGGCAATGGTTTGGTGCTGTCTACATTTCCGGCAGCAATATTCATTACGTTTTCAATCCATAACTGGCGGCCCTGCATTACCTGCGCCAGCGAATCGGCCTGAAACTGCAGCCGGAGAATCTGGCCCCGATAATTGTAATC
>CAZLXD010000166.1:0-7343 GCA_964563185.1 uncultured Chitinophaga sp.
GGCAGGAATGTTGCGAGGGGTTTAAGTTTAGTTAACGGAGAATAATGCTTCGTTCACTCTGAAAAAAAAATGCCTTCCAATCGGAAGGCATTTTATAAAACCTGACAGAAGAGGTAATTATTTCTGGTACTTTTTCTTGAACTTATCAATACGACCTGCCGTATCAACGAATTTCATTTTTCCGGTAAAGAACGGGTGAGATTCGTTAGAGATTTCCAACTTAATTAAAGGGTATTCGTTACCGTCTTCCCACTTAATAGTTTCGCGGGTGTTGGCAGTGCTCTTTCCTAACCACGATTTATCCTGAGATATATCCTTAAATACAACTGTTCTGTAGTTTGCCGGATGAATGTCTTTCTTCATTTTACTCTTATTTTGGGACGGCAAAAGTATCTTTTTTACTGAAAAAGCAAAAGTCTTCTTAAAATATCCCTTATTCCTTTAACTCCGTGTAGTATTCATCGGTGGAATGGGCTAAAAAATCTAACACCTGCTGCCGTCCGCTATTTTTTTCGGCTGAGGTAATAAAGTAACCGGGCAAAGCGTCCCAGTATTTTAGCATTTCCTTACCAAAATTGTGAATATTCAGAAGGGTGTCGCGCCCTTTAGGTTTATCGGCTTTGGTAAAGAGCAAAACAAACGGCACTTCGTGTTCTCCCATCCAGTTAATGAACTCAATATCGGCTTTTTGTGGCGGCACTCGGGAGTCTATCAACTGGCATACATAGCGCAACTGCTGTCTGTTTAGGATGTAATTCTTTATCATTTTATCCCACTTCTCCCTCTGCTCGCGCGAAATTTTGGCGTAGCCGTAACCCGGCAAATCCACCATGTGGAAGTTATTGTTGATATTGAAGTAATTGATGGTTTGTGTTTTGCCGGGGGTTACCGAAACCTTGGAAAGTTTTTTACGACCGGTCAGGTAATTAATAAGCGATGACTTACCAACGTTGGAGCGGCCAATAAAAGCAAACTCAGGCATTTGCACCTGAGGGCATTTTGCTACATCCACATAACTTCCTACGTATTCTGCTGTTTTAATCAACATGTGGCAAAGCTATTCAAAGAAGCCAAACGGTTTACATTTGCAGCGCTCATGAGCAAAACAGTTACACCTTACGACAACACACGCAGCAAAAAGCTACAGGTGGAAGAGATGTTCGACAACATTGCTCACCGTTACGACTTTCTTAACCATCTCCTTTCGCTTGGCATTGATATTACATGGCGAAAAAAAGCGGTAAAATACATTGGCACTATCCGGCCAAAGAAAATACTGGATGTAGCTTCCGGCACGGGCGATTTTGCTTTTGAAGCTCTATCATTAAATCCCGAAAAGATTACCGGCTTCGATTTATCGGAAGGTATGATGAAGTTAGGCCGGGCCAAGGCGGAGAAGTTGGGAGTTAGCAGCACCATAGAATTTATAAAAGGTGATTCGGAGCAAATGCCTTTTGCCGAAGCTAGTTTTGATGCTATTACAGTGGGCTTTGGAGTAAGAAACTTTGAAAACCTTACCGCGGGGTTGAAGGAAATGCACCGGGTGTTAAAACCCGGTGGTAAAGTGGCTATTTTAGAAGCATCTATGCCACAAAACGCAATAATAAGGGCAGTATTCAGTTTATACTTCGGTAAAATAGTTCCGTTTATCGGAGGATTGTTTTCGAAAGATAATAGAGCTTACAGTTACCTGCCGGAAAGTGTAAAGGCTTTTCCGAATGGTTTGGAGTTAGTAAGAATATTAGAGAATATTGGCTTTAAGAATGTAAAGTGGACTCCGTTGACATTTGGTGCTTGTGCCTTTTACACTATGGAAAAATAAAAACAGTTGACAGCAAGAATAACCGCCCTTCTTTTTTTAATAGCCAGCAGTTTTACCCTTAAAGCTCAGTTCAACATTCATGAACTGGGGCGTAAGGATATTTACTTTGGTATTGCCATGGGAATAAACGTGGCCGACTACAAAGTCATTCATAAAGAGGTTCTTCCCGAGAATGATTCTATCCGTTACTTCCGCCCAAAACTGGGCCCCGGCTTTAATCTGGGAATTATTGCCAACTACCAGTTTCACCGCTACTTCGATTTACGTTTTATACCTACGCTTTCCTTTAGCGATAAGAGTATTGAGTACGAGGACATTAATCATTCCATAGTTAAGAAAACCATTTCCTCCATTTACCTTGATTTCCCTTTGCAACTCCGTTTCAAGAGTGACCCTATAAAGGATTTTCGCATTTATGTAATTGCCGGATTGCGTTACGATTTCGATTTGGCTTCGAATGTAAAAGCCCGCAAAGCCGAGGACCTGATTAAAGTGGCCCGCCATGATGCTGCCGGAGAATACGGCCTCGGGTTTATGATTTACTTCCCTTACTTTATTCTTTCGCCCGAAATAAAAGTAAGCCACGGCTTTATGAACCTGAATGTGCCGGGCGGTTTAATTTATTCGCGCGTCATTGACCGTATGTATTCGCGCACCTTCACATTAACCCTTAATTTGGAAGGCTAATGCCTTTGCTTTTTAAACGTAGCGGCTCCAATTTTGAATTGGCGGTTTGGCACATAACTGAGAAAGAAAGTTATTTCGAAAGCCACCTTACTGCACCGGAGAATATCCCTAACCCTAAAGTCCGCCTGCAATGGTATGCCACCCGCCATTTAGTAAACGAACTTATAGGAGCGCCCTGCACTGTTCAAAAGGATGCTTACGGCAAACCTTATTTGCAAAACAGAACCGAACACATTTCGCTTTCGCATACTGTAAACTATGCGGCTGTTATTGTAAGTAAGGAAGCGGAAACAGGAATTGATATTGAAACCGTACACCCGCGTGTAGACCGAATTGCTCACAAATTTTTACGCGCAGATGAACTTGAAGCTATTACCCCTGAAGAGCGAACGGACAAGTTAATGTTGCTCTGGAGCGCCAAAGAGGCGCTTTATAAACTGCATGGACGCAAGCAACTTGACTTTACCACTCAACTTTTTATTGCCCCCTTTGTTATGCAAACTACAGGGCAATTACAAGCCACCGTTATAGCTGACAATCTTCAACAATCCGTTACAGTTTACTATAAGTTTTTTGACGGGCAGGTGGTGGCTTATGTTATAGGCCGGTAAACCACATTTCCCACCGTACGTGCAAATTCTTTTTTCTGCTCCATTAACAGTTTATGGAGCTTCATTAACTTCATCAGTTCAGCATCATCGGTAGTTTCTTTGATGAGTTTTTCTACTTTTTTAAGTTCCCCAATGTTTCGGTATTGCTTTAAACGTAAAATGGCCGATTGTATGTCCTTTACAAATATGTGCTTCTTCTCGGGCACCACAATTTTGTATTTGCTCCACCAGTTTTCGCTTAGCGAATAAGGCTGTGTAAGTATTTCAATAGCAGTTTTCGACAATGCTTCGTTATCACCATTGGTAAAGAATTTATCATCGGGAACATTGCCCCGTCCAAATTCGGTTTTAAAAACATCATAAAGCGCTTTATAGGCCGGAGTTTCCAAATCAATGCCCTCCAGTTCATCCAGCACGTAAGCGGCTACAGTTATCGGATTGTCTTCTACCGGCACTTCCCAAATTCCAAACTCCAATAGTATGCGCACCACATCACGCTCTAAAATGTTTAGGCTCTTGTTTTGAGAGAAAAGTTGTTCACGATGAACTATGGATTCAACTTCAAAAGTTGCGTCCGGTTGCTTTTCTTGTGTTTGCTCACTTGAATTTTCTTTAAGAGTCTCTGATAAAGCCTTTTTACTACGTCCTATTCGCTTATTTATCTCAACAATCAACCCCCTTTCGTCTACATCCAAACGCTGACTACATTCTCTGATATAATTACTTCTCTTGTTAGGGTCCTTGATACTACACAATACATCCGCCAACATATACTCCATCTCTACCTTAAGAGCCATATCACTCTTAACTCCACCCTCTATGTAGCCTAGAAAAAAGGAAATGATATCCTTTCTGCTGGTTCTAATAAAGTCTCTTAATGTCTCTGCACCATACTTCTTTACATAAGAGTCCGGATCTTCTTTATCCGGTAGAAAAACAATTCTAACATTCATGTCCTGCTCTAACATGAGTGTAGACCCTTTCAAAGCAGCAGATATACCTGCATCATCACCATCATAAATAATGGTTACGTTCTTAGTAATTTTCTTAATGATTTGAATCTGCTCTAAAGTGAGTGCGGTGCCCGAAGAAGCCACAGTGTTTACTACACTAGCTTGATGCAGTGAAACTACATCCATATAACCCTCTACCAATAAGCACTCGTCTAATTTACTTATCTCGCTTTTGGCAAAATAGGCTCCGTAAAGAATTTTGCTCTTCTGATAAACATCGCTTTCGGGCGTATTTACATACTTAGGCGCCTTTTCATCCTTTACCATAATACGCCCGCCAAATCCTACCACCTTGCCGGTCATGTTATGTATGGGGAACATAACGCGATTGCGGAAGAAATCGAGCGTGCTGCTTTCTTTCGAAGAGGTGAGGCCTGCCTTCTTTAATACTTCCAGTTGATAGCCTTCTTTAAGTGCGCTTTTGGTAAATGTATCGAAACCATCGGGTGCAAAGCCTAACTTAAATTTTTCGATAGTAGAATTGATAAAGCCACGCTCTTTGAAGTACGCCAACCCAATCCTCCCCTCCTCTTTGTGGAGCATGTAATCGGTGTAGAATTTCTGCGCATAAGCGTTTGCAATATGAATGCTCTCTACCAGATTGTGCTTCTCGGTTTCCCTTTGACGCTCTTCGTCCGTTACAGCATCCTCCTCAATTTCAATGTTGTATTTCTTAGCAAGGTAGCGAAGCGCATCGGGATACGTTAGCTGCTGATAATCGATTAAAAACTGTATAGGCCCGCCTGCTTTGCCACAACCAAAACACTTATAAATATTACGGGCAGGATTTACGTTAAACGAAGGTGTTTTTTCGTTGTGGAAGGGACATAAGCCTAACAGGTTACTTCCACGTTTTTTAAGCGTAACAAACTCGCCCACCACGTCCTCTACGCGGGCTTCGTCATTAATTTTTTGTATGGTAAATTTGGAAATCACTCTGCTTAAAAGGGCAACGAAGTTAAAAGAAATGAACTACTACACTTCAAGACTCTTCTCGTAAGCCAGTCTATGAAACACATCGGCACCCGCTCGCTTACGTCTATCCTTTGTCTCTAAATTGGTTTCATATAGCCCGAAACGGAAGGTTGGCCCCAGGTTCCACTCAAAGTTATCGAAGGTGCTCCACCAGTAGTAGCCGCGTATGTCAATGCCTTTCTGCAGACAATCATGTATAATTTTCACATAGTCTTTCATAGCGTTTACCTGCTTGGTCTCATCGGCTGTACAAACTCCGCTCTCGGTAATTATTATCGGCAAACGGTATTCGTTCCAGTATCGTTCAATACTCTCTTTCAATCCGTTGGGGTAATACTCCCACATGTCATCGTGCGGCTTACCCAGCCGCTCCATTTTGGAGGGAGTATCAATGTAAGTAACGGGCAGCGGGTCGTGAGAAACTTTAGCGTAGTAACTCAACCCAAAGAAATCAAGTTTCTCTGCAAAAGGCTTCAGCAAGTAATTCATAAACCACCAATCGCTGATTTTGGCAGGTAGATAACCAAGAAGATTTTCAGCTGAAAAGATGACTGTGTTATGACTAATGCCTACCGGTTGATGAGGGAACTTTGCTTTGATGTAGTCATACATGATATTGTGTGCCATCCCCATATTCTTTATGGCTCTTCGAGCGCCCAGAAGGTTTGTTTTAAAAGGCGGAAACTGCCCCAGCACCCAACCGTTACTCACATACACATTAGGCTCGTTAAAGGTGTTCCAATACGAAACATATTCTCCGAATTCATCTACCACCTTTTTGCCAAAGTCCACCCACAAAGCAACATTCTCCGTTTTCTCCCAATTACCATTCTGCGAAAACCAAAGCGGGTTGGTAAAGTGGTGGAGCACCATCATCACCTTTACTCCTCTGTTCTTCAAATCATCTAAAAACGAGCGATATTCTGCCACAGTTTCCTTATCAAGCTCGGCATAGGGGGCACGTTGCAACTTGCTCCACATTAAACTCATGCGGTAGTTGGGGGCACAATAAGCAATTATTTCAGCGTCTTCAGCAAAGCGCTTTTCGTGGTCGCTGGTTCGCTCAAAAATGTAACCGTCTTTGGATTTTACCCCAAACCAATCGTGCTCAAAAGCGGTTTCAATTTGATAGGCTGCCGTGCTGGTACCAAAGAAAAAGTTATTGGCAAAACTCAGTTGCATAGCTTAGCAGATTACTTCTCTTAGAATGCGGTTTACCTCCTCACTCATAGTAAGGTTAAGTATATGGGAGCCATTCTTAACGGGGATGGCGTTACTAATGCGCGAATAGGGAAACAGCGTATCATTGGTGCCATGTATATGAATAATGTTGTTGTTATATTCTAATGGTGGCTGCCAGTGAATAACCGCATCAATAGCCCATTCAAAAAACTCTGAAGGCGTATCCATCAGCATTTCAGTAATAACCTCGGCCATTTCTGCTTCACCACGGTTACTTAATCGATTTACCAAAAGGCGATGCGCCTGCTTATACAAATCACCTTTAATAGGTTTATGCAGTTTAAGATATTTCATAGAACGGATAAAGTGCGGCATCTCGTTCCGGTTTTTTACAGAGGCCAAAAGGATGACTTTCTGTGGTTCTATCAAACGCGACAACTCCATAGAAATAATTCCGCCCAACGAGCTGCCCACCAATACAAAAGGAAAATCCGTATCAATTCGAGGAATAAACCTTTTAGCATAATCGGCAATACTCTCGCCCTTTTGTGCCGGTAGATGTTCTAACACTTTGGCTTCGGGGAAAACCCGAATTTGGGGCGCATACATCCGTCTATCGGCACCCAAACCGGGTATCATATATATGTTCATGGTTTAAAAATAGAAGAATGAATGTAGCCGCCCGAGTAAAAAACTATTTTTGGGAAAACCTAAATTATGAAAGAAAGCCTGCTTATTTATGGCTGCTATGGTTACACCGGAAAGTTAATCAGCGAACACGCTGTAAAAACAGGACTAACCCCTACTCTTGCAGGGCGCGATGAAAAACGGGTAAGGGAACTGGCTGAAAAACTTCATTTGCCTTATCTGATTTTTGATTTAAACAATGCGGAAGCAGTTGCCGAACAGGTAAAACCTTTTAAGGTAGTATTACACTGCGCAGGGCCATTTATTCATACATCAAGAATTATGGTGGAGGCCTGTTTAAAAGCCAAAACGCATTATCTGGATATTACGGGAGAGTATCAGGTGTTTGAGGAAGTTTTTAAGCAG
>CAZLXD010000167.1:0-7281 GCA_964563185.1 uncultured Chitinophaga sp.
CCTTAGGCAAAAGTAAAACACCAAGTATACAAAAAACCCCACCGCAACAATAAAATCTTGGGTAGAGTTGTATTCCGACAGTATGTATTCGTGGGCTTTGCATAAAACAGCAAGTAAGGAAACGGCAGAAGACCTGGTGCAGGAAACATTTTTGGCTTCGGTTCAGTCCTTTAATAAATTCAAAGGCGAAAGCAATCCCAAAACATGGCTGTTTTCCATTCTAAATAATAAGATTAACGACCACTACCGAAACAGTTACCGAAAACCAACGATGGACGGCAACATTATTTTTGAAACGTTGTTTGATAGTAACGAACAATGGAAAAGCGGCCAAAGGCCGCAACAATGGGCAGAAGATGCCCAACACCTGTTGGATAATGTGGAGTTTCAGAAAATACTACAAAACTGTATGGGCAAACTGCCCGGCAACTGGCATTCGGCTATTCAGTTAAAGTTTATGGAGCAAAAAAACGGGGAACTTATTTGTCAGGAATTGGGAATTACCACTACTAATTTCTGGCAAATCCTTCACCGCGCAAAATTGCAGTTAAGAAAATGCATAGAATTAAACTGGTTTGAAAAATAGAGCGATGAGCAAATTAATGAACAAACTTATGCTTTCGTGCAAGAAAGCGAGTGAACTGATAGATAAACAATCGGTAATTAAACTTTCTATAAAAGAAAAAGTAATGCTGCACCTGCACACAAGTATGTGCGATGGCTGTAAGGCATATCAAAAGCAAAGTAAATTACTGGATGTTTTTTTGCATACCCACCTGCAAGGCAATGAGGCCGATGTTCCTTTAATGCCAAACAATGAATTGAAGCAACAAATTATTTCAAAATTGAATTAGAAATGGAAAACAAAAATTCAGTTAACCATAGCAAAATTATTGGCAAAGACCTTGTTAGGTATTTAATCCTTATCTATTGGATATTGTTTTGGCTCTTCAATTTTATAGATAAAATAATTGGCGGTGCCCATTTCTTATTTGTAGGCAAAGACAGGTTTGCACAAGTACAACGATTTTTTGATTCACTGGGGCTTGGCAGCCCAATAATTGCCAACGCAGCATTGATTGTAACTTCCGGGTTAGAAATATTTGCTTTCGTATTCTTTTCAGGGGCTTTATATCATTTCGCAAAGAAAAATATAGACGCTACCCGTTCGTGGTTTTTCATTGGAATTATTTTAACGCTAACCACATTCACCTACTTTTCAGTTGGCGACCAAATTTTTGGCGACCATTTTGAACTATTGGAACACGGCCTGTTTTGGTTTATTACAATGTTATCGTGGATTATATTTATACGCATTGACAGGATTCAACTGTTTGATAATTTTTCAATAGCCAACGAACAGTTTATAGCTGCGGCTACTCTTACATTAGTGTTATTTGCTGTTACTGCTCTTTCCATATTTTGGCATAATCATACTTCGTTTATTGAAAGAACCCAAGCGGTTACTGCATCAAGAATAAAGGAGGATAAATACAAAATCAAGTTCCCCTTTCTTGCAGGTAGCAAGGCATTTGAAAACTCCATTGCAAAATTTAAGGCAGATAACCCCCACTTAAACATCAGCTATATCTATACAGCGCCAACTCCGCTTAGGTTAGGAGAGTCAGATGGCCTTATCATTTACATTCAAACCGAAAGCAAAAAATGAAAGAGAAAAAAACGATACAATATTTTATTCTCATCTACTGGACACTGTTTGGTGGATTAAGTGTAATAGATAAAATTATTCCCGATGTATATCCATATTGGGTGGGAGCAGATTTTTATACACTCTTTATTAAATTTTTTGCTTCACTGGGGCTTACTAACCCAATTTTTGCAGCCACAGCTTTAGCGGGAATTTCTACTATGGAAGTAGTGTCTTTTGTTTGTTATCTGCTTTCATTACTTAACCTGTATAGGGGAAATAACAAAGTTTCTGAACAATGGTTTTACCGCGGAGTTTCATTTTCTGTTTTACTGTTCAGTTTATTCTCTATAGGCGACCAGGTTTTTGGAGACAGGTTTAACTTGCTTGAACACGGAATCTTTTGGATAATATTGGTGTTTTCCTGGGTGCTTTATAAATACAATTCACTGGCCGAAGAAAGGATAATAAAATTTTCTTTTTCCAATGACATCAAAATAGGATTATTAGCCGGAGCAGCATTAACACTCATTACTTCCATTTCTATACTTAGCTTTTCAAACGATACATTTTCTAAAAAAACACAGCCGGTGCAGGGCGAAGAAGTAGTTCAGGGTGTTTACAAATTTGATTTCCCGTTTTTAGGTGATAAGTTCGTTTGGGAAAATACAATTAAGGCATTTGAGAACGAACACCCCGATTTGAAAATCACCTATGTTTATACAGGACCTGACGAATTGAACTCCAAAAAGAAAACACACATGCTGCTATATGTGTTTACAGAACAGAAAAACTAAAAATACTGCGTTTGTGAAAACTAAAATGCTTGCATAACCCGGGCGGTAAATTGTGTATCCACGCAATGGAAATATTCCAAAACAAGAAACTGCTTTTTTACTTACTACTGCTGATAGCAGCAACCAGTGCTTACGCTCAGTCACATCCCATTCTCGGTAAATTTTTTGTTTCCGAAACCAAGGGCAGCGTATTCCTTAGTTGGTCCATTATTGCAGGAAGCACTTGCAACGGCATTCAAATTTACCGTTCGGTTGATGGTATTAACTTTTCTCAGGTTGGAGAAATAGCCGGAGTTTGCGGCAGTGCCAATTTTGAGCAACCCTACAGTTTTACTGATAATACTCCTGTTAAGAACAAAGTCAACTACTACCGGCTTGAATTAGGCAGTCAGGGTATTTCTCAAACAGTTTCCATTGAAATAGTTGATATTGAAAACAGCGGTTACCAAATACGCCCGCAACCCGCAAATGCCGAAACCAAAATTTATTTCAACAACAACAATAGGAAGGAACAACAACTTACCCTTTACAATGTAAGCGGCATTGAAATATCTACATCCACCACAAACGAAGATTTCTTTAAGCTCAATACTTCCCTGCTACCTTCCGGTTTATACTTTTTCACTATTTCCATTTCAGGAACCCCGCCTACCATAAAAGGCAAGTTGCTTGTGCAACACTAAGCAACCGGGGCGTTACGGCATTTTAAAAAAATATTTTTTCACCGGCTTGTCAGGTTTTAAAACCTATGGCGACTGTTTGCTTGTAATTCAAATTTTATAAACCATTTAAAATCACAAAAAATGAAACAGGTAATTCTTGCAGCCGCAATCATTATGGGCATCTCAGTTACTGCAAATGCTCAAACAAACTCCAAACAGGTAAAAAAGGAAAAGCAAAAAACTGAACTCAAAACTCACCAATGCACGGAAGCGTGCCATACTTCGGGGCATTGCGTTTCTGCTCATGGCGAAAAAGGGCACACTTGCACTGAGGCATGTAAAACAGCATCAAACAATACCGGCAGCATGGAGCTAAAAGGACATGTATGCACTGATGCCTGCAAAAACGGAGAACATATTTATGCTCATGGCGAACAGGGGCACACTTGCGGTGAAGCGTGCAAAAAGAAAATGTAATTGCTTGGGAGTTGGCGATAACTAACTCCCGATTTTATTTAACCGTTAAACAAATAAGTATTATGACAACTAAAATCAAACAATCCCTTATTGCTGGCCTTACAGGCACAGCCGTAATGACCTTAGTAACAATGATAGCTCCCATGATGGGAATGCCGGAAATGTCACCACCTGCAATGCTTTCCATGATGATGGGTTTCCCAATTGCAATGGGTTGGGTAATGCACTTTGTAATAGGGGTAATCTTCGCAATGGCTTATGCCTTCTTTTTTATCAATGTGGTAAAAAAGGTGAGTAACAACATTTTGAAGGGTGCCATTTTCGGAATGGCGGCTTTTGTTTTTGCTCAAATAATGATGGCAATAATGGGAATGATGTTTCCGATGCCGCCCATGGAAGGCAGTATGATGTTAATGATGGTCGGCAGTATTATGGGGCATGTAATTTTCGGAATTACCGTTGCTTTGTTCGTGAAAGAACAAGCGTAACCAGCGAGAGTAACTATTTTATAGGGTTTCTGACTTACTAAGTTGGAGGCCCTTTTTGTTTATGGTGCTTTTTTGTTCCAACACGGCAACGAAGCGAAACGGAAGCAGTTTGGGTAGGAGATGGAGGATTTAGGATGGAGGTGGCGAGTGTTCAGTTTTAGGTTGCCTTTTGCTGTTTGCCTTTTCACTTTTCGGGGTTCACTATTCACGTTTAGCGTTTGCTTTTTTGCCCTTTGCCCTTTACCCTTTGCTCCTTGCATTCCTCCGCGCCTCCGCGTGCCTCTCCTACCCTTCTTTGTTCTTTGAACTTTACATTTTGCTCTTTGCCTTTTGCCCTTTGCTCTTTGAACTTTGAACTTTGAGTTTTAAACTTTGGTCTTTGAACTTTGCCTTTTGCATTTCCCCTCAATACATTCTATTATTGTTGTGCCACAATAAATGCCGGCCTTTTGCGTATTTTGTTCCGAATGAAATTCTTTACCAAACACACCATTGTCCTCAGCCTTTTGCTGCTGGCATTTAAGCCAAATGCAAACGCCACTCACTACCGTGCCGGGGAAATTTTATACGAGCTGATAGGCAACTTTCAGTACCGCTGTTCGGTAATTACTTACAGCAAGGTAAGCGGCATAAGTGCCCAGGCCGACCGCGACAGCGTGGAGATACTTTGGGGCGATGGCACTTCCAGCATTATTTCCTTTTACGACCTTAACCGTATTGACGGCATCAACAACATTGACTGGGGCAACTCCATCAACATACCGTTTTATGTAGAAGATACCCTCAAGTTCCCCACCGACCTGGCCAATATCGGTTTCAACTCATCACCCATTCTGCTTTATCCGCCTATTGATTACGCCAACGTAAACGATACTTTTTACCACAACCCGCTGGCCTACGACCCCGATGGCGACAGCATGGATTTTCAACTGATGGTGCCTTTGCAGAAACAAAGCACCAACGTGCCCTTGTATCAGTACCCCGACCAGTATTGCTCCACCCCTGATGTTTTCAGCATTAACAACAAAACCGGTGAACTGATATGGGCAGTGCCCTGTGCGGTGGGTATTTACAACATTGCCATTCTTATACGCGAGTACCGCAACGGGGTAAACCTGGGCACCATTATCCGCGATATGCAGATACTGGTAGGCAACAACCCTAACAACCCTCCGCAAATTGCCGATGTGCGCGATACCTGCATACGGGCCGGTGATACCCTGCGGGTAAGCGTTACCGCAATTGATGGCAACAGCTCGCAAACCGTTACCCTTACCGCCAATGGCGGGCCTTTCTTTGTAAGTGTTTCTCCGGCACAGTTTACCGGTGTTTCGGGCAATCCGGTTACGGGCACCTTCAGGTGGAATACCGTATGCGACCACATACAGGGGCAGCCTTACATTACGGTGTTCAGGGCAGAAGATAACTATGTGGTGCCCGGCCCCAACGGCCCCACGCCACAGCCTTTGGTAGATTTAGAAACCTGGCAAATAAATGTAATTGCCCCTCCGGTGGAGAACCTTACCGGCACCCCAACGGCAGGCGGGGTGGTGCTTAACTGGCTTAACCCTTACAAGTGTGCGGGCTTCCAAAACTTCCGCGGCTTTTCGGTATGGCGCAAAACCGGCTGCGATACTTTTGAACCTGAGTACTGCGAAACCGGTTTAGCCGGAAGAGGTTATACCAAACTTACAGGGGCCAATATTTTTACCTACACCTACACCGATGCCACCACCGTAGTGGGGCCGGAATATACCTACCGCATACTGGCGCACTTTAGTAAACTTTCGCCCAATGGTATTTTTCAGTTCGATCAGGTAGAAAGCGTTCCCAGCGATGAGGTGTGTGTGTTTAAGCCGGTAAATGTTCCCGTAATGCTGAACGTGGATGTGCAAACTACCGATGTGGCCAACGGGCAAATGTTCGTTCGCTGGAGCAAGCCGCTGGCAGGCGGCAGCAATCTGGATACGGTGCAAAACCCGCCCCCTTACCGGTTCGATTTGTACCGCGGCAACGGATTCAACTTTGCCGCTCCGGTGTTAATCAATTCTTCCACCGCCAACTCCTTTGCCGCGTTAAACGACACTTCGTTTACCGATACCGGGCTCGATACCAAAACCACTCCGTGGAGTTATGCGGTTATTTTTTATTCCAACAACGATACGGTGGGAGTAACCACACCGGCCTCATCGGTATTTTTAAGTGTGGCGCCAAGCGACCAGGCACTGGTGCTCAGCTGGCAGGAAAACGTTCCGTGGACCAACGACAGCTTCTCGGTTTTCCGTTTCAATAAAACCACCTCGCTGTTCGATTCTATTGGTATTTCATACACTCACCAGTATGCCGATGCAGGCTTAACCAACGACTCTACCTATTGCTACTATGTAAAAGCCTACGGGCACTATTCGTTAGATGTGTTTCCTAAGCCGCTCATCAATAAATCGCAGGAAGAATGCGGTGTGCCGGTGGATACCGTGCCGCCCTGTCCGCCCACGCTTACCGTCCGCAACGATTGCGACCAGTACAACGGCCAGCCCTGGAACGCCACTGAGTATATCAACTATTTGAGTTGGAGCAATCAGAACGATACCTGCGCCAGCGATATTACCCGCTACTACATTTACTACGGAAGCGATTCAGCGGGCATGGTTTTGCTGGATAGTATTACCTCGAAAGACGATACTACTTACCAGCATATCCTCAACGATAACCTTGCCGGTTGCTATGCCGTAACTGCCATTGACCGTATAGGCAACCAAAGCCGCTACAGCAATGTGTTCTGCATCGATAACTGCCCTTACTACGTATTGCCCAATACCTTTACTCCCAATGGCGATGGGCAGAACGATGTGTTCCATCCGTTTAAGCCCTACCGCTTTGTGCCTAAAATTGAAATGCGCATTTATAACCGCTGGGGCGAAGAAGTATTCCGCACCGAAGACCCCGAAATAAACTGGGACGGCCGCGACCAGAAAAGCGGCAAGCCTTTGAACGATGCGGTGTATTTGTACGCGGGCTTCTACTACGAACAGCGCTTAGGCGGTTTGGTAAAAAAGCCACTGAGCGGTGAAAAGAAAGGGGGAGGGATTATTCATTTAATAAGAGGGAAGTAATACGTGCGAATGTGCCAAGGTGTTAATGTGTTAATGTTTGTGGTAATGCTGCACCTTCGCACCTTAACACTTAAACACCTTAACACTTTAACACTT
>CAZLXD010000168.1:0-7266 GCA_964563185.1 uncultured Chitinophaga sp.
TGGGATGGTGTAAAGGCTTAACCGGATTTTACTCCCCGTAAAACTGTAGCATCTGCCCGGCAGTGGCTTTCATTTCCTCTGCCAGGTTTTTGGGTTGCAACACTTTTACATTAGCTCCGTAACTAAGCAGTTGCATTTTAAGTTCGGTGTTTACCACCAACTCCAACGATACGCGCAGCTCGGCCTTGCTTTCATTTACAATTTGCTGTGAGTGGTGAATGGGCAGGGTTTTAATATAACGCCCCTGCACAGGCGAAAAGGACAGCAACACTTTTTCGGGCTTGCCTTCGGCAATGGTTACACCCAATACGTTTTTGTAGAAATTTTTGCGGTCAATTTTATCATCGCTAAAGGTATGGGCGGTTAGTTGCAGGTCTACTATGCGGTCGAGCGCAAAGGTGAGTATCTTATGCTCCTTTTTACTAATGCCGTTGCCTATTACATACCAAAAGTTTTTCGACTCGCGGATGATGTATGGCTCCAGCAAATTTTGTGTAGTGGTATCGCTGCCGTGCTTTTGGTAGGTAAACTTTATTACCCTGCGCTCCGAAATAGCTTTCAGTATCGGTTCCACAAATTCAATTCCTTTAATAATAAAAGGCTTATCGAGTTGTATGTGGTCGCTCTCGCCACGGGCCTCTTTGTTTACTTGCACAGTACCGGCAATCTTTATAATAGCATCTTCAAACTCGCGTATGGCAGGCAGGTGTTTAAACTGGTTAAGAATGCTGATGGCAAAGTCTAGCCCATGCAGTTCATCGGCACTAACAGGCAGGTTATTGATGGAGTAATTCTCATCGCTGTAGTAGTAGCACTTCTCTTTTTTATCATACACAATGGGGGCATTAAAATTCAGTGCCTGATTGTAGCGCATTTCCTGCAAGTCTAACTGCAAGGTGCGCCTGCTTACTGGCTTGTCAAATTTTTCGCTCACATATTCAATCAACTCTTCCAAATGCGGATGCGGCTTTCTGCGCAGGCGGGCGTCAATCAATCGGTACCGGGTGTAGGCTTCGCGGTTTAAGGGCATGATTACTTTTTGACGAAAATAGTTTTTGCGCGCAAATACTTTGCGCACTGCCGGCACACCTTTGTTTTCAATTAAAGCATACAGCATGAAAGCAGAGATAAACAACACCCTTACCGTGCAGGAGATATTGGTAAACGAAATCGTTTTCTACAGCCGCGAAGAGGTATCGCTTTTCGGGTTTTTGCACAGTGGTGGAAAATACCACGAAACCGAGTTTATAATAGCGCGTAACACCTTACAAACGCTGTTGAGCAAAAGCGGAAAAGCAGGAATAGAAATACTGTGGCGCATTGAGCAGTTATTTCTGCACCCGCACGAAGTGCCTGCGGTAGTTAACCTGATTGATGTGTTTGGCACCACACAGGAGTTAACAGCACCCGAAATTACACTGGATGTGCCGGTGTATGAAAATGAAAACGGAGAGTTGCTGCCAAAACAAACTTGGGAGTTACTGTTTGTAGAGCAGGTAACCGGTGGTGCTAAAGTAAGAATGGATTCACTAACACGATAAAAGCAGAGTTATGAAAAGAACTATTCCATACAACCTCATCCGCACCTCTAAGAAAACGGTGAGCGATTATTTACAAGGGCTCAACAGCGATGAACTGCAAACCATTTACAGCTCCTCGTTTTTTTACGATTTAAAAGTGCCCGACCTAATGAAAAAGATACAGGACGAACTGCAAAGGAGAAACCTTGCCGCACAACCCATGCTGTTTTAAAGAAACCTTCTGTTTTGGGTTTTCCCTAATACCCCGCGGCCTGTTGGATGTGCCCGGGGTATTTTTTTATGCCACCGGAAAAGTTCCATCTTGCGTTTTAGAAACAACAACTGCCCTGAAAGGAAAACCGGAAGTTATTTTTTTAGCCCTGTTAGCGTGCCTCGCCATAATTCCCATTTGGTGGTTGCCCTATTTCGTAACAGGCGATGGGCCTGCACATGTATACAACAGTGCCGTGCTGCTGGATATGCTAAAGGGCAAACACACAGCGTTCTATCAGCAATACTTCGAACTTAATATCAGTTTATACCCCAACTGGTTTTCTACTGTTGCGATGGTGCTGTTGCAATTCGTTTTCTCACCATTAACTGCCGAAAAAGTTTTGTTATCGGTACTGGCCATTCTGTTTCCGGTTTCGGCTTTGTTTTTTGTTCGTTCATTCAACCGGCAAAGTAGCACGTTGGCATTGCTCCTGCTGCCCTTTGTGTGCCATTACCTTTTCTACTATGGTTTTTTCAATTACTGTTTCGGCATTTGCTTCTCGCTGCTATACTTGGGCATTTGGTGGCGTATGCGAATGGGAGAAATACGCCTGCAACTGTTGTTTCTTCTGCCCTTGGGAATCCTTCTCTATTTCACACATGCATTTGGTTTATTGTTGCTTGCATTTGTATTACCTCCTCTTTTTGCCGTGGAGGTTATAGCACTATGGCGTAAACAAGGTTGGAGAGCAACCATTCAGGTATTGGTAAGAAGATGGAGCGCCTTAGCTGTAAGTATGCTACCGGTGGCCATACTCATGTACCGGTTTGTAAAGAGCAACAGCGGTGAAGCCCAGTATTTCCCCGAAACAACAGATGTTCTTTGGAAAGCATTTTCAACGCTGCAAGTATTACAGATTTTCAGCGATAGCGAAACGCTACCCACTGCCCTATTGGTAGTAGTGCTTACCGTGCTATTGATAGCAGCTATTATTTGGAGAATAAAGAGTAAACAAAAGCTGGAAGCTGCCGATGGGCTTCTGCTGAGTGCTGTACTGTTTGCAGTGGTATTTTTTGTGCAGCCTTATTCGCTTTGCCTGGGTGGCTTTTGGATACCGCGTATTTCGTGGATGCCCTGGCTGATGCTCGTATTATGGCTCAATAGTTTTTCATTTCCAAAAGCGGTAAGCTATTCTGCGGGAGTTGTAGCGGTTTTGGTTTTTTTATGGCTGCTTGTTCTCCGCTTTCCTTATCAGCAAAAAGTATCATTGGCTGAAGAAGATTATCTGTCGGTGAGCAAATACATTAAGCCCGGCTCAACGGTGTTGCCGCTCAGTTATTCGCATTACGGCACGGATGAAACGGGAGCATTGCTAACCAATCGCATCTGGTTATTCCGCCATGCGTTTGATTACTTCGGAGCAACTGCGGTGAGGCCTGTTGTTAACCTGGCCAACTATCAGGCAGCTACTACCTGGTTTGCATTGCGCTGGAAGAACGGCTGTAATCCGTACGGGGCATTAGGAAGGAATAACAACATTGAGGGCCAGCCTCCCGAAGTAATTTTAAATGCCAACAACAATTGTTCGTTGCAACCCGACTATGTGGTAACCTGGTGCCGAAAATTCAGCCATACCAACACCTATCAGTGGCGCTCAGTAAATGAACAGTTGCAGTCGGGTTATAAACTGCTGTATCAGTCGCCCTCAAAACGCACCGAAGTTTGGCAGCGGCTGTAATACATTCGTTTAATTCTTATTTTCAGCTATCATGAAAGAACTGAGTAAATCGTACAAGCAGGAAAAACCCACCGGAAGTTTTGATGCTATTATTATAGGTTCCGGGTTAGGCGGCATGAGCACCGCAGCGTTTCTTTCAAAAGAAGGCAAGCGCGTGTTGGTGTTGGAGCGCCACTATACACCGGGTGGCTTTACCCATGTATTCCGCAGAAAGGAATATGAGTGGGATGTAGGCGTGCATTATGTAGGCGATGTTCACCGCCCTTATACCATGATGGCGAAGATGTTTAACTATGTAACCGATGGTTCGTTGAAGTGGGAAGAGATGGGCGAGGTATACGACAAGATTTTCTTTGGTAAGGAAATGTACGAATACCACAAGGGAGAAGAAGCCTTCAGCAAGCGCATGAAGGAGTATTTTCCGGCACCCGAAGACCAACAGGCCATTGATGAATATTTAAAGTTGGTGCGCATTACGCAAAAGCAAAATGCGCAGGGTTATGGCAACATTATTTTGCGCGGGCCGCTAAAGTGGCTGTTGGGCGGTTGGTTGCGCAAAACCAGTTTAAAGAATAACAAAACAACTTTAGAAGTTTTAAGCTCGCTGACCAAAAACGAAAAACTGATTGCCGTGCTTACCGGGCAGTTTGGCGATTACGGTTTACCGCCTTCGCAAAGCAGCTTTGTAATGCACGCTACTTTGTTTAAGCATTATTTGAATGGGGGTAACTACCCGGTAGGGGGCTCTGCCCGTATTTACGAAAGCGTGGCCCCCGTGGTGTTGAATGCCGGTGGCGAGGTTTATACCAATGCCGAGGTAAAGGAAATTATTATTAAAAACAACAAAGCCGTAGGCGTGCGCATGGTAGATGGCGATGAATACTTTGCCCCTGTTGTTATCAGTAGCGCGGGCATAGTTACTACTTACTCTAAGTTGGTGAACGATGCTGCCGCTAAAGCAAAAGTAGCAAGCAACTTAAACGGAGTAACGCCTTCGGTAGCGCATGTGTGTTTGTATATAGGTTTAAAGCATTCTAAAAAGGATTTGAATTTAGGTAAGCCCAACTACTGGATTTACCCTACTTACAACCACGATAAGAATATTAAGGATTACCTGGCTAACCCCGATGCGGAGTTTCCGGTGGTGTATATTTCGTTCCCTACGGCAAAAGACCCCGATTGGGAAAACCGCCACCCGAACCACTCCACCGTTGAAATTGTAACCCTGGCACCTTACGAGTGGTTTAGCCAATGGGAAAACAACCGCTGGATGAAACGCGGGGAAGATTACAATGCCTTTAAAGAAAAAATATCGCAGCGCCTGTTGCAGAAGTTGTATGAATACGAACCCTCGCTAAGGGGCAAGGTGGATTATTACGAGCTTTCTACCCCGCTAAGCACCCGCCACTTTGTAAACTATCAATACGGGGAAATTTACGGCATTGACCACTCGCCCGAGCGCTTTGCACTTGACTTTTTAAAACCCCAAACACCCATTGAGAACCTTTACCTAACCGGGCAGGACACGGTTACCTGCGGAGTGGGCGGGGCACTGGCCAGCGGTATGTTTACCGCCTCGGTTATTGAGAAGAAGAACTTAATGAAGAAGGTGAAGTAAGGCTGAGAAGCACCGCCCCGCGGTGGCGTGTCCTCACCAACCGCAGCGTTGGCTTGGTGGGTTATTAGCACGAGCGGGACGCTCGCCTATTTTGGGAGAGTCATGCTGAACTTGTTTCAGCATCTCCACTCTGAAAGGGGAGACCCCGAAACAAGTTCGGGGTGACAAAAAGCAATCTTCCGAACACCTGTGGTTGCCCCGCCAACCACTGTTGGCGTGAAACTGCCGGTGAGGCGACCGGCAGCGGCTGAGTTTCTGCACTCTTGGTTCTTATCTTCCGGCTCCTGCTTCTAACCCACCTTCTCCTTTCTTACCACCAGCCTTACGGCTTTGTGGGCGGTGTTTTTTATTACCAGAAATTTTTTGGCGGGCTGCGGGGCTTCAATAGCAATGGTTTCGCCTGCTTTTAAGGAGTAAGTAACCGAAGGCGTTTCGCTAATGCGGTTGGCATGCCAGTATTCCACGCTTTGGGTGCCGGTGTTTACCAGTTTGCTGTTTGTTTTCTTTACCAAACCAACCATTGTTAGTTTGCGCACGGCCCCGGCACTTATGTTTACCCACTGGGTGGTGTTTTTGGGGTGGTGGCGCTGCATAAGCACAAACTCCTTGCGCAGCACCTCGTTATCGCGGTAAATAAAACGCGCGGCTTCTACCACCCGCTGCCCGTAGGCATAAAAAGTATTCAGCGCCTCGGTGCGCTTGCGGGTTTCGGTGGGGCGCTCCTTCTTTTTTAATTGCTGTGCCGTGTTTTTGTTGCGCAGTTCGGTGGCCAGAGCGTTTATTTCGTCAATTTGCGGTTGTGTAAGCCCGGCAGCCAGCAACTGCACCTTGTATTTTTCCGCCACGCCATGCAGTGCCTCCATAAAACCCACCATGCGCAGGCGGCTGGTGCTTACCTTGCTGTAAGCGCCCTCGCCAAACTCCTTCATTACCGCCTTATTGTTAGGGAACGCCCTGCCCGCATAGTATTTTACCTGCGTGTACTTGGCCCGGCAGTCGGCCAGGGCCTTCTCACTTGCCTCTGTAAGTAGGTTATCTGCAAAAACAACTTCCTCTACCTCTTTATTCGGAAGCCGGTGTGCGGCATCCAGCCAGGCCTGGTGCCATGCATCGCGGAAGGAGGCGTTTAACTGAGGGTCGTAAGCGGTAAAGTCGGCTAAGTGTTTGCCAAAGAAGGATAGCACCTTGGCTATTTTGTCAACCATGTTGCCCGCAGATTCACTGAAGATACGTTTCATAAGTCAGGAATTAATAACATATGTATGCGAATTTAAAAAACAGGTTCTGCGATACAAAAAACAAGCTTGCCGATTTAAAAAAGCAATCCTGTATTTTAAAAAACAGTTCCTCTGATTAAAATAATCAGTCAGCAATAAAAAATAATTAGTTAGACAGAACAAATTAATAATCCTACACTTTAAAATATTACTCCTGAATTAAAAAATATAAATCCTGCATTTAAAAACATTAGTCCACAATTTGTATAAACCAATTTATTTAAACTGCTGACTGATGATTTGCTTTTAAGGACTAATAATATATTATTGAGGATTGATTGAATATAATTGCGTATTAGTTTTATTTAATTGAAGACTAATTATTTTTAATTGAGGACTAATATATTGTATCAGATAACCAGTTTTTTTATACTAATGACTAATTAAATAGAGTAGCTAACCATTGTTTTAAAATAGCTAATCAATTAAATATATTATAGTAGTGATGTTATTGCCTGTTTTTGTCCATTTATTGCCTATCCAGCTATTTTTTACCGGCAGTCAGGTTTTTGAATCTTCCCTCAAAACAGGTAGAAAGCCTTACCGGCAGGTAGTATTACAGGCTTTAAAGGAGATGTTACCATATAGAATTCCTCCATCATAGGTCGGTATTTATTTTTTGAAACGCTTGCTGCCGCAGGTGGTAGGGCGGGGAGTGGGAATGGGCTACCGGTATTTAGTGCCTACGGCACAAAAAATCCCGTTAGGGATTTAATATTGGTAGAGAGTAAGAAGCAAGCCGAAAAAATTGCCCCGTAGGGGCAAAACCTTAACAAACAAAAAGCCCGCAACTGCGGGCTTCTCTTATTATTTATAAATACTACCGGCTTACTGCTTTAAGCGCGGGTCCATGGCATCGGTTAAACCATCGCCAATAAGGTTAAAGGTGGTAACGGTAA
>CAZLXD010000169.1:0-879 GCA_964563185.1 uncultured Chitinophaga sp.
TACTCTTCTTTCGGAGTGGTTTACTGTTAAACTGCTTACGTTCGAGGTAACCCTTAGAAGCAAACCATCTATGTAGGGGAAGGGGCCTTTGTATTTAATTATCTCCTGCACTACATCGTTGCGGATTATTTTGAAACTGGATAAGTACAGATTAGTTGGTTTATCAAGGAGGATATTGGCTACCATATTGGCAAGTATACTGCCAACGTTCCGGAATACGGAGTGCTTCTTTTGGGTATACTTTGAGTATACCGCATCAAAGCCCTTTTCTATCTCATTATAAAGCTTTACAATCTCCGAGGGAGGGTTTTGGAAATCATCGTCAATAATTACAACGTATTTTCCTTTGGAATGGTTTAGCCCACACATTACAGCATTATGCTCTCCGGCATTCTTACGCAAGGAAACAAATGTCACATTTGTATTCTCTTTTGCTATCATATTGCAGATGACTTCAGTTTTGTCGGTACTGCAGTCGTTTATAAGTATAACTTCATAAGGGATGTTGGTTAGGTTAAATTTCAATTCTTCGACAAGCTCCGCTATTGTTGAAGCTGCGTTGTAAACAGGAATGACTACACTTAAATTCATGGAGTAAAAAGGTTGAGTGCTGTAATGATCTGGTCTGCTTTGGTGTTAGTAATAGTAGAGTTCAATGGAATGCTTAAAACCTGGTCATGTAACTCTTCAGTTTTGGGAAGATATGTATCATTGAACTCCTTATAGGCATTTTGTTTATGTGGCGGTATTGGATAATGCACAAGCGTATCAATGCCATTTTTTTTTAGATGTTGAATGAGCAGATTTCTCCATTTGGTTCTAACGACAAAAAGATGCCAGACATGTTCTTTCTCATCAAACGGAATTGAAGGTAAAGTT
>CAZLXD010000169.1:889-5460 GCA_964563185.1 uncultured Chitinophaga sp.
TAAAGTTATGTGAGGATTGTTTATCGATTTTGTGTATGTGTGAGCTAATTGCCTGCGGTAGCAATTGGACTTATCTAAATCCAAAAGTTTCAGGCGTAGGAAAGCGGCCTGCAGTTCATCTAACCGACTGTTTAATCCCTTCATGGTGTGAAGGTGTTTTTCTCCAGACCCATAATTTCTGATTAAAGCGGCTTTAGCAAAAAGTTCCTTGTTGTTTGTAACAATAGCTCCGGCATCACCCAGTGCTCCTAAGTTTTTGCTTGGATAGAAACTGAATGCTGCTATGTCTCCGTGTGATCCGACCGGCTTTTTGTCGAATTCCGCGCCATGAGCCTGAGCGCAGTCCTCAATAATCTTCAGATTGTATTTTTTTCCTATTTCATTAATAGCCGCCATGTTACATGCTCTGCCGTACAGGTGTACTGCCAGTATGCCTTTTGTTTTCGGAGTAATGGCTTTTTCAATAAGATCAATATCAATATTGTAAGTGCTCATGGATGGTTCTACAAATACGGGGGTTAGTTGATTTGCAGATACTGCTAGTATTGACGCAATGTAGGTATTGGCAGGGACAATTATCTCAGAGCCAATATCTAGCTCAAGAGATTTTATTGCTATGTATAGCGCATCGTAACCATTCCCGGTGCTTACACAGTGATCTGCCCGACAGTAACTCGCAAATTCTTTTTCAAATTCACTAACATTCTTTCCAAGTATCAGATTAGGGCTATCCAATACTTCATCGAGCAAAAGATGAAAAGCCTTGCTGTAGCAACGATTTATTTCTCTTAAATCAAGAAAAGGTATCGTCTGGATATCTTTCGAAAATATAGTCACTCTGATTAAAATTTGTGTTGGCTGCTACAAGCAATATGGCGTCATTAGTAAAGTCAAACATAACGTGCCAGTCGTTCGGCTCAAGAAGCAGGCACTTTCTGGGCGAGTCCATGTTCCATACTTTCTTTTGCCCCTTACCGTCATTACTATAAATTTTACAGTTCCCTTTCAGACAGATAGCAGCCTGCAAGGTTTGTATGTGACGGTGCCCTCCTCTGTTACTATTGTCAACATTATATATGTAGAAAAATCTCTTTATCTGAAAAGGGATTTGAAAATCTTCAAGAACGCTCAAAGATCCTCTTGAGTCGGAAAATGATTTTAATTCAAGTAGTACTGCCATTCAAAACGAGAATTCAAACACAGGCGGATGCCCCACCGGTGTTTACCTAAGTCGTTTTCAATATACAAAAAAATACCAAGCAGGGTAATGCTGGCTAACGAGGGTAAAGTACGGTTGGTATGAAAGAAGAGTGGCTACTTCTCCAGATTCTTCAGTCTGCGTTCAATGACAAACATGAATGCAAACAGCAGCGAAAGAATGATCACCAACACCGCCACTACTACATAAATTTTCAGGTTACTTTTGAAAATGTTCTGCTCTCCGGTATCGCCTTGTGCAAACGAAGCAAGTGTAAAGAAAAAGGAGAGTATGGTTAACGCGTATTTGCTCATGTCTTTTGTTTTTGTTCAATAAACTGCAAACGGATAAGAATAGATAAAACCCAAAAGCCGAACAAAATCCAACCTATAACTGCGGGGTAAAAGAACATGCGAAGGGTGCTGTCTAAATCATATTTACTGAAAGCCGGGTTGCCTCCGTTACCCGGGTGCATAGAGTCGGTAAGACGGGGTAATACAAAAACACAAAGAATAAATACCACAAAGGAAAAGATATTGTAAACGGCAGAAACCTTTTTGCTCTTGTTGACGTCTTCGATACTTTCGCGGATAATGATGTACGCCACATAAAAGAAAATAGCTACCAACGCTGCGGCCATCTTAATATCTTCCAACAACAATTTGCGGATAACATCGCCCCAACTAACGCCTATATACCAGGTGTATTTGCTCCATATTAAACCCGTAAAATAGCCACAAGCACCAAACAACAGTGCAGCCACTACCGCCTGGTGCGCAAGTGTGTCCCAATCATTGCGGCCTTTCATTAAGTAAATAATACTGCCGATAAAAGAGGTAAACACCAGCATGGTCATAATAAACCACATAGGAACATGGAAGAAGGTATTCCGGATAGTTTCATACAGAATTTCGCGATAGGGAAAGCAAAATAACTGATGCTTGTTGTTTTTTACTTCAGGCTCGGTAATGGTTGCCAGAAGGGTAGAAGCGGAGTCAACTGTTTTTAACTTAGCCAAAGTCAGTCCTTCCCGAAGCGCAAAAGTACCATCTGCCTCATCGTTGATTACTATGTCAAAAGAAGAAGGTATAATTTTAGCCTGTTGCACTGAGCCAATGGCAAAGGTGGCTTCCAGTTCATTGTTACTGATTACTTTAACCGAAAGAGGGGAGAAATAGGTAAAGTGATTTTTAAACCACAGTTGCACCTTGCCCGCCTGTGGCGATTGGAAATGGGCATGGTACGCTTTAATGCGAAAAGTATAAACTGTATCAGGTTTAAAAACAGAGGGGCTTATTTGGGTTACTCCTGGCCCTAATGGTACCAGAAAACCGCCAATAACCACATATACAAGTATAACCGCGCTCAGCCACTTCCACCATGTTCCGTAAATCCATTTCATCAGCAGGTAAAAACAGAGAGAAAAAGTTGCCCTGTTTCGGGTGGCAAATATATTTAAATACACATCACCCAAAACGTAACATTAGTTACTTAGGGCGTTCTGATAAACTCTGTTGTAAATATCAGGGCTGTTATTTAAAACAAATGCCCTTTTGGGTCATCCAGGGATGGAGTTCGTAGGTAAGGCGGCCTGCTTTTACCGCGGGGTCGCTTTCTACTAAGCTGCGTACCTCCTGTTCGTTGCCTGAATCAAAAATGAATACTCCCCGATAGTCACCATCATCTAAAAAGGGACCGGCTACATTCAGCTTACCTATGGCAGCCAGCCGATTGATGTTATCCAAATGTTCCTTTTGTATGCGGGCGGCTGTAAGGCTGTCCTGGTTGCGGTTAGGCCCTTTCTTTAGCAGCACCAGGTAGTATGCTTTAAGTTCCTCCTCTTCCTTGTTTTGTGCAAGGCCTGAAACTGTGATAAGTGAGAAGAACGCTAAGAATGTGAAAGAGAAGAGTGTTTTCATTCCACCGTTTTTGTACGAAGCAAATAGGCTGCTACTAAAGCAATTACCACCCCGAAAATAAGTGTGCCCATTACGCTCTGAATCAGATAAGACTGCACATTAAAGTAATGCGCTGCTTCTTCGGGGCTGCTTTTTCCGTTTTCTACGGCATACTTTATCATGTTGTCGAAAAAATCGGGGTTAATAAGGTAATGGAAAATGAGTTGGGCCGGAATAGCCAGCACCGCACACATGGCCGCTATGGTTAAGCCCGATACCAACGCCTGCCTGAAACTCATTTCCCCGCGCAGTTCTTCGCGCCTTGCAACTAAAGCGGTGCGGGTAACTAGTACGGGAATAACCATTGCCAGCATGGTTAAATAAGGATGATAGGCAATAAACCGGTCGTGCAGGCCCACCATAAACTCAAGTGCGAGCCACAATAACATTAGCAGAGTTATAAGCATAGCAGCCTTCAGTTCTAATCTAAAACTCATGTATGCGGGTTTGTGTGTAAGCTATAAGAAAATACGTTCTGTGTAATTGTTCAGTAACTTTCCTTCAGGGTCAAACTGCTGGCGAAGTGTGTTGAACCGGTTAAACAACGGGTATTGCTCCTTCAAATATGTTGCCGATATGTTAAACTCTTTACCCCAGTGCGGCCTGCCACTGTATTTTATGGCTAAAGTTTCGAAATCTGCCATTAGTTCCGGCCAGCCAAAATTATCGGCATTGTAAGCGCCCAGCCACATGGTGTTGCGGCCGTAGCAGGGGCTTAAGGCATATTCATCAGCCTGCGTAAAGCGTATTTCCTGTATAAAGTTAATGCGGTGCTTTGAGGCATTAATCATGTTGGTGTATTCGCGCAGTAAATTTTTGGCAATGCTCAGGTCAAAAGCCCACTCTACCTCTCTGTGTACAGGCGGTTCGGGCACGTTAAATACCTTGTAGCTTTTCTCGGTTCGGGTTAATGGTTGAATAAATTTTTGCACCAGCACCCGGTTAATGTTTTTGCGCCACTCGCGGTTTATATTTCCTACCCTCAAAAGCAGCCTGTAAACATTCACCGAAAGGAATTCGTCCATAAGCCATTGCCGAAGGCGGGAATCGTTGGCGGGTTGCTGCGTGCGGGTGTAACGATAAACCACTACTTTATCTACATGCGGAAACCACCAAAGCTTAAAGTGGTCAGTTTCGTTTACAAGTGTGTCTAAATTATCAATCACTTTATGCAGGTCGGCTACATAGGTTTGGTCTAAAAGTTGGTAGCCGGGCACTACATTCAGCGTTACTTCCGAAATAACCCCCAGCGCACCAAGATTAACCGCTGCCAGATTGAATAGTTCCCTGTTTGTTTGATGATGAATGTCAAGAATAGTTCCATCGGGCTTTATGAGCCTGAACTCTTCTATTTGCCCGGCAAGCACCGGAAAGTTAATTCCCGTGCCGTGTGTGCCCGTGCTAATGGCTCCGGC
>CAZLXD010000169.1:5470-7245 GCA_964563185.1 uncultured Chitinophaga sp.
TTTGGCGGGCTATGGAGCCCAGGTTATTTAGTGCTAAGCCTTGTTTATCGAGGTATTCGTTCAGTTGCCACAGTTTGATGCCCGCCTGCACCTTTACCTGTAGTTTTTCCTTATCAAGGTGCAGCACTTTGTTGTAGTAATCAAGGTTAAGCAGGGTGTGGTTGCTGCAGCAGATGCCGGACCAGGAGTGCCCTGTGCCTACCACCCGCATTTTATGGCTGCGGGTAAGGGCTTCGGTTATCTCTTTCTCGGTTTCGGGCTGAAAGTAACTTTCGGCTACCGAGTGAACGTTGCCTGCCCAGTTGCGGAATTGATAGCGCGTTTGTTGTTGCACAAAAGCTAAGATGTAAATATTTACAGTAAAGCAGGGAGCATGGGAAACAAAAAAAAATCCCGACTTACAGGCCGGGATTCCGTTTGGGAAAACTATCAAAAACCTTAAAAACCAAAAACTAACTACGGTTGCAAGTTCCGTTATATATATGACAGGCAGATGTGCCCAAAGCGTTGCATAAGGCGGTAAATTCTTTTTGTTAAAAAAAACAGCAAAGAAGCAGAGGCCGGCCTGCTTCTGAAATAGTTCTGCTTTCTTCACTTTCGTTCAATGAAATATATCCTCATCTTTCTCCTGTTCTTTTTCTCCTCCTTGCAATCGTTCGGGCAGTGCATGGCGCCCTTTCAGGATGTAAACAACTTTGTTTACCTGTTTGATGCCGGGCAATCCAATTATCTCGAAAACCTACCCCTGCGTTCGTTTAAGGTAGGGCGCAATAACATATTTGCCTACATAGGGGCTAACAACCGCCTTAAGGTGTACTACAAGGGCAAGGCCTACACGGTAAACGATAATGCACCCAATTACTACATGACCGACAACTGGTTCATTTACCAAAACTTTAACCAGCTAAAGCTCCTTTACGAGGACAAGTTTATTACCCTTGAGAACTTTTTCCGGCCCGATATTGATTCGCTGTATTATTCCGACAGCCTGATTGCCTGGACCAACTCTATTGGCGAGTTAAATGTGTTTTATAATGGCGAAACCAGAGTGATTGAGCGAACCGATATACGCAGGGCTAAAATTGGCGATAACCTGCTGGCTTACATGGACCGCAATAACAACTTTAAAGTGTTTTACCGGGGCGAAATACATACGCTGGAAGTGTATGAGCCGGCCAACTATTTGGTGGACCGCGACATAATGGTATATGCCGACCAATACGGCAACTTTAAATACTTCGACCAAGGAGAGCTGCGCGAAACCATGACCAACGTAACCAACGAGTATTACACCGGGCAGGAGTTTGTGGTTTATATGTCGTTATTAAAGCAACTGGTGGTGTATTACAAAGGCGAGGAAACCATATTAATGGAAGACCGCCCGCTTGATTTGCTGGTAAAGGAAAACCTGGTAGCCTATACCGATAAGGGGAAAAATTTCTGGTGTTGGTATAAAGGGAAGAAATACTGGCTGGAGCGCTACCTGCCGCTGAGTTTTGAAGCCGATAACGATATATTGGTATATCAGGATATAAACGGCCGCCTGAAGGCCTTTTACTACGGAGAGCAGGTAGAGGTGAGCGACCAAATGGTAAAGAAGTATAACCTGTACAACGAGGCCGTTACCTATAGCATACAGCCTTACGAAACCAAAGTATGGTGCAACAAAAAGACCTTTACTTTCCGCTGAAAAAAATGCAGGTTTTTTTTTGAAAAAAATAAAAGGATTAGGCGCATAAATCTTGAACGCAGATAGGTTGCGCAGTGTGCAGCTA
>CAZLXD010000170.1:0-7172 GCA_964563185.1 uncultured Chitinophaga sp.
TTGAGCGTATAATTTGTTGCGTTCGGCTTCATTGGTAGTTACCAATGCCTTTTCGTACAGTGCATCAAACGCAGGGTTCTTGTAACGCGATGGATTGGTGTAAGCCGCTTCTTCCATAGTAGCCGGCACATTCCTTCCATAAAACAAATTCAGGAAGTTGTTGGGGTCAGGGTAATCGGCCACCCAGCCAAAGCGCCAAAAGTTGGTTTTGCCTAACTCCACATTATTGGTGTGCTGTGCCCACACCACCTGCGAAAGGTCAATTTCTATATTCAGGTTTTGCGAAAGCATGCTCTTAATGGCTTCGGCCACATCAAGGTTTCTTCCGCCACCGCTGTTTATTTCCAAAGTAATTTTCGGAAAGCCTTTACCATCGGGGTAGCCTGCCTTGGCCAAATACTCCTTCGCCTTTTTTACATCGAAGGTGTGGCCTTTTACCTGTGCGTTATCGTAGCCGGGTAAGCCCAGCGGCACAAAGCCGTTGAATGCGGGAGTGCCTTCACCTTTGGCGGTAAAGTCGGCAATTTTGGCGCGGTCGATGGCGTGGTTAAATGCCAGGCGCACTTCCTTCTTTTTAAACACAGGGTCCAGCACTAAAAAGCCATAAAACTGTATGGCATACTCGGGCGTAATTTGCAGCTGAAATTTTTTGTAGTCGCCTTTCAGTTGTTTGTTCTCATCCAGTATTTCATCAATCATAGAAAACGGCAGGCGGTATTTCATTTCCAAATTACCTTTTGCCAGTTCCATCATTTCGGTTTTGTCTTCTTTAATAAACGACACCTTTATACCATCGAGGTAAGGAAGCTGATTGCCGAACTCATCGTGCCCCCAGTAGTTTTTGTTGCGTGCCATTACCACGGCCTCATCGGTTTTAACGGCTTTAATTACAAAGGGGCCGGTGCCTACGGTGTGGTTCAGTATTTCGCCTTTGTATTTCTCTACCGCTTCTTTAGGGAATACTGCGGCAAACGGCAGGGCGAGGCGGTTCAGTAAATCGGAAGTGGGTTTAGCCAGCGTAATTTGCAGGGTGGAATCATCTAAAGCCTTTACGCCCAGTGCGGCATGTTCATCGGCATCGTGTTGCTTTTTTTCGCGGGCGGTGTATAGGTCGTTGGCACCCTTTAGCACATCGCGGTAAAAAGTAAAGCCGTTGTTTTTAGGGTCGGGGGCGCAAAGCAGGTTAAAGCAGTATTCAAAATCCTGTGCTTTCATTTCGCGGCCTTTGCCTGCCGGAAAGCACTCGTCATCGTGAAACACCACTCCCGCTTGCAAATGGAAAGTGTAAACGGTAGCGGTGCTGTCCACTTCCCAACCCTTCGCCAAGCAAGGTTCAATGGTTAAGTCTTTTTGGTTAAAGCGCACCAGGCCTTCGTACACCTGATTGGTAATGCGGTGGCCCACCACTTCGGTAATGCCGTGCGGGTAAAGGCTTTTGTAAAACTCGGTTTCGTTAAAGCGAAACACCCCGCCATATTTTACTCCGCCTTTGGCTTCGCGTTTTTGGGTTTCAGCACTTTTACTGCCGCCCCCGCAGGAGGTAAGCAACATAACAAACAACGAAAGGGCGAGGAGTGGCAGGTGCTTTTTCATACTACACAAGGTTTATGCGGGCGAAGAAAAGAAAAGGAAAACACAATGGGAATACAATGGAACGCGGATAACACGGATGGGACGGATAAGGGGAGTTTGCTTGAACCTCCGTTAACTAAGCTTTTAGCTATTAGAGTTTAGCTTACCGCTATATGTAATTAGGTTGCCGTTAGATGAGATTTGTCTATTGCTATATGCAATTAGGGTATTATTAGATTAAATTAGGTTACGGTTATATGTAATTAGCTTATTGCTATATGAGTTTAGCCTAAAGCTAAATGATATTAGCTCAAAGCTATTTGTGATTACACTCTTTTCACATGGTCGTGTTGTCACCGTCTATCAACAGTAGCGGTTGGAGACAACTCTTTAAGTAATGGCACCACTTCTGTTTCTTATAGCTAAAGGCTACTTCCTCCCATCCACCTCCTTTATAAACCGGATAATGCCGGGGTAGTATTCCTGTTGGGCGTCCCACATGCTCAGGTGCCCACCGGTAGGGCAATACAGGTAAGTGCCGTGCTGCACTAATTGGCTCATCTGTTCCATTTCTTCGGGGTTCATGGTGTCGTAGCGCGAGCCAATCATTAAGGTAGGCACGGTCAGGTTTTTTAAGCGGCTCCAGCATTCCCAACCTACTAAGCGGCCGCCCGGCACAAACTCGCTGGGGCCTTGCAGTATTTCGTACACGGGTTGGTTAACGTGCTTAAACGAACGCAGCACCGGCTCGGGCCATTCGGCAGCAGGCTTGCGGAGGATGTGTTGGCAGTAATATTCATCGAACACCAGTTTTTGATACACGGGGTTTAGGTAGTCGTTCTTCTTTTCAAAACTCTCTAAAGAGTCTACTAAGCTCTTACGCATTTGTGTGCGGAGTTTGGCATTGTAAGCGCCATACTTGGCAAAGTCGGCCGTCATGTTTGATACTATTAAGCCTTTCAGGTTTTGCTGATACTTCAAGGCATACTCCATTCCCAGAATTCCGCCCCATGAGTTGCCGAGCAGGTAGAAGTTATCCTTGTTTAAGCCCAGTGCTACGCGCACCTGTTCCAGTTCTTCTACAAAACGTTCCAGCGTCCACAGCGAACTATCGGTAGGCTGGTCGCTGTAGTAAGAGCCCAGTTGGTCGTATTGGATAAGTTCAAAACCTTCTTTTGGTAAAAAGGCTTCAAAACATTCCATGTATTCGTGGGTGAGTGCAGGGCCGCCATGCAGCAGCAAAACTTTTATGCGCGGGTTGTTGCCAATTTTTTTGGTCCATACTTTAAAGGTGCCTTTGGCGGTTTGCACGGGAATCATTTTTACGCCCGCGTTTTGTTGCTCTTCGGTGGTATAGGTAAAGTATTCGGAAATGGAAGCGTTGCTTTCGGAAGATTTTGTTGCCTTGTTGTTGCAAGCGGTAAACAACAGTAAAGCAGAAAGGAGAAGGAAGAGTGAACGCATAAACCTTAGTTGAGTGGTGATGCGTAAAGGTAAGCGTCTTTTGAAACCAGAAAAGGGAGCGTCATTTACGAAGCGAAGCAATCTCCAACACATTAGAGATTGCTTCGCTCCACTTCGTTCCGCTCGCAATGACGAGCGAGTGGTTATTTATAAATCCACATCAGCATAGGTTGCTGTGTTTGGTCAATAAGGGCAGCGGTGCGCTTTAATACATTGGGCGAAACCATGGGGCAGCCGTTGCTCATGCAAATGGGTTCGCCTTCTTCATCGGGTATGCAGCCCATGGAATGAAAAACCACCGCCCGCTCCAGCGCTTTGTTGTTGGTGGCATCGAGGCCGTGCAAACGGTACGACATACCAAAGGCCCCGTGGTACTTAGCGCCTATTTTGTAACGCCCTTCGGAGGAAAGCAAACTGCCCGGCTCGTTGCTGAAGATGACCTTCTCTCCGTTGTATTGCCTGCCGCCACCATGCGCACATAAGCCGCTAATGACTATTGAATCGTTTTGCAGATTGACTACAAAGAAGCGGTTCTCCCAACTGGGCTTACTCATATCTATAAATATGCCGTAGGTGCAGCAGGCATTTTGTGTTTCGGCAAAAGCCCTTAAGGATTTTACTTGTTGGCGAAGGCGGACTTCTTCAAACGTTTGGGAGGTATTGTCTTTTACATCGGGCGGAAGGCACGATGGCAACACCAGCAGCAGGGTAAGTAGCGGTAACATAGGTAGCGGTGTTGCATATACTACCTATAACGCAAATGCTATTCAATAAATTATGGGAGGGTTGCCAATAAGTGTAAAAAACAGATTCAGAGTTTCCTTAAAAACTCCTGCAACCTCGAAAGCATTACTACCTCCGACTTGTTTTTGCCCGAAAAGGCAGAAGCGATTGCCTCGGCCGTTTGAAGCAGTTTTATTTTTACAGTTGGGGTGTACATGCTTTTGTTATCGGTGGCATATTGGCAAAAAGTATTGTAGGCCTCTTCAGCCGTTACAAAGCTTTCTATCTGCCAGTCGAAAACCGATTCGGCTGCAAACACGGCATCGGTGCCAAATTCATCGGTGCTGTCTTCGAGGCTTTTCCAGTGTTCGTTTATTACTTCTATAAATCTTTCCGTTTCAGCGGCCGTAATTTTTTTATCGGCTGAAGCCACTGCAAAACATAAAATGCCTAAATGCTTATAGAAGTTTTCCCAGTTGCTGTTTGGCATAATAGCTGTATTTAGTGTAGCACAATGTTACTAACTATCTGTTTCTCATCTGCATGACAACCATCATTCATGGTGCTCGCTTACATAAAAGCGGAACAGAAAATAAACGGCCAGCGCATCGAGCAGATGCCAGATGGCGTGGCCCTGTATAAGCGAGTGCGGATCGCAAAAGGCATCTACCCTTCTTTCTAAATTCCAGATAAGAAAAGCAATAAGCAGCGAGCTGAGGCTGAATATGCCCCACTTTATTTCGTGGTCGTATTTGCGCACAAAAGAGTTGAGCGATTCAAACACAATGGTTACTCCTATAAAAACGGCAAACAGAAAACTGCCGAAGAAGCCCACTACCGGAGGTTTAATGGGCAGGTGTTGCGCATACACACAAAACAGCACTATGGAAGAGAACACTACCGTGAAAACCGCAGAGGAATATTTAAAGAAGCGCTGCATGGCGTAGGAGGCTGTAAAGGCAGCAATCAGATACATAGACAGCATATCCAGAAAACCGCCTAAGCGTGTTTCGGTGGCATGCATAGCCATAGAAGCCGGGCCTAAGAAAACCGCCATGCACGAAAAGAAGGTAGCCGTAAAATTGCTTTGGTTAAAAACGTTTTGTGTTTGAGCGAACCTGTTGCGCGATAACTGCCACGCAGCCGCAAGCCCGGCAATAACAAAGCCTATGTTGCTGACGGTGTTAGCGGGTTGCTTTACTATACCCGGGCGCGAGGCTTCGCAAAAGTCATCGCCTGTGTGGCTCCATTCGCCCAGCAAACCGTTGAACAGGGCTATAAAGAAAAGCACGATTAACACTACCGAAAAAGCGAGTGTGATGGTGAAGATGGATTGGCGGTTGTTTTTCATTTTTCTGTGAACTGTTATCTGCGAACCGTCAACTAAACTTTCATCTTACAATATACCGGGCAGTGGTCGCTGTGTTTTACCTGCTGAAACATTTGCGCTTCCACTAAATTCTTTTCCAGGTTTTTGGTAGCGGCTATGTAATCAATGCGCCAGCCTTTGTTGTTGGCGCGGGCATTGGCGCGGAAGCTCCACCAGCTGTACTGGTGCGGTTCGGGGTGGAAGTGGCGGAACGTATCAATAAAGCCCGAGTTGAAATACTTCTCCATCCAGGCGCGCTCTTCGGGTTTAAAGCCGGAGGTATCTTTATTGCTGATGGGGTTATGAATATCAATTTCGCGGTGGCAAATGTTGTAGTCGCCACATACTAAAAGTTTGGGGCGCTTCTTCTTCAGCTCATTTACATAATCGAAAAAGAAATCGAGGTAAGCCATTTTTACACTTTGGCGTTCATCGCCTGTGGTGCCGCTGGGAAAGTAAGCACTCATAATGCTCAGGTCGCCAATATCCATGCGTATGTTTCTTCCTTCTTTATCATACTCATGTTTTTCGGTGCCTTCTACAATGTTGTCGGCTTTGTGTTTGCTGAAAATAGCCACCCCGCTATAGCCCGGTTTTACTGCGGGGAAAATGTAGGTGTTATAGCCGATGGCTTCAAAGGGTTTGGGGTCGAAATCTTTGCGGGCAATTTTTATTTCCTGCAAACAAATTACATCGGGCGAGGCATCGTTCAGCCAATCGACAAAACCTTTGGTAATGGCGGAACGGATACCGTTTACGTTGTAGGAAATTACTTTGAGTTCGCTCATAAAAACAAATTGAAGCTGCAATTAAATATAAAAGTAAAGACCTTGCATGGGCTTTAAAGCGGTGCGGGCACCGCCCCGGGTAAACTGTATGGGCGCTAAGGGCTGTGAAGACACAGCCTTGGGCCTTCCCCCTCATCTTTTTACAATTCCATGACAATTGATTGCGCAAATGTGCCGTCATTTGTAAGTAAACACTAAACCATGAAATACACTTTACTTACCTGCCTTTGCCTGCTTGCTTTGCAACAGGCTTCTGCACTAGCCATTGATTCCGCTACCATTTCCACCAACAACTTTGCGGCAAAGTTTTATGCCAACGGGTTTGTATCTTCTACAGGGGTAACAGCCGGTTTTGCCGTGCCGAAAGATTCGGGCACCCATGCCCTGTTTGCCGGCAATTTATGGATAGGCGGCTTTGATGATACCTACGGGGTGCTGCATATATCTACCGGCAAGTACGATGATAGCCTTACCAACTACCGCTACGGGCCTATTGGCAATACTTATAATGCCGCGTATGCCCAGCGCTACAACAAGGTGTGGAAGCTAAAGCAGAGCGATATTGATTACCATAAAATACACTGGAAAGATTTAGGCTACACCGCCCCTGCCGATATACTGAGCTGGCCCGGCAACGGCAACACCGGCAATGGCGAGCCTTTGCTGCTGGCACCTTTTGAAGATAAGAACGGCAACTTTCAGTATGAGCCCCTTAGTGGCGAAACCCCTGTTATACGGGGCGATGAAGCGCTCTATATTATTTACAGCGACCGCGGCAATGTAGACCATACCAAATACGGCAACCCGCTTAACATAGATGTTCACCTAATGGTGTATGCCTACGAAAACCCTGCCGATGCCAACTTATACAACACCCTGTTTTGCCACTACAACATTGTAAACCGAAACACAGAAGGCTACCACGATGTATTAATAGGAAGCTGGAACGATTTTGATTTGGGATGTTTTACAAACGACCGCATAGGCTGCGATACCGTATTGAACTCCTTTTTTGTTTACAACGGCACAATGCCCGATGCAGATTGCCAGGGGGTGAAAGGTTATGGGGTTAAGCGTCCGGCTTTCGGAATTACTTTCCTGAATAACACCATGTCATCCTTTTTACCCTTTACCCAAGGCTCTAGTTTTCCGGGAACGGTTTATAATCTGCTACAACCCTTTAACTTCTATAACTATATGGATGCTATATGGATAGACGGTAACCATTTGACCTATGGCGGTACAGGCTATTTAAC
>CAZLXD010000171.1:0-6305 GCA_964563185.1 uncultured Chitinophaga sp.
CCGATATGCTCAAACAATTTTCTGTTGTAGTAGTAACTTCAACACTCACCAGTTTATTGGTTGGTTTTACGCTTACCCCTTGGTTGGCCTCGCGTATTGGTAAAAAAGAAAATTTGCAGCCCACTAATTTCTTTAATCGCTTCTTGCTTTGGTTCGAACATCAATTAGAAAATTTCACCAATTGGTATGGCCGGCAATTAGAATGGGTATTAAACCATAAATTGATTTTTACAGGAATTGTTTTGTTGCTTTTTGTAATGACTTTGGGCATTATGAAACAAGGCATTATTGGTAAAGAACTAATCTCAACAGGCGACCAGGGAAAGTTCAGAATGGCGCTGGAGTTTGATAAATCAACTTCTATACAACAAAACAATTTTATAGCTCAGAAAATTGAAACCTACATTTTACAACAACCCGAAGTAGCAACCGTATTCAGCAACATTGGCGGACCAAGCACCGGCATTGGAAGTTTGGGAGTTGGTGCAGCTAACAAAACAGAATTTACCATTCAGTTAAAATCAAAAACGGAACTGAAAGACCTGCCAACCGAAACATTCATGAAAGAGCTTCGGGAGGATTTGAAATCGAATTTCCCGAGTATCAACTTTTCAATGGCGGCATTGGGTTTAATACCCCGTTCAGCACCTATTGAAATAACACTTAGTGGAAGTGATTTGGATTTGGTAATGCAAAGCGGAAATGACCTAAAGGCCATTATTGAAAAAATTCCCGGTGCGGATAATGTTCGCTTATCGGTTGAAACCGGTAGCCCCGAATACAAAATAATTCCTGATAAGGACAAAATGCAACGCTTAGGTTTAACAACCGCTTATGTTGGAATGAACCTGAGAACAGCGTTTACTGGCAATGACGATGCAACGCTTACCGAGAACGGAACCGAATATCCTGTGCGTATTTGGTTGGATGAATTTGACCGTAAAAACTTTGAAGATGTTCAGCAGCTTACCATCATTAACCCGATGGGAATGCCAATGGAAGTTTCGCAATTTGCCACTGTTGAACAAGATAATTCGCCTTCTTTGTTAGAACGGAAAGACCGCCAACCGGCAGTTACGCTTACTGCTGATGCCTTAGGAAGACCATCGGGAACGGTAGCTGACGATGTAGTGGCCTATCTGAAAGACAATCCCCTGCCGAATGGAATACAAATGACCTGGGGTAGCGACATCAAAAGACAGAACGATAGTTTTGGAGCATTAGGTTCGGTTTTGCTGATTTCCTTTTTACTCATTTACCTTATTATGGTAGCACTTTACGACAATTTTGTGTATCCGTTTGTAGTATTGTTCTCTATTCCGGTAGCAGCCATCGGAGCGTTTTTTGCTTTGAATTTGTCTTTAAGCAATTTGAGTTTGTTCGCCTTGTTGGGTTTAATTATGCTAATGGGCTTAGTGGTAAAAAACGCCATTCTGATTGTGGATTTTACCAATCAATTAAAAGCTGAAGGCAAACATTTCAAAGAAGCCTTAATAATTGCAGGAAAGGGTCGTATGCGACCAATCCTAATGACAACGCTTTCAATGGTTGTTGGGATGCTACCCATTGCAATGGCAACTGGAACAGCAGCAGAATGGAAAAACGGTTTGGCTTGGGTGATCATCGGTGGACTTCTTTCCTCATTAATTTTGACCGTTTTTTTAGTTCCGATGATCTATTATTTAGTGGATACATTGAAAGAAAAGATAAACCGTAAAATATAGTTGAAATGAAAATAGCAATCACAACACTCATTGCATTTGCATTTTCACTAACACTTTACTCATTTGTCAATCACAATGCAGAAACATATTCCTTAACAGTAGAGGTTAATAACTTAAGGAATGCTAATGGAGTTGTTCAATTTGCACTGTATAACAAAGACGGCTCTATTCCTGATGAAAAGTATGAGAACTATTACAAAATAGTAATTGGAGAAATAGCGAATGGTAAATCAACCATCACTTTTAAAGATATACCATCGGGAAAATATGCCATAAACATTTTGCACGAGGAAAACAATAATGGTAAAATTGATAGGGGATTTATTTTGCCGATAGAAGGTATTGGTTTTTCAAATTTTCAATCCATAGGTTTCTCAAACCGACCTAATTTTTCAAAAGCAAGTTTTGAGGTAAAAGAAAACAAGTCAATTAGCGTAAAGGTGATTTATATGTGAGATTTTTTAAGCCATCACGCAGGTTGAGGTAAGGTCCATTAGGGGTTTCAGTTGGTTGCATGTATTGGTGGTGGGGATATTGCCAACCACAGTAGAAATACTGCTTTTTATGGTTGGCACTGGAACGCTTAGCTATTAGCTTACGCTGCATTGGCCAAAGGGGGGCAAAGGGGGGTTATTGTTTAGTTGTTTACCTGTTTGGTTGTTTGGCACGAGCGAGACGCTCACGCCATTTGGTGTCTATGGGTGTAAATTATTGAGGCGGACGAAACGTGTGGTTGAATGCTTCGCGGAGCGATTTTGATTGAATAACATCTCTATACCAGGCCTGCCATTCATGAAATATTATCGTAAAGAAGTTATAAGTCATTATGTCTTTGGTAAGACCATATTCTACAGGGTTTACTTCCTTTTCATAAGTGCCGAAAAAAATGTCCCAGAAAATAAAAATGCCACCGTAGTTTTTATCAATGTACTGCGGGTTTTTTCCGTGGTGAACCCGATGGGCTGAAGGAGTAACAATGATGCATTCTAAAAATCCGAGATTGCCGATATGTTTAGTGTGCGACCAAACACCCCAAACTAAACTTACAGAACCCATAACTATTAATAATTGAGGGTCAAAGCCAAGCCAGGGAATATAGAAGTAAAAAAGCGGCCGTAAAATTGGCGAAAAGACCGGCTGCCGGAGTGCAGTGGAAAAATTATACTCTTTACTTGAATGATGGCTAACATGATTGGCCCAGAAAAAACGAATACGGTGCGAAGCCCGGTGCCACCAGTAAAATGAAAAGTCCATAAGTAAGAAGAGCACGAGTAGTTCGTGCCATGAGCTACCAAACTCAAACAGACGGTGTTTGTAGAGCAGATTGTCTAACGCTAACAAGGTTGAACCGAGAATAATTGTTACAATAACCTGTGTTATACCTAAACTTAAACTGGCGGCAGTATCTTTTAAATCATTATAAGTATTCCGCTTTTTAACATAACCGTACAGAAACTCAATAAGCAGTAACAGTGCAAAAGCAGGTAAGGCATAAATCATTTCCATAGTAAAATATTGTTTGCAGGTGCAAGATTATATCTTTTCATTTTACCTGCTTATAAATCTGTTTGGCGAAGGTGTTAAAGTGTTAAGTTTTAAGTGCGAAGGTGTTAAGTTGGGAAAGTGGGAAGATTATGGCAGTTGTAACAAGGCAGCACTAAGCTCCAAGTTTGCACATCACCCCGCCTCAAACAAAATCCGTCTTGGCTGCCAGTGTTCTTGTCATTCGCCTAAATTTTGCCAAGTATTTTTAGTTCCCAAGGGTTTACTGCCAATCCGATAGGGTTCACCGCCAATCCGTTACTTAACCTGTCAGAGTCTATTCAACAAACTGTGTCAAAAACTGAATTTTATACAAATGGGAGAAAAAAAAGGTAGTTTCAACTACAAGAAGTTCGAAGAAGAAGCGTTGGAGCAACGAGAGGCGACCGGCAGCCTCGCCCCTCTGGCAGCCCCACACAAGTAGTGGTTGGCCGGGCGATTCAGGATTTCGGGTTTCGCATCACAGATGCAAATAAAAAAACCTGCCGGCTTTAGCAGCGGCAGGGTGGAAAAGAGGCCGTTTTCTTCAATCAGTTAAGTTTACAGTATTTTGCTTAAAAAGGCGTTAAACTCAAAGCGTATATCGGCTATGCTGCGGGCAAAGTCCTTTACCCGTTCCAGCAGTTTATCGCTAACAGTGCCAAAGCGCTCGTGAATATGCTCGGGGCGTGTTTTAGCCAGTTCGGTTACTTCTTCGTTGCGCTGGTTTACATCGTGCTTTAAAATATCCAGTTGCTCGCGCAGCATAATAAACTTGTTTTGAAAATGCTCAACCTGTGCCAATACCTCCTTGTCGGTGTTTTTTGAAACCACTTCTTCCAAGCGGGTGGTAAGTATGCCCAGTTCTTCTTTGTAAAATTCAAGTTCGCGAAGCCAGTCGGTTCCCTGATGGTGCAAAGTGCTAATGGATGTTTTCATGTTTACGTTGTTTTGGTTTATGATTAAAAAATATTTTTTGCTTCAATAAAAGGGATAGCGCTGCGAACAAGCATTACTAACCCGATAAAAAGAATAAGCCCCAATACTGTTTTGCGAAAGCTGTGCTGGTTAATGCGGTTCAGCAACAATTTGCCGGTATAGCTGCCTGCCACCGAAACCACCGCCAGTATAGGAATAAGGTAGTAGTTCTCTTTGGTTACAAAGCCGCTCTCCAGGTATATTACCGTGCGGCTAAGGTCTACTCCCATATCAATGGCTGCCGAAGTGCCCACAAACAGATTCTTCTCTAAGTTGTAAGCGGCTAAACTAAGGCCGCGCACCGCACCGCCTGTGCCTATAAACCCGGCCAAAAGCCCGGCTATACTTCCGCCTGTAATACTGCTAAGGGCATTGGCCTTTACCTGTATGTTGGGCCATACCAGCATTACCGTGCTAAATGTTACCAGAAACATGGCCAGTATTATCTGGTCGAACCGGAACGACAATTTAGTAGTAAGCCATGCCCCAAAAACAACAAACAATACACTCGGAATGCCGAATAATACGGTCAGTTTAAGGTCAATGGTTTTGCGGAACAACACCAGCTTAACCAGGTTGCTGAATACATGGAACACCGCTGTAATGCCCAACACCGTTTTTACAGGAAAGAAAAACTGTGCTACCGGCACAAAAAACAACGAGGAGCCAAAGCCCCCTACCGTGCCTATAATTTCAGCTGCTATGGCTAAGGCTACAAATACGGCTATCATGCGGCTGCTTTCTTAAACAAATCAAAGAACGAATTTAACCGGGTGTGGAATACTTACTGGTGTGCCACAAACACCGGAACATTCAGTTCCTTTATTACCCGGTTCGATAAACTCTGGTGCAGCAACCGCGAAATGGCATTGCGCCCGTACGAGCCCATTACTACAACAGAGTTCCCGGCCTTTTCTTTCAAATACTTTAATAACTCTTCTTCGGGGCTGCCCTGCAATACGGCATACTCTAAATTACTGAAACGGGTATGCAGCAGGTCTTTAAAATTCCATCCCTCCTTCAGGTGGTTACTTGTTTTTTCGTTTACGCTTACTACGGTGGTTTTTATGTTATCTAACCCCGGAAAAAGATAACTGAACATTTTGGCGGCATGAACACTGCCGGGCGAGCCATCGTAGCAAATAGTGGCGTTATCAAAGTAATTATGCTGCTGTGGCACTATTAACACAGGGCAGTGCGAATCCACCAGTAAATCTTTCAGAAAGGGATTGGGAGCGCTGTCACCCAGCGAAAAAAAGCTGGTGTGCGAGTCAATAATAATCATATCAGCAAAGGCGCTTTCGCGCAACACTTCCTGCAGGGGCACCCCTTTATCTAAATGCACCTTATGCTTTACCCCTTTATCATCGCAGGCACGGTGAAACAGTTGAATGTTCAGGTCAATCTTTTCCTTCTCTTCCTTCTGCGAACTTTCAATAGAACTAAAATCCACAAAGGGCTGGTCCCAGGCATAGGCGTAAGTAAAATTAAGGTAGCGCATATCCTGTATAAACAGGCCCACCAGCATACTGTTAGTGTCTTTGGCTATTTCAATGGCATACTTCGAAGCGCCTTCGGAGTAACGGGTGCCGTCAAACACGGCTAATATCTTGTTGCCCATATCACTTGTGTTTTTTTTGTGCAATCGAAGTTAACATAATCGAATGTTCCGGCAGCAAATTTACCGAATAAGGGGGCGCGCTTTATGAGCGGAATCAATCATGCCTATGATAAAACTCAACTGCATAGCTTTTCTGCTATGGGCCAATAACTGCCTTGTAATACTTAGCAACCGTGCAAACTTCAACCCTGAGTGCCGGCAATAGCAATGTATGTTTTTATTGCAGGTTGAATTTATTTATAAGATAACTCTTTAACCTGGCGGCAACATGTTCGTTGCTTATTAACCGCAATAATTTTTCCCTGTTCGGGTTAGCATCGTAAATCAACCTGAATGTTTCTAAAACCGATGGGGCATTACTATAACTTTTAATTACGGTGAGTAAATCACCTTTTTTTACGTTGCCTTCTTCCATTATCCGCACATAAATACCTGGCGTATGGGCTAATCTGAATTCTTTT
>CAZLXD010000171.1:6315-7119 GCA_964563185.1 uncultured Chitinophaga sp.
GCTGGTTATTGAACCTAATACCCATTTTAAAACATGGCTGACGGGGCTGCGTTACTTGCACAACCGCCTATCCAATTTGCAAGGTATCACCAATTTTTACTTCCGATTCATCTAAGTAATCCAACGTAATATTTTCTCCGAACAAACCGTATGCTGCCGAAGTTTCCGAATATTGCCTAAGCCAGTATTCGTAATGATTATAGCCGAATAAATAACAGGCTTTATCTTCTCCGCCATGATGCTCTTTATCTGCAACAGCATCGTTTTTTACGCCTGGTTTTTTCAGCCATATAGTATCTGCCGGGGTTTTAAAATAGCCGGTCTGTACTTCTTTGCCGTTATAACAAACTATTGCAGGCTTACCAATGTTGGCCGAAATAACTTTCATGGAATGTTACACGCATTTATACATAAAAATGCGTATGAATCCTGTTTTAGAAACTATTCCCCGCCACACTCTCCACCGCCACATCCACCACCGCAACCGCCATGTCCACCGCCACCGCCATTCATAGCGTGAAAACTTTTAGTAAAAATCTCTTTGTTCCCCGCCTGGTCTTCTGCCTCAATTTTTACAACAAAATCAGCCATGGTGGTTGTAATAGCCGTAACAATAGATTCATTAAAATAAATTCTTTTTTAATTGGTCGTTTCGGTTTTTTCAAGGTAACCTGAATTTTCGGTGGTGTTGGTAACCGTTACCGTCACCCATTTCAACGCCACATTATCATCTACTCTGAAATTAATTGGCACAGAGGTGTTTAATGAAACCTGCGCCTCAATTGTTTTTAGCCAGGTCAGGGT
>CAZLXD010000172.1:0-7112 GCA_964563185.1 uncultured Chitinophaga sp.
GCTGCCTGTGGTATTAATTCTTGCAATTCTACTCCAAGCCGTACCGTTATAGTTCGTAAAAAAACCTACCGCAATTATCTTACCATCAGCCTGAAGCTTTGCCCGGGTTACAATATTGTTGAATCCTGTGCCAGGAACAAAAGAAGGGTCAATTGCTCCATTATTAGTAAGTCTAACAATTCTTCTGTAAGTAGTGTCTCCATTTACCGAGGTAAAATTCCCTGCTATGATATACTTCCCATCTGTTTGGCGATCGATGGAGTAAACTGTATTGTTAAACCCCGAGCCAATATTAAAGGTGTTATCAAAAGAGCCATTAGAGTTTAAGCGAGCTAAGTAGTTAGCCGAGTTTCCATTGTAGTCGATAAAAATACCACCAGCTAGTATTTTACCATCGGGTTGTAAATACAAGGCATACACCGTTCCGTTTACAGTAAAACCTGTTCCCATGTTAAAGGAGTTATCGCGGCTGCCATCAGGGTTAAGCCGAATAATATGGAAAACCGAGTCGCCATTGAAAGTCCGAAAATCACCGGCAATAATTATTTTGCCATCCGGTTGTCTTACAATTTGGTTAACGTGTTCATCTGCTCCCGTTCCTATGTTAAAACTGTAATCGACTTCTCCTTTTTGATTGAACTTAGCGATGCCACTAATGCTACGTTGATTAACAAACCCAAAGCGACCAATTATTAAAACTGATGAATCAGGTTGCACTAAGCCTCCCGTACACTTGAAATCAACCCCCATTCCCTTATAATAGGAAGTGTCCACATAGCCCGCTTGCCCGCTGAGAAATGATGGCAGTATCAGTATTCCTAACAGGATTACTAAAGCGTGAGTATATTTTATATTCATATTTCGGTGGATTATAGAATTCGCGATATTAAAAATACGATATTTGGAAAGAAGCAGGTGGTTGGGCTATCTTCTTTTCAAGTGTCAAATGAGTCAATGAACCTTTATACGAAAATACTGATACTTTGTTTTGTTGTGTTTCTGCCTGGTTTAGTTTATTCAAATGGCACTTGCAACCGTTGTCAGAACCTTACCTTCATCGAAAACAAAGGTCAATGGGAAAATGTTGTCCGCTACAAAGCTGAGCTTAAAAGCGGAGCTGCTTTTCTTGAGTCTAATGCCATCACTTTCCATCTCTTCAATTCCGCTGATATTCATCGGATAAGGGGAGATCATCACAAAATAGAGAACTATCAGCCCGAGATAGACTACACTCTCCGGCTTCATGCTTTTGCAATGGAGTTTGAGGGGGCGGCAAAACACATAAAAACTTCCGGTGATAAACCTGTAAAGGAGTATTTGAACTACTTTATAGGGAATGACCGTACCAAATGGGCTTCAGAAGTAAAAGGGTTTACTGAGATTAACTATACTGAGTTATATCCGGGCATAAACCTGAATACCTCATCAACTAATGGGAACCTGAAATATACTTATACGGTTAAAAAGGGAAATGATGCTTCAGTTATCAAAACGCTTTTCAAGGGAACGGAGGGATTGAGGCTTAGCGAAGATGGTAATCTGATTATAAAAACCTCATTAGGTGATTTGATTGATACAAAGCCTATTGCTTACCAGGTCATAAATGGAATAAGGAAGGAGATTGCTTGCCATTTTTCCCTCAAAGGAAATCACTTGAGCTATTCTTTCCCAGACGGCTACGATAAAAAGTATGACCTGATTATTGATCCTACTCTAATCTTTAGCACCTACTCGGGTTCTACTTCCGATAACTTTGGTTATTCAGCTACCTACGACCGTGTTGGAAATGCTTTTGCAGCGGGGTCTGTTTTTGGAATAGGGTATCCTACAACATTGGGTGCTTACCAAGTGAATTACATAGGCGGCTTAAACGTTGGAGGAATACCCGGTGCTGACATCGGTATTACCAAGTATACCTCTGACGGCACACAGCGCATTTACTCTACTTACTTGGGTGGCTACGGTCAGGACTTACCACATAGTTTGGTGGCAAATCAAAATGATGAGTTGTATATTCTCGGAACAACTGATGCATCGGATTACCCCACTTCGCTTACCGGTTATGACAGAACTTTTAACGGTGGCAACGACCCCGGTGTTTTTACCGGCATTGCTGCACACTACCGTAATGGTTCCGATATTGTGATTTCACGCCTGAGTGCTGATGGCTCACAGCTACTTTCGTCTACTTATGTTGGCGGTTCAGATAATGACGGATTGAACTACCGGGCCGGACAACCCTACAGCACACCGGGCTTCACTCGCCACAATTATGCCGATGAAGTGCGCGGGGAGATAGATATTGACAAGAACAACAATGTGTATGTGGCATCCAGCACGCGCTCGCAAAATTTTCCCCGCACAGCAGGCACCTTTCAAAGTGGCTTTGGCGGAGGGTTGGACGCCTGCGTTTTTAAAATGGATGCCAACCTTAGTTCCATGATATGGAGCACCACCTTTGGTGGGAATGAAGACGATGCCGCTTATTCTGTAGCAATTGATAAAGATGAGAACCTGTTTATTGCAGGAGGAACACGCTCCCTCAATTTTCCGGTTACTGTTGGAACTTTGCAAAACACTTATGCGGGGGGCGAAACAGATGGGTTTATTATTCATATTGACAAGAACGGCCAACAGAATATTGCTTCAACATACTATGGGTATGCCGATTACGATCAGGTTTATTTTGTAGAGCTGGATAAAAGCAATAATGTATATGTATTCGGGCAGGCCGATAACTCGGGAAGTAACTTTATTAAGAATGCTGCTTATAATAAGCCAAACGGAGGCCAGTTTATTTCAAAATTCTCTAACAAGTTAGATACGCTTATCTGGTCCACTTCTTTTGGAAGGGGATTGGGGACCACGGATATTTCTCCAACAGCTTTTCTGGTAGATGTTTGCAACAGCATGTATGCCTGCGGTTGGGGAAGCCAGGGCGTAAATAACAATGTAGGAGGCACCGGAGGCACTACCGGTTTGGATGTTACACCCAACGCCTACAAAGGAACTACAGACGGTTCCGACTTTTATCTGATGGTATTAAAAGATGATGCCTCTGCTTTAGTGTATGCTACCTTTATGGGAGGGAACATAAGCGAGGAGCATGTGGACGGAGGAACCAGCCGCTTTGATAAGAAGGGGGTGGCATATCAATCGGTATGTGCAGGCTGCGGAAGTAACGATGACTTTCCCACCACTCCGGGTGCAGTTTCCAATACCAATAATTCCACCAACTGCAATAATGCTGTCTTCAAGTTCGATTTAGATCTTCCGCTATGTCTGGCCGACTTTACCGCACCCAATGCCTGCGTAAATATCCCCGTTACTTTCAATAACCAGAGTACATCTGTTTTATCTCCATCCTATCAATGGTTTTTTGGTGACGGTGGAAATTCTACGGCAGCTAATCCGGTTCATTCGTTTAACCAAAGCGGTTTGTTTGATGTTACCCTGGTTGTAAGCGACCCCGGCAGTTGTAATGGAACCGACACTATTACAAAAAAGGTCCTCGTTATAGGAAATTCAGGTACCGACACTTTGCCCACACTTACTATCTGCAATACACAGGCTACACAAATAGGAATACCTCCCGGCAATGATTCTGCCATTACCTATCTGTGGACACCTTCGGTAAATTTGAGTTCAGCTACAGTTTCCAACCCCTTTGCTTCACCTGCACAAACCACCCAATACACCCTGCTGGTATCAAATGGAATATGCACCGATACTATTCGCCAAACAGTTGTGGTATTTACCGATGCGCTTTCATTACAGGGTAGCGATGTGTTGTGTGCAGGCGATACCCTTCAACTTTCGGTGACCAATTCGCAACCCAATCAGCAACTTACCTATAGCTGGGAACCTACTGCACAGATTGTTTCAGGTGCGAATACTGCCAATCCATTAGTAAGCCCTTCGCAAAACACCACATACACCGTAACGGTAGTTAATCAAATAGGCTGCATTTTTACCGACTCCATTCAAATTGATGTTCTTTCAGGCTTGCCGAATGTAAATGCCTTTGCCACACCCGATACTATTTCCTTTGGCGACACTACACAGCTAAATGTTACCCTCAGCGCTACCGTAGCATCTTTTCAGTGGCAGGCCGATACTACTTTAAGCGATGTAAATATTCAAGATCCGTTGGCCTACCCTAACGAAACTCATACCTATTATGTAACGGTAGCTGATTCGCAAGGGTGCTACAAAACAGATTCAGTGACAGTAATAGTGCTGAAAACACCCTGCGAGCAATCAAATATTTATGTGCCGAATGCTTTCTCTCCAAACAGTGATGGTAAAAATGATGTATTGTATGTGCGCGGGAACAATATTACCAGCCTGTACTTTGCGGTATTCGACCGCTGGGGTCAGAAGGTTTTTGAAACTTCAGATATAACCAAAGGCTGGGATGGCAAGTTTAAAGGAGCAAGGTTAGACCCGGCCGTATTTGGTTATTATGTAGAGGGCGTTTGCCCGGGTAATGAGAAGTTTTTTAAGAAAGGAAATGTAACCTTACTGCGATAATTACTGGTCGTCAAAAAAGAAAAGCCGATACAAACTGTATCTGCTTTCCTTTTTATAGCTGTTGAAAGGAATTAATCCCAGAAACAATATCCGTTTTCAGCAATCAGCTTGTCAGCTACTTCTCTGCGGATGTTTTTGGTATTGATTACTTCGTATTTAGTAAAACGCTTTAAGCCCATCAGCATAATGCGGAGTTCATCGCCACCGGCAAAAGCCGCCAATGCCGACTTACCCGCTACATTAATTCTGTCCATAGCATCGAAGAAGTAGCACTTCACCATATCCACATAAACCTGAGCGGCTTCCTGTCCGTGCAGGTTCACCAGTTTTTCTGCACGAAGCATGGCGCTTTCCATATTCAGAATCTCAATCAGTATATCGGCTGAGTGAATCAGAATTTCCTGCTCTTCGCTCAGCTTCATCATCAGCTTTTGAACGGCCGAACCGGCTACCAGTAAGAAGGCTTTCTTAGCATTCTTCAACGCTTTACGTTCTGCACCGAAAATATCATCGGGGTCCGGTGAGCTCATATCCGGCACACTCATCAATTCTTTTTGAATAGCCATGCCCGGAGTCATTAAATCCAGCTTGCCTTTCATGGCAAACTTCATTAATGCATCAATAGAAAGCATCCGGTTGATTTCGTTAGTTCCTTCGAAAATTCGGTTGATGCGGCTATCGCGGTAAGAGCGTGCCATGGGGTATTCTTCGCTAAAACCGTAACCACCGTGAATTTGCAGCGCTTCATCTACCACAAAATCCAATACTTCAGAGCCGGCAACTTTCAGCAGCGCACATTCTACCTGATATTCTTCAGCACCACCGGTTAAGTATTCAGTCATTGATTTTCCGGCTGCTTTCAGTTCATGCTCTTTTTGCAGAATCATATCGCATACGCGGTATGAAGCCGACTCGGTAACCCAAGTGCGTATAGCCATTTCACCAATCTTTTGCTTAATAGCTCCGAATGATGCAATAGGTGTTTTGAACTGCTGACGCTCGTTAGCATAACGAACTCCCGCACCTAAAGCGCGCTTGGCACCACCCAATACTCCGTTGCAAAGTTTGTAACGGCCTATGTTCAAAATCTGGAAAGCAATTTTGTGGCCTTTGCCTGCCTCGCCCAATAAATTCTCTACCGGAACTTTTACGTTATTGAAAAATACCTGACGGGTGGAAGAGGCTTTGATGCCCATCTTCTTTTCTTCGGCACCTACGCTTAACCCTTACATTCCTTTCTCCACAATAAAGGCGGTAAACTTCTTGTCGTCACCATCAATTTTTGCGAATACCACAAACACATCGGCAAAGCCTGCATTGGTAATCCACATTTTTTGTCCGTTAAGAATGTAGTGCTTGCCATCTTCGCTCAACACGGCCTTGGTTCTGGCACCCAGTGCATCGCTGCCGCTCCAGGGCTCGGTTAAGCAGTAAGCAGCTTTCAGTTCGCCTGTTGCCAGTTTTGGAAGATACTTAGCGCGCTGCTCATCGTTACCATAGTAAAGAATAGGGCAGGTTCCAATACCGGTGTGCGCACCAATACCTACCGACATACCGTGGCCCCAACCCAACACTTCGGTTACATAACTAAAGGTGGTTAAGTCCTGGCCGCTTCCGCCATATTCTTCGGGAATGTGCAAGCCCAGCAAGCCCAGTTCACCGGCTTTGTCCAGAATTTCAACGCCCAGCATAGGGTTGTTGTCCAGTTCCTCTAAGCGCGGGTCAATTTCTTTGGTAATAAAATCTTTAGCAGCCTGACGAAGCATTTGCTGCTCTTCGGTAATTTGTTCAGGAATGTAAATGTCCTGCCAGTTCGATTCCTTTACCAGGAATTCACCGCCTTTAAGCGCGGTAGTTTTGTTAGTGGTTGTAGATGACATAACGTGTGTTTTTCAGTTTTTACAGAACAACGAAAGTAGGTAAAAGTTTTAGCTTACCAAACGGTTGGTAGGGAAAAATGTTTCGGTGTTTGGGGAGTTAACATTAGGGGGTGGCATTAAAGGGCGAAGGACAAAGCGGCAGTAAGCAGTGTTAGGAAGACTTCCGAAGTTTTAAAAACTGTTTTACGGGCGGAGGTTGCAGGCAGGCTTGCCGAGGGTGTTGTTTTTTTTACTGTAACAATGGTTTTCGGTAGCGCAACAGTTATTTTTGGTGACGTAAAAATAATTTTCAAAGACGCTATATTTAGATACGGTAGCGTAAGACTTTAAATTGGTAAAGTATATCAAATTTTCTATGCTGCATTAGTTATTTTCTATGGAGTAATAGTTGTTTTTGGTAGCGCAAGATATATTTTCGAAGATGTAAGATTTGTATTCAGTAATGTAATATCCATTTTCGGTGGCGTTGCTGTCAATTACGGTGAAGGGTGATTGATTTTCGGGTTGGTTTAAGGGGTGTTTTATATGATTTCTGCTTACTTTTAGTGATTATAAGTTGTTTTCCTAAACTATACTGCTATGAAGAAGCGCGATAGTAACCGGATAAATATGATTAACTCGGTGATTGGGTACTGCGAGGAGCGTTCAGCCGACACCGCAGGTATAGCCGCCTTTGCCAATACGGTTTCGGTGATTAAG
>CAZLXD010000173.1:0-7079 GCA_964563185.1 uncultured Chitinophaga sp.
TTTAATCCCTAGGCGGGATTATGCCTTTAAAGAAAGGGCGGAGGCCTGACTCTCCAACCCTTCCAGAAGGATTGCCCACCAAATAGCATATCCTTCCTTTAATCCCTAGGCGGGATTATGCCTTTAAAGAAAGGGCGGAGGCCTGACTCTCCGGCCCTTTCAAGAGGATCGCCCACCAATAGCAAATCCTCCTTTTAATCCCAAGGCGGGATTTTTCTTTTAATCTGTAACCGGAAGTGAAAAGAAGAAGGAGGCACCATTTCCCTTGCTACCATGAGCCCACACTTCGCCTCCATGTCTTTTCACAATACGGTCAACTATTGATAATCCTATACCTGTTCCCTCAAACTCACCTTCGTTATGTAGGCGGCTGAAAGGTTTAAAAAGTTGTGCTACACGGTCATTTTCAAAACCGTCACCATTATCCTTCACATAATAAACTATGCAACCATCTTTCTTCTCTGAACCTACCTCTACCCAAGCATCGTCCTTTTTACCGGTGTATTTAAACGCATTCGACAATAAATTAAACATTACATGTTTTAGCAATTTACCGTCACCCTTAACCGACTCAAGCGGAGCTATCTTAATTCTTGCAGTCGTTGTAAGGCTACTTACCACTTCGTTATAAGCGGACTCGGTTATCTCCTGCATGTTTACTTCATCCTTATCCAACTTCTTCTTTCCAGCGGTGGAAAACTTCAGCAGGTTATCCATCAACTGTCCCATTTCGCGCGTCTCCGCTATTATCTTCCCCAATAACTGCCGGCCATCTGCATCCAAACAATCGGTGTAATCACTTTCCACCATTTTTGCATATCCCGAAATTACCCGCAGGGGTGAACGCAAATCGTGCGAAACAGAATAGCTAAACGCCTCTAATTCCATATTGGCTTGTTCGAGATCATGTGTACGCTGCTTAATTCGCTGCTCTAAAGTTTCAGTTAAGCGTTTCACTTCTAACTCGGCAGCTTTGCGCACCGATATATCGCGATAATTAACAATAACCGAAGCGGCTATTTCGTTATGCAACATGTTACGGATAGCACACTCCACCCAAATGTATTTGCCTGATTTTGTACGTATGCGGTATTGTTTTATAACCGATTTCTCAGGATGTATGAGGACATCGGAGAATGTGTGTCGTGCTTCCTCTGCCTCCTCTTCATGAATAAAATCAAACACTGTTTTCCCTTTCAATTCTTCATAGCTGTATCCGGCTATGCGCTCTACTGCGGGATTGCGGTAAATATGTTCGCCTTTTTCGTTAATGAGGATAATACCCTCATTAACACTTTCCACTACAAAACGGTAAAAGTCCGCTTCGCTTAAGGTGGAAGAACTGGCTATGTAATAGTCCACTCCACCTGCTATAGTAAGGTTGCGGCCGGGGGGAGTGCCGCTATTATTGTCGGTTATGCTGTTACTCACTTTCAGAGGGGTCATATCTATTTGGTGTTACTTTTCTTCAATATGCTTATTTCATCCAGTGTAGCAGGTATCTTTTCAAAATCTGCCGATTTGTCGAAAAAATAGCTGGCTCCTAATTTTTCGCATCTGTCGCGGTATTGATCTTCCGAATAGTTCGTAAACATCATTACCGTAATTTGCGGGTAATCCTTTTTCAAAATCCTAAGCAGGTCAATTCCTGTAATTCCGGGCATTTCGTCTTGTAAGTGAATATCCAGTATCACCACATCCGGCAAATTCAAAGAGATCAATTGAAGTGCCTTCGATACTGTTCCTGCCACACCTACACATTCATGGTCAGTTAAATCGCTCAACAATCCCTTTAACCGCCTGGCTATAGAAGTTGAATCTTCCACTATCAGTATTTTAAGAAGGTCGCTGGTAACTGTTTTGCTCATTGCTTCAATTCCTACTGCAAATAAACGGAGAGCGCAAACGCAAGTTTATAGTGCAGATTGTGAAAGTTTTGTAGTGGTTTCTACTACAAAGCCGAAATTCCGGGTTGATTAGCAGAGGAAAAAGCGGCAGCTACAGAGGAGAAGTAACTCTATACAAGGTTATTTTCTATGGCGTATTTAGTCAACTCCGCATTGTTGTTGAGATGTAGTTTTTCGAGTATGCGGCTGCGATAGGTGCTAATGGTATTAACGCTCAGGGATATTTCATCGGCTATATCACTTACCGTTTTCCCTTTTCCAATCAGTTGCAGTACCTGCATCTCACGATCAGACAATAACTCATGAGAAGGTTTGCCCAGAAAGGATGCTGTGTCCTCTACCAGTTTTTCCGCTATGGTAGGAGTAATGTATTTGCGCCCCATTAGTATTTTGCGCACCGCAGCCACCAGTTCATCCGTTGCCGTTTCTTTATTCAGAAAACCCATAGCTCCGGCCTTAAGTACACGAACAGCATATTGATCTTCTGAGTGCATACTAAGCATCAGAACGGGAGCCTTTATTCCATCAGCCTGCAGCTGTTTTAGTATCTCCACGCCATTGCGTCCGGGCATTGAAATATCTAACAGTATTACGTCCCAGACCTTCTCTCTGACTTTTTCATATACCTCGGCTCCATTGTTCACCTCGGTTATATGGGCAGAGGGAAACTCCTCGCGCAATAACTGCACCAATCCCTTTCGGACAATAGCATGGTCATCTGCAATAAGAAAATTCATATACGGTGTTATGCCTCCGGCTAAGTGTTCAGGCAAAACCTTTGGCGCTACATTAATGTTCCAAAGGTATAAAAGCAAGTGTGATTAAAACAACTGATTTTCAAAACAGTGAATCTGTTTTGGAAAACTGGCCTGTGGCACATATTTTCGCCCGCGATTTTTTAAAAACAAAAACAAACAACATAATGGCAGGCAAAATAACATTGACGATGATAAAGCCCGATGCAGTAGCAGACGGACATACGGGGAAAATTATTGACCAGATAATTGGTGCGGGATATAAAATACAGGCAATGAAACTTACCCGCCTTTCAAAAGAAAAGGCTGAAGAGTTCTATGCTATTCACAAAGAGCGTTCTTTCTTTGGCGAACTGATAGCCTTTATGACCGAAGGCCCTATAGTAGCAGCTATTCTTGAAAAAGATAACGCTGTGGAAGATTTCCGTAAGCTTATTGGCGCTACCAATCCGGAGAAGGCTGCGGAAGGCACCGTCCGTAAACTGTTTGCAGCAAACATTGAGCGCAATGCTATTCACGGCAGCGACAGCGATGAAAATGCTGCTATTGAAGCTTCTTTCCACTTTAGCGGATTAGAAAGATTCTAACTTAACAGAGAATAAAAAAACAAAGGGCTGCTTAGTACTAAGCAGCCCTTTGTTTTTCCAACATTAGGAATCAGCTTAATTTTTTACATGCAAAACGGCATTAAAAAACTCCTCCGCTGTTTGTTGGTCGGCATTAGTTTTAGTACCCTTTTCAATTCGCGAATAGGTAGCATACCCAAACTGATCCACTTCTTTGGTATATCCTTTTACCAGTTTACCATTCAAAAACTCTCCGAAATAAAAATCGCCACTGCTGTTGCGCAATTCTCCATATCCTGACCGCTGATTATTTTTATAGCTGCCGTAGTAAATTTCATCCTCCTTATCCTTTGAAAGCAATATGCCGCTTGACAATACCGCATTGGTGAAATCGCCCAAAAGGTAACTCCCATTCGCATACTTCAGCCAGCCAATACCGTTATAACTATTGCCGGCATACTTGCCTATATATTCAAACATATTGTTTTTAATAGCCGCATTCCCTTTATCCAGCTGCCCTGACTTAAAAATGCCCTGATATATATTTCCCTTCTCAATCAGCAATCCGTTCCCTTCAGGCTGCCCTTTGCGCAAATCACCTGAATACTTACGTTCGTCAGCGAATACGCGATTGTCTTTAAATCGTTCCTTTATCTCTTTCTGTAGTGTGTTTCTTATCTCCGAAACGAGTTCGGTATAGGTATTGCTGAGCTTAAATAAATCGAGCCTTGCTTTATACAGTTCCCGGCTTAAAACATCTTTGGAGTTGAACTGAAAATCAGATGGGGGAGCACCGGATTGCGCAGAATGAGTAGGTGCTATGGCAAGCTTATATAGCAGCTCTTTGTGCATTTTTATTCGAATGCGCGAAACAGGGTCTAACACCAATAAATTCCCTTCGTCTGCTTTGATTTTATGTAACACGGGAAAATCGCGGTTAGCATCGGTAAATGAAACCAGATACCGATAAGCTTTTTTTGCTTCGAAAGACGTATCTGTGTTACTTACATCATTATAAATTATTCCGCTACTGTCAGGATCATATTTAACGGTAAACCCTTTAACTCCTGCCCCTTCTGTTTTAAGCCCAAAGAACATGACTGACTTTTGCCTGTCGTGTGTTATGGTAACGGTATAAAGCAGTTTCCTTTCGCTGCTTAACACCTTATATACTGATTGAAAAATACCTCCAGTAATGCTTAGCTGTGTCCGGTCGTAGAGAATATCCGTTTCCGATTTATCGGGGGCAATTAGTTTACCATTGAAGTATTCTTCGGCATGTATGGAGAATGTGGTAAAGAGAACAACAAAAACAAAAAGTAAAGTTTTCTTCATGCTTTGGTTACAGTGTTATTCGCAGTTAGCCGCATCTACCCGTATGAATTTGCCCGCAGGGGTATAATACAAATAAGGAGTTACGTGATAGGTGTCTCCCCCCTGCACCACAGTTACATTTAGTTTGTATTTCACATATCCTGATGCAGGAGCTTCTTCCACTATTACCGGAGTGCTTATATTCTCAATTTCAGAAGCACTGTTCAACACAATACCACAGCCTGCCAAACTTTTCCCCAGCAAATCGTTTTTTACCTGGTTTGCATTTAAACTAAATCCGTTTTTAGGCTTGGGTTCTGATATGGCAGGAGAAGTAATTTCTGCCTTTTGCTTTGGTGCCACTTTAGGCGCAGGCTTTGCAGGTTCGGTATTTGATGGAGCAGATTCAACAACGGAACTATTATCCACCACCGGATTATCGGTTGGTTCTGCATTGGTTTCTGCTACGACAGTTTCTTCAGCAGCACTTTCGGTTGGAGCTGCAACAGCGGCCGGCACAGTTGCCTGCACAGGTGTTGTATCTACAGTTGATGTTTCAGCGGGGGGGCTTTGATAGTTATAATAGAAGTGCGCAAACAAGCCTCCCGATACAATCAAGAGCAAAATAACAACTCCTATTACCCAGCTATTGCCTGTGCTTTCTTCTGCCAATTCTTCTTGCACAAGCGGTGGTTCCTCTTCAAAGGCAACAGGCATATCATTCTGCGGCTGTTCTTCCTGTTCAATTTCCGGAGTTGGAATAACATCTTCCTGATAAACTACCGGTGGGGCTACCTGCACTTTGGCAATCTGTTGTACTTCTTCTTTTAGTTTCCGGTTTTCCTGATCAATTTGATAAACCACCCCGCGCAGTTCTTTCAATAACTCGGTAGTTTGCTCTCTGTACTGCTCGGTTTCATCTTTTACTTGCTGCAGTTCCTTTTTGAGCGAAGCTTCTATTCCCTCCCGCTCGAAACGCTCTTTTATTTCCCGCTCTTTTTCCAGGCGCGCCATGCGCTGCTTTTCCAGTTCCTCCATTTCTATGCGGAGTTTTTCCTTACGAAGGGCCTCCACCTGTTCGCGTTCTATTTCTTCCAACTCACGCTCAATACTTTCTTTTCGGGCACGTAAAGTATCAATAGCACCGGAGCGGGCAGAAGGGATTTCGTGGCTAATAGAGAAGAAAGGATTAAGCGTACCACAGTCGCTGCAGAATTTTTTGCTGATTTCGAGCGGATGCCCGCATTCACTACAGAATTTCTTCATGGTCGTTTTCTGTGCTAAGAAAACGGCAGCGGTATGCCCTTTTAAGGATTATTTACCTCTGAGCGTAAAGTAGAAACTGCTTCCGGCACCGGGCAGGCTTTCTACCCATATTTTGCCACCGTGCATTTCTACAATCTTTTTACAGATGGCCAGCCCCAAACCGTTGCCGGGATACTCGTCCACTCTGTTTAATCGCTCAAAAAGTTCAAAGACCTTTGTGTGATATTTTTTTGAAATACCCATACCGTTGTCGCGAACGCAAAATATAATGTTGCCATCATACTTGTCAAAGGCGATATCCACAACAGGTTTATTACCTTTTTTATGAAAGCGGATAGCATTCTCCAGCAAATGATACAAGAGCTTTTCCACCAGTTCCCTATCGGCACTTATATCGGGCAGGTTTGCCAAATTTACGGTTGCCTCTTTTTCATCTATAAGCGGTTTCACATTCTTCAGCACATCGGCAACCATGCTCTTCATAGAAACTTTGCTCATAGTGAAGGCGTAATCGTTGAGAGCGATATACACTTTGAGGTCGCTGAGGAGTTTATCCATACGCGCAGCGGCATCTTTGGCAAAACCCGCATACTCGGCAGCCTGCTCAAACTTCTCTTTGGTAATGTGGTCGGCAATTAGTTGCACGTAGTTAAGAATGGTGCGAACCGGCTCGCGCAAATCGTGAGAAGCTAAATGCAATACATCATCCGTAGAAAAGCGGTCTTTGTCTTCCCTTACTCCGGGGGCTTCGCTTTCGGGGCTTATGCTTTTTACATCGAAGGACATCAGCTGATACAGTTCTTCGTCAATGTTGAGGTAGCGCATTACATAGTTTACAGGGCGTGTTGAGCCATCAACCGCCTTTATAATACCGGTGCTGCGTTTTTCCGACATGAAATTTTGCAGGGAAGCGGAGGTAAACAACTCGTCTTCACTGCCAAATACATCGTTGAGTTTTTTGCGGGTTAAGTCTTTTTGCTTTGCCAGTAAATCGGTGGCTGACTTACGGTTGGCAAACAAAATCCTGTCGTTCTGAAGAATGAGCACCGAGGCATCTATACTGTTGAGCAGTGCTTCGATTACTTCAAACACCTGCGTGTGTTTTTCGGCAGCGCTTTCAGCTAACTGCCTTTCCAGAATAACCAGATTTGCCTTTTCGTTTTGCCAGTCGATAGGGCTTATGCGGATGGCTATACTGTATTTCCCTTTTCCCTTAAAAGCTATCGTCTCCTCCCCTTCTGTTTCGCGGTACAACAGAAAATCGCTTACAT
>CAZLXD010000174.1:0-7067 GCA_964563185.1 uncultured Chitinophaga sp.
TTGTTTAGCAATGGCTTAGTTATTTTAACTCACCGCAGGCTTCAATAGCAATCTTTTTCGAAGTAGCTCCGCTTTGGCTGCCAAGGGCTTCAACCATGCGCAATACATCCATTCCTTCCACCACACTGCCAAATACCACATGGCGCCCATCTAACCACGCGGTAGTGGCGGTGGTAATAAAAAACTGCGAACCATTGGTATTAGGTCCGGCATTTGCCATACTTAATATTCCCGGGCCGGTGTGTTTCAATACAAAATTTTCATCGGCAAACTTCTCTCCATAAATGCTGAAACCACCGGTTCCGTTACCGTTGGTAAAATCACCCCCCTGGCACATAAACCCCGGAATAACCCTGTGGAACGGAGTGCCTCTGTAGCCAACGCCCTTTTCACCTGTGCATAACGCACGAAAGTTTTCGGCCGTTTTAGGAGCCACATCGCTGCGTAACTCCATAACAATACGTCCCAGTTTTTGTCCATCGGCAGTTATGTCAAAGTAAACACGGGGCAGCTTTTTAGGTTGAACCGTTTCATTAGCCTTGGCTGCGGGTGCCTGTGCGTTCAGCAGTGAACTGAATGCAGAAAAAATACATACAAAGAAGGATGTGAGTTTCATTTTCATACAGAAATCAATTTGTTGTGAGTTTCAAATGTAATGAAGCCGCGCAAATGTGTTTTGTGCTGCAGCAAAACATTGTGGAAATATAGTTTGGAGTTATTGGTATGCCCGTTTACATTTGCCCGCGTTCTGAATAAAGCGTTGTATGCCTAAAGTAACCATTGACGGAGTAACCATTGAAGTAGAACCGGGAACAACTATCCTGAACGCTGCACGCCAGATTGGTGGCGATTTGGTTCCGCCTGCTATGTGTTACTATAGCAAGCTACAGGGAAGTGGAGGCAAATGCCGTGTTTGTTTGGTGGAGATTTCGAAAGGAAGCGATGCCAACCCTAACCCTCTGCCAAAGTTGCAGGCCAGTTGCTGCACGCCTATAATGGATGGCATGGAAGTAAAAAACATGACCAGCCAAAAGGTGCAGGACATGCGCAAGGGTGTGGTAGAGTTTCTGCTGATTAACCACCCGCTCGATTGCCCAATTTGCGATCAGGCCGGAGAGTGCGACCTGCAAAATCTGGGTTACAGTTACGGGGCCGACACTACCCGTTATCAGGAAGAAAGAAGAACTTACGAAAGAATAGATATAGGCGATAAGATACAGTTGCACATGAACCGCTGTATTCTTTGCTATCGCTGTACTTATGTGGCCGACCAGCTAACTCCCGAGCGTTGCCACGGCATCATCAACCGCGGTGATGCTGCTGAAATTTCTACCTACATACAAAATGCGGTGGACAATGAAATGAGCGGCAATATGATTGACGTTTGCCCCGTAGGAGCCTTAACCGATAAAACGTTCCGATTTAAAAGCCGGGTGTGGTTTTTAAAGCCTTACGATGCTCACCGCAATTGCACCAAGTGTTCTGGCAAAGTAACAGTTTGGATGTTCGGCAACGAAATTTACCGGGTAACCGCCCGCAAAGATGTTTACCACGAAGTGGAAAATGATGAAAACGGTAAGCCTGCATTTATATGCAATGAGTGCCGTTTTGAAAAGAAGGATAAGAAAGATTGGGTAATTGAAGGGCCTCGTAAAATGGAAGGATGGAGCGTAATCAACCAGGGCAAGTATATGAAAGCAACCGATAAGGTAGTTATTGATGCTGACCCTCGATTGATGACAGGGAGGAAAGCGGACCGGAAGGCGATAAGCATGATTAACGTTCCTTCAAACGACAAAAAATAAGCAAGGCTGATGGATTCATTGTTTTTGATAGAAAAGGGAGTATTGATAGTAGCGATTTTCGCTATTACAATGGTGATAGCCCTTTATTCAACCTTTGCCGAGCGTAAAATTGCTGCCTTCTTACAGGATAGGGTGGGGCCTAACCGTGCAGGTCCGGGTGGTTTTTTGCAGCCATTGGCCGATGGGGTAAAAATGTTTACCAAAGAAGATTTTACTCCGGATACTCCGAACAAATTCCTTTTCATTCTCGGCCCCGGATTATTTATGACTACTGCACTTATTACCAGTGCCGTTATTCCGTGGGGCGATAAAATTACACTCTTTGGAAGAGAAATAACCTTGCAAATAGCCGATATTAACGTGGCGCTGCTTTTTGTGTTTGGCGTTGTTTCTATAGGTGTTTACGGAATTATGATTGGTGGATGGGCTTCTAACAACAAGTATTCTTTGTTAGGTGCAGTACGCGCTTCCTCACAAATGATTTCGTACGAAGTGGCTATGGGCTTATCCATTATCGCTGTTTTAATGATGACCGGCACCTTAAGCCTTCGCGAAATTTCATTGCAGCAGTATGGCTTCTTTAATTGGAACGATAACTGGTTTTCGTGGAATGTATTTAAGCAGCCTCTGGCATTTCTTGTTTTCCTTATCTGTGCTTTTGCCGAGACTAACCGCACTCCTTTCGACTTACCGGAATGTGAATCGGAACTGGTGGGAGGTTACCACACTGAGTATAGTTCTATGAAGTTGGGCTTCTACCTGTTTGCCGAATACATCAACATGTTCATTTCATCGGCACTTATTTCGGTGTTATTCTTTGGCGGGTTCAATTACCCCGGAATGAACTTTGTAAATGAAACGCTGGGCACTAATGCCGTGGCCATCTTTGGCGTTATTGCGCTCTTTGCTAAAATCTTCTTCTTCATTTTCTTTTACATGTGGGTGCGTTGGACGGTCCCTCGTTTCCGCTACGACCAGTTGATGAACCTTGGATGGAAAGTTTTGATTCCTCTTTCAATAGCTAACATAGTTATAACCGGAGCGGTTATTTTGCTTTGGAAATAGTGTTGAAAATTGAGAGGAGTTAGAGGAGTTTAGTTTTTTGAGAATTATATTTTTGCGACCGTTTTAAAATGGCAACAGACATTAAAAGCATATCACTTTCAGGCAGAAAGAAAGACGTATCGAATAAGGATATGACTTTTATGGAGAAGTTATACCTGCCTGCTATTGCCAAAGGAATGGGGATTACGCTCCGCCACTTTTTTAAGCCAAAGGTAACTATAAACTATCCCGAACAGAAGCGTGAGTTTTCTCCGATGTTCCGCGGCCGGCATATCTTAATGCGCGATGAAAACGGAGCCGAGCGCTGCACGGCTTGCGGTTTGTGTGCGCTTTCCTGCCCGGCAGAAGCTATTACCATGACTTCGGCTGAGAGAAAGAAAGGAGAGGAGAATCTTTACCGAGAAGAGAAGTATGCATCGGTTTATGAGATAAACATGCTGCGTTGCATTTTCTGCGGACTGTGCGAAGAGGCCTGTCCGAAAGAAGCTATCTTCTTAACGGAAGATATAGTTGCCCCTGATTACAAAAGAGAAGGTTTTATATACGGTAAGGACAAGTTAGTAATGCCCTTGCAGGACAAACCCGTTAAATATTAAAGAGCGAGTGATACTATACATATTCTACTTTCTTTCGTTTATGGCAGTGTTTTGCGGGGTAATGACCGTACTGTCGAAGAACCCCATTCACTCGGTTATTTATCTCATTGGTTGTTTTTTTGCCATAGCCGGTCATTACTTAATTCTTAATGCACAGTTTTTGGCGATGGTTCACATTGTAGTATATGCCGGAGCCATCATGGTGTTGTTCCTGTTTACGTTGATGTTAATGAACCTGAATGAGGAAACGGAAAAACACAAGCCTGCTTTAGCCCGCATTGGTGCTGTAATAGCAGCCGGTGTGTTGGGTATGGTGCTGTTGGCCGTATTTGTAAAAGCCGGTGCAATGCCGGTTGCCGCTTCTCAAGATGTCACTATCGGAACTGTTCAGAATCTGGGTAAAGTGTTGTTGGATGAATACTTCTTCCCGTTTGAGTTTGCTTCTGTTTTGTTCTTGAGTGCGATGGTAGGAGCGGTATTGTTAGCTAAAAAAGATAAAACACCGGCATTATAATGACTACACTGCTCAATATCTTTTCGGTGGTTCCTATTCAATACTACATTTTTATTAGTGCAGTATTGTTCTCGGTGGGGGTGTTGGGTGTTCTGCTGCGCAGAAACGCTATCATTATTTTTATGAGTATTGAACTGATGCTCAATTCCGTTAACCTGTTGTTGGTGGCATTTTCCAGTTACCACAACGATGCCAGCGGGCAGGTATTTGTATTCTTTATTATGGCCGTAGCAGCTGCTGAAGTAGCTGTTGGTTTGGCTATTCTGGTAACTATATACCGCAATGTTCATTCGGTGGATATTGATGAACTGAAGAACCTGAAGTGGTAAAAACAGCACACGGATAACACAGATAATTAAGATAAACGCGGAGAGAAACGTAGAGATTTAAATAGAAATGACAGAATTATTACTCATCCTTTTATTGCCGCTTGCAGGTTTTCTGTTGAATGCCTTTGCAGGAAAGTATCTGTCTAAAACTGTTTCCGGCATTATCGGTTCAGCAGCCATACTTGGTTCTTTTGTCCTGTCTTCCATTTTCTTTTTTGGTTTCCTAAACGGCACACAGCAGAAAATAGATGCGGATGTTTTCGACTGGATTGCTTTTGCTGATTTTAAGATAAGCTTCGGTTTATTGCTCGACCAACTTTCTGTAATGTGGCTGATGGTGATTACCGGAGTTGGCTTTCTCATTCACATTTACTCTATTGGTTACATGCACGATGATGAGAAGTTCCAGACATTCTTCTCCTATCTGAACCTGTTTGTGTTCTTCATGCTTGTATTGGTACTGGGCAATAACTTCCTTATCACCTTTATTGGTTGGGAAGGTGTGGGGCTATGCTCTTATTTGTTGATTGGTTTCTGGTTTAAGAACCAGAATTACAACGATGCCGCCAAGAAGGCATTTGTTATGAACCGTATTGGCGACCTCGGCTTTTTGCTGGGCATGTTTCTGTTGCTATACAACTTTAAGTCGCTGCACTTTGGCACTTTGCAAACTGCATTAGGCAGCATGGAAGTAAGCCACGGTTTATTGGGAGCTATTACCATGTTGTTGTTTGTAGGAGCTATGGGTAAGAGCGCTCAGTTGCCTCTTTACACCTGGTTGCCCGATGCTATGGCCGGCCCGACTCCTGTTTCTGCGTTAATACACGCAGCTACGATGGTTACTGCCGGTATTTACATGGTGGTGCGTGCTAACTTTATTTATGTGCTGGCACCGGAAACTATGCAGTTTATTGCCATTATAGGAGCCGGTACTGCTTTGTTTGCCGCTACTATTGGCGTGTTGCAAAACGATATTAAAAAAGTGTTGGCTTACTCTACCGTATCGCAGTTAGGTTTAATGTTTATGGCTTTGGGTGTAGGCGCCTTCAGTTCGGGGGTATTCCATGTGGTTACACACGCGTTCTTTAAAGCCTGCTTATTTCTTGGCTCAGGGTCAGTAATACATGCTTTGCATGGCGAGCAGGATATACGCAACATGGGTGGATTGAAAAAGTGGATGCCAGTTACCTTTTGGACCTTCCTTATTTCTTCGTTAGCTATTTCGGGTATTTTCCCTTTCTCGGGTTTCTTTTCAAAAGATGAAATGCTGGCGGCTGCCTTTGAGCACAACAAGGTTATATGGGCAGTTGGGTCCTTCGCTTCTTTCCTTACGGCATTTTATATGTTCCGTTTAACTTACCTCATTTTCAGTGGAGAGTTTCGCGGAACCGAGGAACAAAGACATCATTTACATGAGTCGCCTGTTACTATCACATTCCCTTTAATTGTTTTAGCTGTTTTAGCCACTGTAGCCGGTGCTATGGGCCTACCGGAGTTTATGGGATTTCATCATTGGCTGAAAGGCTTTCTATCTTCAGTAATAGTTGCTAATCCTCACACTTCGGAACACCACCTGTCGCATGATATAGAAAAAAGCCTGATGATGTTTGCTTTCTTTCTGGCCATTATTGCCATTGCCATTGCGTATAATCTTTATGTTAAGAAAAGGAATGTCCCCGCCAAAGATGGAGAGGAGAGCGGCTTAGGCAAAGTGGTTTACAATAAATACTACGTGGATGAAATTTACGATATGCTGGTAGTTAAGCCTGTATCCATCTTTTCTACTTTCCTCCATGATGTAGTCGACAGAGTAGTGGTAGATGGTGTAGTGAATTACACCGGTAAGTTTTCATTGCTGGTGGGTGCGCAGGTGCGCAAATTGCAAAGCGGTTACATTGGTTTTTACCTGTTATTGATGGTATTGAGCATGGTGGGCATTTTCGCTTATGCTTTTTTAATTAAATAGACGAACGGAGAAGATGTTATTACTCGCTGTATTGTTTTTTCCTTTAGCGGCTGCCCTGCTTACTTATCTGGCAGGAAACCGTTTTGCCGGTAAGCTGGCGGTAGGGCTTTCGGTGGTGGAGTTTACCGCTTCGTTGCTTTTAATACCTGCGTTCAACAATGCCGATGCGCTGAACATCTCTTTTATGAAAGAGTGGATTCAGAACCCGCACATTAACTTTCACGTGGCGTTGGATGGTTTGAGTTTATTGCTGTTACTGCTTACCACATTTTTAGTTCCGGTTATCATTCTTTCTTCTGTTTCAAAGGAAGTGGAAAATCCCCGCAGCTTTTACGCGCTTATCCTGCTTATGCAGTTTGCCTTAATAGGGGTGTTTGTGGCCATGGACGGCTTTCTGTATTACATTTTTTGGGAGTTGGCGTTGATACCTATTTGTTTCATCGCCTTGTTATGGGGACAAAACCGCGATAAAGAATTCCGCAACCGCGCTATTTTCAAATTCTTCATTTACACTTTAGCCGGTTCCTTGTTTATGCTGTTGGGCTTCATTTACCTGTATCAGTATGCCGAAGGTTTTGGAGTAAGTGAGTTGTATGCTCTGAAACTTTCCGATAAAGAGCAGTCCTATTTGTTTTGGGCATTCTTTGCAGCCTTTGCCATTAAAATTCCGGTATTCCCTTTCCATACTTGGCAACCCGATACTTACAACGAAGCACCGAGTGCCGGCACTATGCTGCTTTCGGGTATTATGCTCAAAATGGGACTTTACAGTTTGTTGCGTTGGTTGTTGCC
>CAZLXD010000175.1:0-1947 GCA_964563185.1 uncultured Chitinophaga sp.
TTTGGTAGTAGTGCCAATAATAGGGTCGCCACCAATTCCAATGGCGGTAGAAACACCCAAACCTGCTTTGGCTACCTGGTCGGCAGCTTCGTAAGTAAGTGTTCCCGATTTCGATACAATACCCACGCGGCCCTTCTTAAATACAAAGCCGGGCATAATACCCACTTTGGCCTCACCGGGGGTTATTACACCGGGGCAGTTTGGGCCTATAAGGCGGGTGTTTTTATCGCTCAAATATGATTTTACTTTAACCATATCCTGCACCGGAATACCTTCGGTAATACATACCACCAGTTCCACACCGGCTTCGGCAGCTTCCATAATGGCATCGGCAGCAAAAGCAGGCGGAACGAATATGATAGATACATTGCAACCGGTGGCTTTGCGGGCATCGCTTACCGAGTTAAATACGGGTTTATCGAGGTGCTTGTCGCCCCCTTTGCCGGGAGTAACACCACCCACCACATTGGTGCCGTATTCAATCATTTGGGTGGCATGAAAGGTGCCTTCCTTGCCGGTAAAGCCCTGCACAATAATTTTCGAGTTGTTGTTAACCAGTACGCTCATGTTAGGGTATTTTAAAGTTTAGTATTTAGCGTGTGCACGTAAATCTTTCAAAAAATCGGAGGCGAATATAAAATCAAATAGTTCTCCTTCTGTAATCTTCAATATCTCTTTGTTGGTGCCTTCCCAGTATTTTAAACCGTTGTGCAAAAAGGTCACCTTGTCGCCAATGCCCATTACCGAATTCATATCGTGGGTGTTTACAATGGTGGTAATGTTAAACTCCTGGGTAATTTCCCGTATCAGGTGGTCAATTACAATGGCGGTTTTGGGGTCAAGGCCCGAGTTAGGCTCATCGCAAAACAGATAGCGCGGATTCATAACTATGGCACGGGCTATGCCCACGCGCTTTTTCATACCGCCCGAAAGTTCGCCCGGATATTTTTTGTTGGTGTTCTCCATGTTTACCCTGCGCAGGCAAAAGTTTACCCGCTCGGTCTTTTCCTCTTCGGTTTTGTTGGTAAACATATCCAGCGGAAAGCGGACGTTTTCTTCCACACTCATAGAGTCGAACAGGGCGGTGCCCTGAAACAACATGCCTATTTCTCTGCGTATTTCCTTTCGCTGTTTAAAATCCATGGCAGTGGTATCGCGGCCATCGTAACTAATGGTGCCGCTGTCGGGTTCAAACAAACCCACCATACATTTCAGCGTAACGGTTTTACCCGAGCCCGACTTGCCGATGATAAGGTTGCACTTGCCGTCCTCAAACTGAGCCGAAATTCCTTTCAGCACCTGCTGCTCCCCGAAATTCTTGGTAATGTTCTTTATTTCTATCACAGCATTAAAAAGGCTACAACAAAGTTTACAATAACAATAGCAATACTGCTAAACACCACCGCCTGGGTAGAGGCTTTTCCTATTTCAATAGCACCGCCTTCTACGCTAAATCCTTTAAAGCAGGAAATAGAAGAGATAAGAAAGCCAAACAAGGTGGCCTTTACCAGCATAATGTTTACATCGCGCACAATAAAGTTGTCGGTTACCCCGCGGAAGTATTCGGTAGTGGTATAGTAGTTGCCCATAATACCTGCTCCCCAGCCACCTATAATGCCCAAAAACACGGCAATAATTACCAGCATGGGAACCATAATTACCCCTGCCAGCAACTTAGGCCCAATAAGGTAAGCCGGAGTGTTTACTCCCATTATCTCGTAGGCATCAATCTGCTCCGATATGCGCATAGTGCCTAACTCCGATGAAATGTTGGACCCGACTTTACCCGCCAGCAGCAGGGCCGAAATAGTAGGTGCCAACTCCAGTATCATTCCCTTGCGCACAATGGAGCCAATCCACCACATAGGTACTAAACTGATGGTGCGCAACTGGTAAGCAAACTGCACGGCACTTACTGCCCCCACAAAGGTGGCCACTATGGCAATA
>CAZLXD010000175.1:1957-7063 GCA_964563185.1 uncultured Chitinophaga sp.
ATAGCCAGTGAACCAATTCCTATATCATGGCATTGGCGGAAGGTTTCCTTCCAGTACATGGAGGCTTTCTCGGGTTTTGAAATGGCACTCCGCATCAGGAGGAGAAATTTGCCAATAGCTTCGAATAATTTAATCATGTAGCGGATAACCGCGCTAAGATAGTAAAGGGGGTGATGTATAAAAGGCAGCATTGCGTTAGGTTTTCTATTTTGCGTCCATTGAAACTCAAATGAAAAAAGTAGTTGTTATTACCGGAGCCACCAGGGGAATAGGCCGCGCACTGGCGCTTAAATTTGCAGCCGAAGGGTTTAATATGGCACTATGCGCCCGCACCGAAAAGGATTTGAATGAACTGAAAGCGGAGTTAACTAACACAGGTTCAGAGGTGTTTGCTCAACCCTGCGATATGAGTAAGCCCGATGAGGTAAAACTGTTCGGAAGGAATTTGCTGAAACACTTCGGGGGAATTGATGTGCTCATTAACAATGCGGGCGTGTTTCTGCCCGGCCAGGTTTGGCAGGAAGAGGAGGGTACCTTAGAAAAACTCATAGAAACAAATCTCTACAGTGCTTATCATTTATCGCGGGCATTGGTGCCTGCCATGGTGCAGAAAAAGAGCGGGCATATATTTAATGTAAGTTCCGTAGCGGGAATAAAGGCTTACCCCAACGGTGGTTCGTACAGTATTTCCAAGTTTGCATTAATGGGCTTGTCAAAAGCTTTGCGCGAAGAATTGAAGGAGTTCAATATTCGGGTAACAGCTTTAATGCCCGGAGCTACTTATACCGATTCATGGGCGGGCAGCACATTGCCCGAATCGCGGTTTATGAAAGCAGAAGACATTGCCAAGGTGGTGTTTGATGTGTATTTCCTTTCTGAAAATACCGTGGTGGAAGAAATACTGCTGCGCCCCATGTTGGGCGATATTTAAAGCACTAAAACTTGTTAAGCAGCAGGAGGCGTGGTTTACTTTCTCTTCTCCGATAACTCACAACCATTATTTTTGAAACACAAACCGATAGTATTTATGAAGAAGTTTTTCGCAGTAATAACAGCCGTAGTGTTTGCAGGTGCTGCATTTGCACAAAACGCCACCGAAGCCCCTGCTAACCCCAATGCCCCTAAAATTGATTTTAAGGAAGAGAGTTACGACTTTAAGGAAATTCCCGAAGGCCCGCAGGTAACCCACGAGTTTAAGTTTTCTAACACCGGCAAGGAGCCACTCATTTTATCGAATGTGCGCGCCAGTTGCGGTTGCACTACGCCAAGCTGGCCTAAGGAACCCATACTGCCCGGTAAGGACGGAACTATAGTAGTTACCTATAATACACAGGGCCGTCCGGGGCCTTTTACCAAGTCGGTTACTATTTCCTCTAACTCCGACACACCTAACAAAATCATTATTATAAAAGGCGATGTAATTAAAGAAGACCCTGAAAAGAGTGTTCCGAAGGAGCAGCCGAGTATGCTCAGCCCAAGAAACTAAACTACCCATATATATTAAAAGCAGCAGCGCTCCGAAATTATTCGGAGCGCTGCTGTTTTTATGGCTCTTTTACTCCATTAACTCTTCTCTGCTTTTGGGCTTGCGGTCTATTTGCCAGTTAAAGTCCTTTAACTGCATTTGCTCGGCAGTAAGCAGTTTCATGGGGGTAAATACCGCTTCAGGTTTACTTATAAAAACAATGCGGCTTATTTTCTTGTCCTTAAAGTGAATGGTAATGTTGGTGCTTTGTGCTTTGTTGTTCCCTATGTATTTGTTCTTCTCATCTTTTCCAAAGTACAAACTCTCGGCATTGTTTTCTACATCCATGCGCGAAAGCTCGTTATCGGCAAAGTAACCGAAGATGTTGGTGCCCTTTATCTGGTCGAAGTATTTTTTGCCCGAAGGGGAAATAATAAAGCCGGCTTTGTATATGCTTAGCTTATCCGCTTTCTTCCCTTTGGTAGCTAAGTAAATAGTGTCGCCACTCATTTGTGTTTCGCTGCTCCACAGCACCGGTTTGTAATACATCCGGAACGTGGAATCTTCGAAGGAGTAATACATACTATCGCATAGGCCCTGCATTTCTTTCATAAACATGCGCACGTGGTGGTAGGCATAAAAGGTTTTTACGGTATCGGTTTGCGACTTGTTGTGGCTCTTTAGGGTGTCGGCTGTAAGAAACAGCGAATCCTTATCCATCTTATAAATAAGCAGTGGCTTCTGTGTAGCCATAATATACTGGCGGTCGTCAAAATACTCGGCAAACTGTCCGTACATTTCGGTTTCCATGCTGCTGTCGGCCCAGGTAAAGTTACCCATGGCTTTGCCGTAACCGCGAAAACGCTCGTAATACAAACTATCGGCCGTAATGCGCTGTGGAGGGTTGATGATAACCGTGTTTCTGCCAAAGGAAGAAATGTCTTTCTCACTGTCGTACCAACCGTTGTCGCAATAAATGCGGCTGCTGCTGTTTACTATTTCGGTGTTACCGTAAAAGGTGGAAATTTTGGTTTGCACACCATAGCGCAGGGTGTCGCTGCTTAAGGTGTACTTAGGGTCGTTGATGTGTACGTTCTTATTAAAGAATACCTCGCTGCTGCTGTTGTAGTAATACCCCTTTCGGCTGGTTATTACGGTAGAGTCCTTTACCACAGTGCCGCTGTCGGTGTAGTAAGCCACTTTGTTTTTAATGTCGTAAAAGAGCTGGTTGGTGTACAGCGTCATTTTCGAATCGGTAATGCGGGCATTTCCTGTAAGCGTGCTGAACTTGCGGTTGCCATCGTGGTGCAGCGTGTTGGAATAGGCATTGATGGTATCCTGTTGTATGTGTATGTGCCCCCAGGCATCTACCGAGTTGCTTTCTTTATCCAGCGTGGCGCTGTCGCACATCATATAAATTTCTTCCTGCCGTAATTGCACGTTGCCTATCAGGCGGGTCATCTTTTTGCCGTTCACTTCCTGAAACTTCAGGTAATCGGCATTAATAATTTCTACTTCCTTTTTTTGTTCCTGCGCAAAGGCGGCAACCAGACAAAACAGGCAAGCAGCGATAACGAATAGTGGCTTAATAAACTTTAACGGCACGCTGACAAAAATGGAAAAATACTTAACGTAGCGGGGTAAATGTTATTGGCTATTGCGAATGCTATGAATGGATGATAGCTACCGCCTAACAAAACATGGTTTAAGCTACCCTCTGTTTAGTATGCCTGAATAGATTATTTTTCACTGATTATTGTTCTGATGGAATTTATGAAGCATAGAAAAACGGTTATTGGAATTTTGTTAGGTATTGTGGTGTTATTGCTGGCAGTGTATCGTATTGCATTTTTTCAGTCGGCTAAGGATAAGGTATTGGCCCTATTGCAGGCCAACGAACGCCTGTTTGTAAAAGGGGATACCGAGAAAATCTCCAGCCGCGATATGTTGCAGAAGTACTACAACATTTTCGGTTATAATGAATCATGGACTGCTCCGGATACCTCTAAGGCTGTGTATCGTGAAATGCTTCGGGATATGCTGCGCCATGCCGACAGCCTTGGCTTAAACCCTTCCGATTACCACTCTGATTTTATTGCCGGTTATGATTCCCAAAGCCGCTTGCCGGGCTTTAACTATGCGCACTTTCAACAGGAAAGTGAATTGGTGTTTGCCGATGCAGCTATTTCTTTCCTGTTTCATGTGGCTTATGGCCGCGAAATAAAGACGGAGTATGACGGAGTTAAATATCTGGTGGATACCGCACGGATAATGCAGGCATACCATTCTATTCTTGCCACGCGCCACTGGCGCGGAGTGCTTGATACACTTGAACCGGGTATTTATCAGTACCTTATTTTAAAAGAAAGGCTGAACAGCATGAAAGCCTTTCTGCGTGATTTTCCGGAAGTGGATACAATGACAGTAACCGACAATGCGAAATTGACAGCAGCCCTCAAACTTCGCTTTTATGGGGTTATTACTGATTCGCTGGCAGAGGATTCCACCGGCATGCTTAAACTGAGCAACGCCATAAAAGATTTTCAACAAATGATGAGTTTGGATGTTACCGGTAAAACCGATGCCCAAACCATAGCCCTGTTGAACGAACCGCTTGAAAGGAGGATAGCGCAGGTAAAAGAGAGTTTGAACTACTGGCGCTGGACGGGCCGGCTAAAGGAAAAAGAATTTATACTGGTAAACATTCCGTCAGCGCGGCTACAGGTGGTAAATCATGATACTGCCCGCGACCTGAGTATGAAAGTAATTGTTGGAAAACAGGAAACACAAACCCCTTCGTTTACCGCTTACATCAGCAAAGTAATTGCATACCCGTACTGGAATGTGCCTTTCAGCATAGCTACAAAAGAAATGTTGCCAAAAATTAAAAAGAATGTCGGCTACCTGGATGCCAACAACCTGCAAGTGCTTAACGGCAAAGGCGAAGTGGTGGATCCATACGCCATAAAATGGAGTAAGTTTTCGCAGAAATATTTCCCTTACCGCATTCGGCAAAGCACCGGCTGCGACAATGCCCTGGGCGTGCTCAAGTTCGACCTCAATTCACCGTTTAGTATCTACTTACACGATACGAATGCCCGAAACCTGTTTGGTAAAGGCAACCGCTTTTTAAGCCACGGTTGTATTCGTATTGAAAAGCCTATGGAGTTGGCAAACTACATATTAACCGATGGGTTGGATTCGGCAACTACCGCAAAACTTAACCAATGTTTAAAAGATGAAAAGCCTACGGAGTTCAAGCTGAAGAAGAATTTTCCGGTGCTAATACTGTATATGACAGCAGATATTGATGCCAGCGGCCTTCTGAAGTTCTATAATGATGTTTACAGGAAAGAAGGAAAGTTAGCTGCTTAAGGCGCTTATATTTATTTAGGGGCCTTTAGCAACAAATAAGCGCCCAAGCCGGCAAAAAGCACGTTGGGAATCCAAACGGCAACCACAGGAGGCAACGATGAGTTGGTGGCAAAAGTTACTGAGAACTTCATGATGATTTCATAAGCGGCACTCATACCTATACCCAGCACTAAATGCCAGCCTAATCCCCCCCGTACTTTCCGCGAAGCCACACTTACACCTATCAGGGTAAGAATATAAATACTAAAAGCAGAAGACGTTCTTCG
>CAZLXD010000176.1:0-7038 GCA_964563185.1 uncultured Chitinophaga sp.
CATGAGGACAACATGGCCAGCTATAGTTATGGCTCAAAAGAATTATGGTACATACACAGCATTGAAACAAAGAATTACATAGCCGAATTTACCTATAGCGACCGCGATGATGCAGTAGGTTCGCAGGGGGAAGATGGAGGGGTTAGTGCATACCCCAACCAGCGCATGAAGAAGTTGGATAAAATTGAGTTATACACAAGAGCATCTCGCTTGCAGGATAATGCAGTGCCTATTAAAACTGTGCACTTTGTTTACGACTACTCACTTTGCGGAAAGGTTCCCAACAACATTACTGGTGGAGGAAAACTGACTTTAAAGAGGGTTTGGTATCAGTACGGCAGCAGCGAGAAAGGAAGCCGTAACCCTTACCTGTTTTCTTACTCATCATTCAATCCCGATTATCATCGTAAGAAATTAGACCGTTGGGGAAATTACATAGACGGTGGCGATGGTGATGAAGGGGCAGGCACCTATGCTTCTCTTGCCAAGGAAGATGCCGACAGATTTTCTTCTGCCTGGTTACTTAATCGTATTACAGTGCCAACCGGTTCTGTGATAAATGTGGATTACGAAAGTAATGACTACGCGTATGTGCAAAATAGAACGGCAATGGAGTTCAGGCCCGTTGCGGGTTTTACTGATGCTGACGGAAAGGAGGAAGTGCTCACCGGTGATGCCGCACAGGATATTTTATATACTTCTGATAATAAGGTAAAGAACTACCTGCAGTTTAAGTTGAAGCAGCCTGTAACAACACATGAAGAAGTCCGGGCCTATGTACAGGATGTGCAGGAGTTGTACTTCGCCATGAATGTGCGCTTGAGCAAGCCATCTGAAAACGGCTTAGAGAAAGTAGAAGGATTTATACCTGTGAACCTACGCACAGCCGGTGTAGACTTTGGTAAGTGTAATGATGGGCGGCATGGCTGGCTGCGCTTACCGCAAATGCACGATGGCGATGAAATGCGCGATATGAATACTCCTGCCAACGACATGGATTACAGAGATGGTGTACACCCAATGTCAAAAGCCGCTTGGGAGAGTATCCGCGATAAATACATGCATCTGGTTTACAACCGACCCCTGAACGACCATAGTGTTGAAGCCATTGGTATTGCCATAGAAAACTGCTTTGCCACCATGGGTGAAATGTTTGAGCAAGCCAACCGCTACCTGCGCAGAGGCGGTCACGCCAATAAGGTAAAACTGAAGGGGGCAAAAATCCGTTTGCAATCGCCCGACCTGGTGAAGTTTGGCGGTGGGGCACGTGTAAAGAGAATTATCATTAGCGATGAATGGGGAAACATGATACAAGACCCCACCCTCAACTTTAGCTACGGGAAAGAATACAAATACAGTATAGATGAAATACTACCCGGCAGAATCAGAAAAATAAGCAGTGGTGTGGCACAGTACGAGCCGGCATCGGGCAATGAAGAAAATCCGTTTGTTGAACCTTATCGCTATGCTTTGGAGCAACCCCTGTCGGTGGACTACAATTTGTATCAAACAGGTCCGCTCGGTCAAATTTACTTTCCCGCACCGGTAATAGGTTATAGTAGGGTAACGGTAAAAGACTACCAACCTGAGGGTGCACCGGCCACCGGATTTGCGGTGAATGAATTTTACACCGCTAAGGATTTTCCTACTATAGTTAACAGTACAAGACTGAATGTTAGAACGCGCGAAATTCAGGTGCCTCCATTTTACAGCGAAGAACACCTGAACGCCACACAGGGCTTTACTGTGGAGCTAAACGATATGCACGGAAGGCAAAAGGCAGTTTACAGCTATGCTCCATCAAGCGAAAATCCAATTTCCGGCACGCTGTACAAGTACAAAACCAATTACCACAATTCATCGCAACTCAACAACACAGTGCAAACCATTCATCCTTTGACCGGTGAAGTTAAAGAAGAGGAGGTTGGTGTAGACTTTGAGTTTTTCTCTGATGCGCTCGAAAACCAGCAACATGTAATGGTTCCCGAAGCAGGAATTAACCTTGATATAAGCATTCGCGGACCTGTTCCGGTTATTATTCCAACTGTTTACCCGGGCTATACACATTCCTACGGGCGGCTGCGCATGGCATCGTTCAATAAAGTGATTTATCGCTGCGGGCTGCTGGAAGAAACAATTGCTTTTGATAATGGCGCACAGATAAGCACACACCATTTACTCCGAGACCGCGAAAGTGGCGAAGTGGTGTTGCAGGATGTAGAAAATGAATTTGGCGATAAGCAATACAACCTCACTTATCCGGCACGTTGGTTAGCTACCAACAATGGAATGAATGGAGCTTACCGAAACACTGGCTTGCAAATCAATCAACAGAATGTAGCAGCAGGAACTGCAACACTCTCTAACGCGGATAAATATTTCCGACAGGGGGATGAAGTAGTTTGCATTTCGCGCGATGCAGGTATTCCACGCTCAACCGATGGCACTACATACGGAAGCACGGATACTTTCACTACGGCATGGGTAATGAATGTGGACGAAGGCCAGTATGTGCGCCTTATTGACCGTGCAGGAAACAAATTGAGAGATGGCCGTTACGACATCCGCGTCATACGCTCCGGTTATCGCAACATCATTAATGTACCAACCGGCAAGTTTAGTTTAACGGCTTCACCGGTTTCTGACAACAGAATAGTTGTTCCTGAAAATAATGTGCTGAGTGCCGAAGCCACTGAATTCAGCAATCACTGGCAAACCTATGGTTTGTTTGAGTCGGCACCTCCGGTGTATAGTTGCAGTTGTTCGCATAATCAAATTACCAAGCGTAATGCAGTTGATTTGCTGGGAGAGTTAGTAAACAAACTATTAACCAGTGGCGATTACAAACGAAGAGGTATAAACCTGAACAGTGCCTACAGTGGTGGTGTGGCTATGTTCAGCGGTCGTTTTAGTGGCTCCATTGTTTACAACGGTGGCTTAAGCGGGAGCATGAGCAGAGGCACCGTTGTTGGTTATAATTCAACTAACCCCGAACAGCAATGCGAACTGGATATTCGCATGCAGGATGGCACTACTTTTTTCCCTGACAGCATCCTGGCATTTACCATTGACAACCGCAGCTTTGATGATGGTGATGGTGATTGCAATGACATTTACACAGCTACCGGCACCATCACTTACTTAGGCGCTCCGGTTGTTTCGCAAAGTTTAACCAGCGGTATCACACGTCCCCGCTTAACGGCACGCGTTACCATCAGTTCCTGTGTTCCATTAGCTAATTGCCAAACTGCCCCTTCAGGACGAGGGGAAATCCGTTGCCTGGCCAGCGGTCGAACAACTATTAATCCTTTTGTGAGTGGTGTGTTAGGTAATTGGCGGCCACTCAAGAGTTGGGTGTTTGCCACAACGCTTAACCAAGAAGAACATTTGCGCAACAGCGGCACTTACAACAACTTCAGGAATTTTTTTAATAACAGTTTTCCCTTGCGCATAGCCTCCAGAGATGATTCCTCAAAATGGAAAGAGAAATCCATGCTTACCATTGCCGATATTTTCGGAAGAGCAATTGAGAGTAAAGATGCGCTCAGCAATTACAGTGCAGAGTTATACGGTTATGGGTTTTCGCTACCAACCGCCACCGCTACCAATGCCCAACATGGCGAAATTGCTTTCGATGGTTTTGAAGATTACAATTTCAGAAATCAGCCAAGCAATCCATTCAATAGCTGTCCTTTACCTGCACACTTTAAACCCACCGAGTTCGAGGCCTGCGATGCCACTGTTAGCCACACCGGCATGTATAGCTTGGTAGTGAACACCGGAACTTCCGTTACCCGCAAGTATGCAAAGCATTACGACTTTCCAATGGCTTCCCCATTATTGAATCAATACAATGCCAATGGGTCAGTTGTCATTTCACCATTCTCACCCACACCCGAAAAAGATTTCTTTTTAAGTGTCTGGGTAAAGAAAACTGCAGTAGAAGGCACTTCATCAGGTGCGGGTGGATTACTGCAACAATTAGGTAAAGATATTTTGCCAGGAGGTGCTTCATTACCAGGTATAGGTAGTGGCGTTGGTTCTATTATTCCATCAGTAACACAAAGCGATGTGGTTGTAACTGCACGCAACAGTGCAGGCACCAATTACAGCATCGGCAACTTTAAAGCAGAAGGCAATACACTGGATGGATGGTATCAGGTAAATGGAAAATTCCGCGTGCCGCCCGATGCCGTTTCCATCAATATAGAAATGAAGGCGCTGAACGGAAAAACATGGTTCGATGATTTGCGGATTCAGCCATTTAATTCGGTAATGAAAACATTTGTGTATCACCCACAAACATTGCGATTGATGGCAACGCTGGACGAAAACAACTATGCCACCATGTATGTGTATGACCAGCAGGAACAGTTGGTGGCCACGAAAAAAGAAACAGAGAGCGGAATATTTACCGTGCAGGAAGCCCGCAACGGAACTTCTAAAATCAGCAAACCATGAGAAGCCAAATACTTATCCTGCTTTGCCTGATTTTAGCAAACACAAGGCTGTTTGCCCTTAAGGATGAAAACACTTTGGTGTTTCCTGCCGGCTGGTTTAAACCTGCCACCGGAACTGTGTATGATACTATTCGACATACTTCTTATTTATCAGCCATAGCAGATTCCGCTACAGGTAATTTCCGAAGCGATAAGCCCGGAGTGCGTCAGTCTGTTACTACTATTTCTCTGCTTGTAAGTTCGGAGGCATCGGCAACAACAAGCTATGATGTAACGCTGAAAGGCTATTGCAGAAAGATTTCGCAAACCGGTTCGCGCGATTCAGTTCCTTTTACTTTGCAGATAAACTATAACCCCGCTGCAGGCACCAATTACAAGCAGCGCGATGCCATTTCCATCAACAACAGTGTGTATGCGCTTGTGGTTGCTACAATCAGCGTAAACGGCATCACTATAACCGATACAGCAGATAATCACTTCCGTGTAGAGGTAAGCACCATTGCTGAATTGGTGTATGCTCCGCCTTCAGCACTTTCACTGGCTGAGTCGGTTCCAACTTTCTACTCAACCCGCGAGGATGTTAATGCGCGCAACATCAATTGGAATTGGGCGCCACTGCAATGGGCGGAATATTATGAGTTGGAATATTTGCACATAGACGATTACAAAGCAGACGGCACGCGAAAAGAAAGAAGCAGTTTGCGTTACAACTTTCGCACCGATGCTGTGCGCATAAGGGTAAACAGCAATCAGTATGAACTGCCATTGGTGTTTGAGCAGGGTTATTTAGTAGCGCGTGTTCGTGCAGTTGGTTTTAAAGGACGCGATTTCTCCATTCCCGTTTACAGCAACTGGAGTTTAAACGATGAAGGAACAATTCCTGCTACAGGTAACAGTGTGTTTGAAATTCCTGCTGCCAAAGCACACGAAGCCGACAGGCTTAACTGGCAGTATGTATCAGGGTTTAATGAAAGCGGCTTGCGCAGCGAAGGAGTAACTTATGCGGACGGTACCTCGCGTGCTCGTCAACAAGTAGCGGCTTCGCCAAAAGAAAATAAGTTGCTGGTAACCGAAACATTCTACGACCATCAGGGAAGAGTTGCCATTAACACTTTGCCAGCACCTATTAAGCCAAGTGCCTCCACCTTTACTCCGCCACCGGCTTATAACATGGGTTCATCCACTTTAATAGGTGGCCCAACAGGGTTTGCACCAACGCCACAGAACAAAATCAATCAGTTTCAGAATATTGATGCCCCGGCCAATTTGAGTGGCACAAATTTCAGCAACACATTAAACACGGGATTCTCACTCCCCACAGGTTTCAGTCCAACCGGACTTAATAACCTGAAACAGTATCTGGGCAATTTCGAATTGAATAATTTTTTAAGCCTGTTCTGGTATCAATCGCAACATGCGCGTATCGGTTTTGTGCCACGCTTTAATGTGAATGCAGAAGGCGGAAACATTCTTCGAAATCAGTTTGATGTAGATAAGGCCTGCGATTCTACTTCAGTTGTGTTCGGCACACAAAGTGGTGCAGGTCTTTACTATTCCCCTGAAAATCCGGAGCAAAGCCGTTGGCAAGCCTATGTGCCTGATGCAGAGGGCTACCCATATGCGCAGGTTAAATATGCTAATGATGGCACGGGTAAAATTCGCGAAAGCAGTAAGCCGGGCTATGCATTCAGAATGGGCGGAGGCAGAACACAAAAATACTTTTATGGAACGCCCTCGCAGGCAGAGCTTGACCGCTATTTCGGTAACGATGCAGGGCGTTCCTCTTTTTATAAGAAGACTTTGATGATTGACGAGAACGGTCAGGCACATGTTAGCATTCACAACTTAAAAGGAAACGTGGTGCTAAGCGCCATGGCGGGTGCTAAGCCTGAAAATCTGGAGGCCATTAGCGGAGTTACTACCGTAAACGACACTATTGATTTGATTGGAGAAAACAATGTGCTGAACACGGCTGAGAACGTCTGGATAAGCACCAAGCGATTAGTGTTGGCCGCATCAACAGATGTGCAGTTAAGTTATCGCACCACTGCACCTGATTATGCCGGACGCTATTGCAACAGCGCTGCATTCTGCTACGATTGCATTTATGATTTGGAAATAGTTGTAACCGATGGTTGTGGTGCTATAAGATATCAGCACCATAAAACCATTGGCAACTTAGACAACATAAACACCTGTTCCAATTTTGAAGCCACACCGGCCACTACCATTCGCTTGGAGCAAGGCAATTACACCATCATCAAAAAACTGAAAGTAAACGAGGCAAGCGTAGAAACCTATGTAAACAATTTTACTGAACGATTTACCTGCCGTGCCGATACTTTGCTGTTTACACCTGATATTGATGCAGCGTGTAATCCCGGTTGTATTACCTGCAATCTGGATGATGTAAGAGCCGGCTTTTTAAGAAGAGATGGCAGTAATGCCGATATAAATTATATAAAACGAAAAAGCGGCAACACCAGTGCCTGCCAGTTAGCCTGCACACAAAATGGATTGAGTAAAACTAAACTGCTTTCATAGCAGAAAGCATGTTGCCGTAAACCTGATTCAATGA
>CAZLXD010000177.1:0-5126 GCA_964563185.1 uncultured Chitinophaga sp.
ATAGCCTGCACCGGAAAGCGCAGAAAGTTTCCAAGGCCCACGGCATTGCCGGCCATTGCCAAAATGAGCCCTACCCGCGAACCCCAGCTATCTGATTTCGACATAAATGTTTTTTAGTATTTATTGATTGCGAAGCTTGCTGTTCTTATAGCTGTAACCAAAGTAAATAGCCACACCTATCGCCATCCAAACAATTAACCTCAGCCATGTATCGAACGGCAGCCCCGCCATTTGCAACAGACAAAGCCCTGCCCCCAGTATTGGTACCAACGGAACTAAAGGTGTTTTGAAAGGCCGCTCGGCATCGGGGCGCTTTTTGCGCAACACTATTATGCCTATGCATACAATTACAAAAGCCAGCAGCGTTCCTATAGATACCAGCTCGCCAAGAATATCAATAGGCAACACACCGGCAAAAAATGCAGCCACCACACCGGTAAGAATGGTAGTTACATGCGGAGTTTGAAACTTAGGATGCACCTCGGCAAACTTTGCTGGAAGCAACCCATCGTGCGCCATGGAATAAAAAATCCGCGGCTGCCCCATCATCATTACCAATACAACAGAACTTAAACCTGCAATAGCTCCCAACTTAATAAGCGGGCGAAGCCAGGCGAGTGCCTGCCCCGTTTTATCAATAGCCAATGCTATCGGTGCAGGAACATTCAGTTCGCTGTAGGGAACAATACCCGTTAACACCAGTGCCACTAAAATGTAAAGTACTGTGCATACTGCCAGCGAACCGAGAATGCCGACAGGCATGTCCTTTTGCGGGTTCTTAGCTTCTGAGGCCAGTGTACTTACCGCATCAAATCCGATGTAGGCAAAAAATATAACCCCCGCACCTGCCAGTATTCCCATCCAACCGTAAGCCCAGTGCTGATGGCCCGATGCATCGGAAATAAGCGTTCTTTCAGGTATAAACGGTTTCCAGTTCTCGGCTGAAACATACTTGGCCCCGAAAATGATAAAGGCAATAACCACGGCTACTTTAATAACCACAATAACATTATTGAAGGAAGCTGACTCGCGAATACCAATTACCAGCAACACGGTAATAAGGGCTATAATAAATACAGCAGGAAGGTTGAATAATGCGGTGGTGGCAGGGAGCGAATCAATAGAAATGCCCATAGTTACCAGTTTATCAATCACCGAATTGGTAAGGGGCTGCCAGCCTTCACCGGGCACCTGCACCAGTTTGGTACCCGTTGATGCAATAAGGTTGGGCGGAAGGTAAATTCCTAAATCGCCAAGTATACTTACCAAATAGCCCGACCAGCCCACGGCCACCGTTGATGCACCAAAAAGATATTCCAGAATTAAATCCCAGCCTATAATCCAGGCTATAAACTCGCCCAGCGATGAGTAGGCATAGGCGTAGGCACTGCCCGAAATGGGAATCATAGCAGCATACTCGGCATAACACAAGCCTGCAAAGGCACAACCTATACCCGATAAAATGAATGAAAGAACCAATGCGGGGCCCGCATGGTTGGCGGCAGCAGTGCCGGTTAACACAAAAATTCCGGTTCCTATAATAGCGCCCACTCCGAGCGATACCAGATTAAAGGCAGTGAGCGTTTTTTTTAACCCTGACGGATGCTCATGTTCTATCGGCTTGGTAAGCCACAAAGATTTGGACATAGCGTGGTGTTATCTGTTTCGGGTAAATGTATAGAAATATTTATAGGGTGGTAGTTACACCACTATTTTAAGCCCGTCATAGGCAGGTATAACCTGTGCGGGAAGTTTCGTTTCCATTTCGGCATGTAAACCAAACTGGTGGCTCATGTGTGTAAAGTAGGTCAATTCAGGTTTTACATCTTCCACTATTTCCAAAGCCTGTTCTACCGTTAGGTGCGAGTAGTGGTCAGCATCGCGCAGAGCATTCAGCACCAAAACTTTGGTGCCGCGTATTTTATCGCGCTCTTCTTTGGCAATGGTTTTAGCATCGGTAATATAAGTGAAGTTGCCTATGCGGAAACCTTTAACAGGCATGTGCGCGTGCATTACCTCAATGGGCGTTACATCCATATCGCGCAGCTTAAATGGTTTATCGTCAATACGGATAAAATTCATTTTTGGCAGGTACGGATAGTCGGTTTCGGTAAAGGCATAAGAGTATTGCTCCTTAATTCCCATTTCGGTAGGATAGTCGCAGTAAAAATCAACCGGCTTGCGGTTAATAAAATTAAACGAGCGGATATCGTCAATACCACCGGTGTGGTCTTTGTGTGGGTGGGTCATTAGTATGGCATCCACATTTCTTACATCCTCGCGCAGCATTTGCTGGCGAAAATCGGGGCCGCAATCCACCACCACATTCAGCCCGTTAGTTTTAACAAGAATGGAAGTGCGCAGGCGCTTATCGCGCGGGTCGGTGCTTTTGCAAACATTACACTGGCATCCTATTAAAGGAACACCGCCCGAAGTACCTGTGCCGAGGAAAGTAATTTCCATAAAGCTAATGTAAGGGTAACGAAATTACTTTCGGTGCTCGGGCTCAATTATTCGTTGAACAGCCCGGCTTTCTCTGCCTTTATTTGTTGGAACAACTCTGCACTTTCGCTGGAAAGATTCTCCAGTTCCAAATCCTGAATGTTGGCGAGTATTTCCATCATGGAGTTGATTTTAGCATCTACCTCATGAAATTTATTGATAACCACTACCCGTCTTTTTTCGAGTACGCAGTAGCCGTTTTGGAAATTTCCCTTCTCATAACGAACGGTATATCCACCCTCCTTGAAAATCTCCTCTATCTTTTTGAGTAATGCCGCATTATATTTGAAACTCATCGTTATATTGGTTGGATGTTAGCGAATGAACTTTACTGTATCAATTCTTAACTGAAACGAAAGTATTCGGCTCAAAGTATTTTAAATGAAGAAGAAACTCACACTGTGGATATTGTTGTTGCCTTGCTTAATTTTTGCGCAGGTAGAGATAAAAGACGGGGCTTTAACCATTGATTTTGCCAAGAAGAAGCAAACCGAACAGGATACCACTCAAGAAAACAACACAACAGAGGACGAAAAACCGGCTCGCGTTAAAAAACAAAAACAGGCTAGCGATACTCCCGAGCAGGAAGAAGACCCTGATTATAAAAAGGAAGGGTTGTTTAAGGCTTTGTTTATTGCCGGCTTAAACCTTTCGCAGATTGATGGCGATAATCAGGCGGGTTTTGTTCATCCTGGTGCACACCTAGGCATAGGAGCATTGGTGAAGTTTCATAAAAACCTATCTGCCAGTATCGAGATAATCTATGGAATGAAAGGAGCAACCCAAAAGTTTACCCAGTTTACATCTACCCCTGATTCATTGTCTCCTACTTCTGGAACTTTTAGGTTTAGACAACAGTGGGACTATATTCAGGTACCTATAATGTTTAACATTCATGATAAAAAACTAGTCATGGCAAGTTTAGGGCTCAGCTTAAACTACTTAATCAGAAACAAACTTGATTTTCAGGCATATGATGGCGCAGGAAATCCGACTAACAGCTTAAATACTCTCCAACAAGCATTGGCGAATAGCCCTAATCGCTTCGATTTAGGAGGAGTCTTAGCCTTTCAGTTTTTAATCAAAAAAGTCTTTGGTATCGGAGCAAGATTCGAATACTCGCTAATCGGATTGAAGCCTTCCTTAGGAGAACCTCTCACTAAAGTAAAACAGATGCGCAACAACAGCATTACCCTGCGGTTTATGTACATACTGGATCCTGTAAGTATTAAGAAGAAGCGGTAACCACAAACGCCACTCATATTTACACTAAACAGCCATAACAGCCAAATCCGTCAACCCCAAACAGGAATAACCGTAAATCCTGTCAATCACTTTTAGTAACAACCCCTAAAAGTATCAAGTTTTTTAGGAAGGTTCATCCTGCCTACTGCTACTGCCTACTGCTGCTTTTCCTGTTTCACCTTTCACGTAAAAAAATGACACTTCCATGACAAAACTATTCCCCCCATGCTTTTGTTGTTTGAAATTTGAGAGCACCTTCGCGCCATGAACAAAACCGGAAAAGGACTGATTGTTGTTAACCTAGGCTCGCCCGATAGTCCCACAGTGCACGATGTGCGCAAATACCTGAACGAGTTTTTAATGGACGGCAGGGTTGTTGACATTCCCGCGCCCATCCGCGCCCTGGTGGTAAAGGGTTTTATTGTTCCGTTTCGCGCGCCCAAGTCGGCTAAGGCATACCGCAGTATCTGGAGCAAACAAGGTTCGCCCCTGAAAGTAATTACCGATGAGTTTGCCGCACTGGTGGAAGAAAAAATAAACATGCCGGTAGCGGTGGCCATGCGCTACGGCAACCCCAACCCCGCCCGCGCGCTTGACATGCTGAAAAAGAAAGCGGGAGTGTTGAATGAAATTCTGATAGCCCCTATGTATCCGCACTATGCCATGAGTTCGTACGAAACGGCACTGGAATACATGCTGGAGCAAATACGGAAAGAGGCGCCCGCTGCCAAGCTGCGCATACTAAAACCTTTTTACAGCGAACCCGCGTACATCAACGCACTGGCGGCCAGCATACAACCCCACCTGGCTGCTGATAATTTTGACGGCTACCTGTTCAGCTACCACGGCCTGCCCGTGCGCCACTTAAAAAAATCGGACACCACCCAAAGCCACTGTTACAGCAGCGGTGATTGCTGCGAGATAAAATCGGCAGCATGGCAAACCTGCTACAAGCATCAGGTAAAAGTTACCACACAACTGGTGGCTGAAAAACTGAGGCTGGAAAAAGAAAAAATTCACCTCACCTTTCAATCGCGTCTGGGCTCCGATAAATGGATACAACCCTTTACCGATGCAGCGCTGATGGAACTTCCTAAAAAGGGAGTAAAAAAACTACTGGTGCTCTGCCCCGCTTTTGTAACCGATTGCTTAGAAACCCTTGAAGAAATGGACGACCGCGGCAAAGAAGAGTTTATGGCCAAAGGTGGCGAGCAGTATGTGCGCGTGCCATGCCTCAATACTTCAGCCGAATGGGTGGAAACATTCAGCAACTACTGTACAGGCTACCAAAGCACGTATAACTATCTTTGGAGTTAACTTTACCTCATGATTCCATCTTCCCTCATATCCAAATACAACCAGCCGGTGCCGCGCTACAC
>CAZLXD010000177.1:5136-7018 GCA_964563185.1 uncultured Chitinophaga sp.
GAGAAGCACCTTCAGCGCAAGGTTCAGCGCACACAACCCTAAGGAAGGCATCAGCCTTTACATTCACCTGCCTTTTTGCGAAGCGCTGTGTACCTACTGCGGCTGCAACAAAAGAATAACCACCAACCACAGTGTGGAAGAAGAATACATAGAAGCGGTAAGCAAGGAATGGAACATGTGCCGCGAATTGATGGAAACTCCACCCGTGCTGCGCGAAATACACTTAGGCGGAGGAACCCCCAGCTTTTTTTCGCCTGAAAACCTTGCCGCACTGCTCCGGTTTGTTTTCGACCATTCGGTTATTCACCCGCAACACGAGTTTAGTTTTGAAGGGCACCCCAACAACACCACCGAAGGACATCTGAAAACTTTGTATGCACTTGGTTTCAGGCGCGTAAGTTTTGGCGTGCAGGATAACGACCCCGAAGTGCAGCGCATTATTAACCGCATTCAACCTTTGCAAAATGTAAAGCGCGTAACCGAAACCGCCCGCACGGTGGGCTACCAATCGGTTAACTACGATTTAATTTACGGACTGCCCAAACAAACCTTAGAAGGAATAAAGAAAACCATCAGCGAAATAATTGAACTGCGCCCCGACCGCATTGCCTTTTACAGCTATGCCCACGTACCCTGGACCAGCAAAGGCCAGCGCCTGTTCGATGAAAACGATTTGCCTTCGCCTGAAGCAAAACTGCAATTGTATTTAGCAGGAAAAGAACTGCTTACCAATGCCGGTTATGTGGATATAGGCATGGACCACTTTGCACTAACCACCGATGACCTTTACATAGCTTCGGAAAACGGTACGCTGCACCGCAACTTTATGGGCTATACCACACAGGCAACCGAAATTATGCTGGGGCTCGGGGTTTCCAGCATCAGCGATACCGGCAATGCCTTTGCCCAAAACAAAAAACTGCTCAGCGATTATTACGAAGACATTAAACTCCGGCAACTCCCCTTACAGCGCGGTTACTTTTTAAGCGAAGAAGACGAAGCCTTTCGTGCTTATATATTAGATGTTAGCTGCCGCGGGCAGGTTACTTTCCGCCAAACTGATTTACCGGTACTGCGCCAGTTTACCTTCCCCGAACTGGAACTATTGGCCGCAGACGGATTACTTACATGGAATGAAAATGAAATGAAAGTGACCCCCACCGGCAAGCACTTTATCCGCAACATTTGCCGTGCTTTCGACCTTCACCTGCTGCGCAATAGCGAACCGGAAAAGAAGAATACGTTCAGTAAGGCTATTTAAGCTTAGCCGCGCAGTTGTTTGTAAATACGTATAGCCAGCAGCAATACTACTATCAGCAACAGAAGTCCCAGTAAGCCCCACACCAAACTCATGCTTTGCTTAACCACTACCAGCATTACCACAGCTACTAAAAACAGAGTGGCCACTTCGTTCCAAACGCGCAGTTGCTGCGAGGTATAGCGAAACTCGCCCCTTTGCTGTTGCAGAAAAATTACATGCAGCGAAAAATGATAGGCATACAGCCCCGCCACAAACAGCAGTTTAATAACGAGCCACTGCGGCAGTGAGCCGAACAACCACCACATCCACCCGCCAAAAAGCAAAGTAAGCACAGCCGAAGGCCAGGTAATACCATACCAAAGCCGCCTTATCATAATGGCAAACTGGCTTTGCAGAATACTGCGTTCCGGTTCTGCCTTTTCGTTGGCTTCGGCATTGTAAATAAACAGGCGCACTATGTAAAACAACCCGCTGAACCAGGTTACAATAAAAATGATGTGCAGCGTTTTTATGTAAAAATACATGGGGCGAATGTAGGAAACTAACTACCCAAACAAATCGCTTGATAAATACCTGTCGCCTCTATCGCAAATGATAGCTACAATAACTCCCTCCTCAATT
>CAZLXD010000178.1:0-7013 GCA_964563185.1 uncultured Chitinophaga sp.
CTCCTATTACCCAGGCTACATAGCCGTGTTGAAATTCGGCCGACAATGCTTCTCCTATATCCACTCTGTCGTGTTCCGAAATAAAATAGTCGAGCCCTTCACCATCATTCGTAACAGCTAAATCTTTACAAGTATCCAAATACCGGTCAACTATGTGTTTTGCCGGCAAACGGTTTACTTTCAGATTTACCATCAACCACTTTTCAAAATTGACTTTGTGGAATGAAAATGATTTTACCCCCAACTGAAGTTTAATCAGCAAGGTTCGCTGGTTGTTATGCAGGTCAACTATATAGTCAAACTTTTCCTGCTTTAGTTCATTTACAAGGCATCCAAGCGAATCGTCCAACAAATGGAGTTTGCTGATGTATGGATTATTTTGAAGAATAGACTGAAACGATTTTTTCGTAGCAAAGTGAATTTCTGCATCAGGGAACTTCTTCCGCAAGCAACGGATAACAGGCGTAGTCAACACAATATCGCCTATGGAAGAAAAACGGAGAATAAGAATTTTCACTCCTGCTATATTAGCCATTAACTGATAACTATTAAGCTTTTACTTTCATATTCGCGTATGCCCGAATTTCGCTGGAACCCGCTTTTAGATACCTGGACGATGGTAGCCACCAATCGTCAGCACCGTCCGCACTTGCCTAAAGATTATTGCCCGTTTTGTCCTAAGGACAACCCTGCCTTACCTAAGTTCGATGTATTAGCTTACACCAACGATTTTCCGGTGATGAGTTTGGATGGATTTGGCGTAAATGAAGTTGACAAAGGAGTGTTCCGTAAAAAAGATGCTGTAGGAAAATGTGAAGTAATTCTCTATTCGCCTGAACATAACAAGCAGTTGTATCAATTAAGCGATGAGCATGTTTTAAAGATAGTAGAGTTGTGGAGTGAGCGTTTTAAAGAGCTACAGAAAGATAACCGCATTAAATACATTTTTGAATTTGAAAACCGTGGCGAAGAAGTAGGAGTTACTATTCACCATCCGCACGGGCAGTTGTATGCCTACTCGTTTGTTCCCTTAAAAATTCGCGAAGAGCTAAACAACAGCAGGAAGTATTTTCAGAAACATCAGCGAAATCTGTTTGCCGATTTAAATGCTGCGGAGAAGAAATATAAGAAGCGTGTAGTTTATGAAAACAAGAGTTTCATTGCGTACATCCCGTATTTTACTGACTATCCTTTCGGAGTTTTTATTGTGAATAAAAAGTTGAAGGGAAACATTACTCAATTTACATTGAGCGAGAAAAAAAACCTCGCTGATATACTAAAGAAACTAACCGCAGGCTTCGATAAAATTTACGACCGACACTTCCCTTACATGATGTGCCTGCACCAAACACCTGTGAATGAAAAAAAATATGCTGATGCAGAAAATTACTACGCTTTTCACATTGAATTTTACCCTCCGCTTCGTGCCAAAGACAAAGTAAAATGGTATGCCGGCAGCGAAATGGGAGCCGGTGCTGCGGCCAATCCTTTAGATGTAGATGAATGCGCTGCCATTCTAAGAAACCTCATTAAATGAAAAAGTATTTTGCTCCGGGGCGCGTAAATCTTATTGGCGAGCACTTAGATTACAATGGCGGGCTTGTATTGCCTGCTGCACTCAGTATAGGAATTACAGCCACCGTAACTGCCCGCGCAGACAATTGCATTCTACTTAGCACCGGTAATCATGGTTTCCAAAAGCAAATTGATTTGGCTGATGATATTGAATGGCAAAAGGAAAATGATTGGACAAATTATCCGCTTGGTGTAATTGCACATTTTAAAAAAGAAGGCTTTGCTATTCCTTCACTACATATTCATTACGAAAGTAATTTGCCTGAAGGCTCCGGCTTATCATCATCAGCAGCTGTTGAAGTATTAACCGCCTACATTTTGTTATCGGAAACAAACACCAGCATAAACCTTATTTGGCTGTCAGAGTTCTGCAAGAACGTAGAGAATGAATTTATTGGCGTGAAGTGCGGTATTATGGATCAGTTTTCGGTGGCACTTGGCAAAAAGGATAATGCCATATTATTAGACTGCCACACCTTAAACTACCAATACATTCCGTTTGAAACCGATGATTACCGATTGGTAATAATGAACACCAACAAGCCTCGCGCTCTCGTTCATTCAAAATACAACGAGCGAAAACACGAATGTGAAGAAGCCCTGAAAATTCTGCAGGGTACACACTCCACTCTATCCAATTTATGCGAAGCAGAAATGCATCAGCTAAGTTTAATTACAAATGAAACCATAAAGCGAAGAGCGCAACATGTGTTGAGTGAGAACTTGAGGGTGAAAGAAAGTGTAAAGGTGTTGCGCTATGGCGACTTAACCACATTTGGAAGACTTATGAGTGCTTCGCACCGCTCGCTGAAAGAAGATTACGAAGTAACCGGAGTTGAGTTAGACACGTTAGCTGAAACGGCACAACAAATAAAAGGATGCTTAGGTGCCCGAATGACCGGTGCCGGTTTTGGCGGCTGCGCTATTGCACTGGTTCATCAGCAAACAGTTGAAGAATTTAAAAAAGCAGTTGGCGATAGCTACTTAAAAGCTGTAGGAAGAACTTGTTCCTTCTACGAAACTCAAATTGGTGACGGAGTTCGTCTTCTCTCCTAACGTATCACCAAGGTTTTAAGAATCTTTTTAGTGAAGTTTACATAAGCTTCCTGTTCATCGGGATATAGAAACATGCGCCATTCCAATAAGTCTTCGGGTAAAGTGGTTTCGTAGTTGTAGCGGAAGTATTTAAAGTAAACGAAGTGCGAACTTTTTCCATCGGCACCCGGAACAAGCAGCAACATTACCAAAGCAGTTTCCTGACCCTGTATATCGTTGATGTAATACAACTCTCCGGTTCTCCCTTCGTTAGTCGTAAAATTTTCAGGAGCACTTACCAGCGACTTTACCTTTTCATCGAGATCGGCAGCAGAGAGTGTTTCGCCATTATCCTTATACAGTTTTGTAACAGTTGTCTTTAATTGCTTCAGCACTTCTTCCTTCTTATCCCCTACTGTTTTCTTTACGGTATTCATGGTAATTTGAATACCCTGTGCAATCTTTTTATCGGGAACGGGAAGCGTTTTATCTAAAGGCTCTTTATCTGCTTTGGCTACTTTAAAATCAGAGAAGATAAGTGCCCCTTTCTCTTTCCAAACAGGAGGAACTGTAAGTTGCAAGTTGAAGTTTACCAACTTATCTGCAAGTGTATCGGGGCCTTTATCGGGTTGGGCAATCAGCATTTCAGGAAGTTCTTCCAACACTTCTTTTGCCGACTTTTTAGGCTCCTTCTGCGAGAATACCGAACAACTTACGGCCAGCAGCAGCATCATTAAAACAGATTTTTTCATTCCCAATTTTCTTTAGTGCGATAAATATATTCCTATACACCTTATCTAAAAAAGAAGAGCCGCGCAAAGGCGGCTCCCGTATATTCAAATAACAAAGTTTAATACCAAAACTGAAGTGTTGTACTATAAACATCGTACGACACTTTGTATTTGTTGTCGCAAGTTCCACTGCCAAAGTCAACAATTACAGGTGTAGGATCGCTGCCGCTGTAAATAGTTACTATACCACTTACCAGGTAACGGCAGTTTAACTTAAGAAGAATGTTGGAAGAAGTAGCATCAAAACTTTTTCCGTTAAAGCCTATACCAGCGCTCTTGCCCTGGCCGGTGTATTCATCATCGCTTATTACAAGTGTGCCGAAACCGCCTGTTTGCACCGAAGAACGGGTAGCATTCCAGGTGCATACCTTGCCATCGGGGGTAGTGGCTTTGCCGTTTGTTATGGTATCGGCAAAAGTGCGGGTACTGCTGTTAGGGCTGGTGTTTTTTAAGGCATAGCTACCTTCTAACTTCACTCCGTTTACATAATAGTTATCAAACGAAACCGCCACATGGGCACCCGGATTGTGCAGATAATCGGTAAACACGGCCGTAAGTTTCCCTTTACGGGTAACACCATATTGGTCGGTACAGCCAATGGTTCCAAAATCAACAGTAACTGTTTTGGGGAAAGTGGTAAAGTCGTTAGGGCTTAGCACTACATCGGCACAAAGTGCATCAGTTCCGTCAGTGCCATCGGTTTTACCGTTCAGGTTGTTTTCGTTGGCAGCATCGTTAATGGTTTTGTTTACGTCCTTAAAAAGGTTGTCAACGGTAGAGTAGGAATTTCCGGAGTCGCTATCAAAAGTATCCTCCTTCTTTTTTGTGCAGGCGGTAAGTATTAAGCCGCTTAATACTACTGCCAAAAACGAAATGCGAATGTTGGTTTGCATGGGATTGGTTTTAGTTTGTAAATAAAAAAGGAAATCTGTTACATGCAAATGAGATTGATTGGCCGGTTTAGTATGAAACGGGAATTCCCCTTTTTTAGTATTTACCGCTCAGGCCAACATTAAATTACAACCTCTTATTTCCGCATTATCTAACCTCCCCAGCACTTCAAAGCTTCCGTTGCTATGCATTTTGCCAATATCACCGGTGGCAACGAAAGAACAGGAGTAAACATTGGCAAGGTCAATTACATTAATGGCACCGGTTTTTAAATGCTCATTAGTGCTCAATGAGTCTGCAACATCGCGCAGTAAAATTTTCATCCAGGGTGGAGTTCTGAAAATTCCACCTCCGTTAGAGTAACTCTGGCTAAGCAGCTCTGTCATGCCATACTCAGAGTGAATAGAGCTAACGCCCAAAGCACGGCATAGCCGCTCATGTACTTCGCTGCGGATTAGTTCTTCTCTTCTTCCCTTCATGCCCCCGGTTTCCATTACTACAAGTTCGGGAAACGAAAGCGGATAAGCTTCAGCAAAATCGAGCAGAGCAAAAGTTACACCCAAAAGAATTGTTTTTTGTTTACGCTCTTTCAAACCGGAAAGCAGTTGACACAACGCATTCCACTCGTTTAAGAAAAATCCACTTTCCGGCTTGCCGGTTTGTTCTATGAGCTTCTTTGCCATATAAACCAACGAAGAGTTCCCACGCTCCAGATACGATGGAAGCAATGCGAGAATGACATACTCATCAGGCTTTCCGTAGAATAGTTCGAAACCATGATTAAAGCTTCGCTCGTAAACTTCAACTTCCGCCACAAAATGTTTTGAGGAAACCGATCCGGTTGTTCCGCTGCTTTCAAAAACCTGCATACCCCCTCTCCCTTCTGCCAATATCTTGTTTGATTTAAAAAGCTCAACCGGCAAAAAGGGAATTTGTGCTGTTGTGGTTACGTTGGCGGGGCTGCGCTTAAGCAGTTGGCAAAACTGACGGTAAACGGGCACGTTTTCGTACTGGTAACCAAAAACCTGCAACGCCTTGCTTTCAAAGTTTTGGGGTGTTACCGTAAGAATATCCGCTATAGTATTACCGGCCATTAAATTTCGCGGATAAAATTGCAATAATTGTGAGAACTTCCGTTTACTTCGTTACAGTGAAACAAGGCCTATTTCTACTTTTTTTAATCTTATTGCTAAGTGGTTGCGTAAAACCACCCACCTACCCCAGTCAACCGCAAATTGAATTTAAATCGGTCTCATCCAGCTATGTTTACAGCGGATATACCGACACTATTACTATTTCTTTTACCGATGGCGAAGGAGATATAGGTGTTTCATCTTCCCCGGATGATAGCTGTGATTTCTGTTCTTTGAAAAGTGGCGACAGTACCTGTTTTAATATGAAGGGGTTCAACGTTTTTTTAATTGACCACCGCGATACCTGTATCAGTACCTTTGCTTCGGCCAACATTGAAACCGGAAGCAAATACGATGACATAAGCGGAGAGATTGTGATTATTACCGCTATTGACTCTAAAAAGTGTTTTGCAACTCCACAACCGGGCTGCCCAAAAGATACGGTTGTTTACTCTATTATGATAAAGGACAAAGCGGGTAACCGCAGTAACATTGTGCAGACTACTCCTATCATAGTGGATGGGGAGTAGGACTTAATTGCGGTAAGAACTCCTGTTTTTTATCCAGTTACTTTTACCGCTTGTAGAATTGTTTGTCTTTCTTCCTCCGCTTGTTAGGCCGGTATGGGCTTCAAAAATGTGAGCCGATAAAAGCGCGGCAATTTCTATTTCATCATCACTTTCATTCTTCAGCAGTTCCGGACGGTAGTGCTTGGCAACAAAGTTGGTATCGAATTTACCTGATGTAAAATCAGAGTGGCGGAGAACAAACTTTCCGAAGGCGAGAGTGTTTTTTACTCCTACAATTTTGTAGTCGTCAATAGCTCTAAGCAGGCGTTCAATGGCTTCTTCTCTATTTTTACCGTAGGCAATTAATTTAGCCAACATAGGGTCGTAGTAAATAGGAATATCCATGCCTTCCTCGTAACCATCATCCACCCGCACACCGGGGCCTTCAGGTTTTACATACTGCTCCAGTTTTCCAATATCGGGCAGAAAGTTATTCAGCGGGTCTTCGGCATAAACACGAAGTTCTACCGCATGGCCTCGCATTTGTAAATCCTCCTGCTTAAAACTCAACTTTTCACCTCTTGCCACCTTAATCTGCTCTTTTACCAAATCAACACCTGTTATCATTTCAGTAACCGGATGTTCCACCTGCAAGCGGGTATTCATTTCCAGAAAGTAGAAGTTCAGTTCTTCATCCACAAGAAACTCAACGGTGCCTGCACCTATATAAGCGCATGAGCGGGCTACATTTACTGCTGCTTCTCCTATAGCCTTTCTCTTTTCAGGAGTCAGACAACTGCTGGGGGCTTCTTCCACCACTTTCTGATGCCTGCGCTGAACAGAGCACTCGCGCTCAAACAGGTAAACTATGTTACCGTAGTTATCGCCCAACACCTGCACTTCAATGTGCTTGGGCGAAGCAACAAACTTCTCAATGAAAACACTGCCATCGCCAAAAGCGTTGAGCGCTTCGCTTTGCGCACGCTGCATCTGTTCTTCCAATTCATCGGCATGGTTTACAATGCGCATACCTTTTCCACCTCCGCCAGCCGATGCTTTTATCAAAATGGGAAAACCAA
>CAZLXD010000179.1:0-7010 GCA_964563185.1 uncultured Chitinophaga sp.
TCCGCTTGCGGGACTCTGCGAAAAGAAGAGCTTTGCTTTTATGCCCGCAGAGTCCTCTTCGAGAGACTCTGCGAAGGGCAAAAACAGATTTTTGCCATTCCTTCATGCTTTTTTTGTTCTTTTTTAATACCTTGCCCTAAACACAGAGGGAAAAACGGGCTTGGCATTTTCCGTTTCCTTCACAAAAACCCCAAACCCATGCAATACGGTAAACTGGTAAAAGTGCTGCGGCAGTTTAAGCCTGTGCAGCTAAAGCGCCTCGAAAAGTTTCTGCTGTCGCCTTACTTTCAGGTATATCAGCCATCGGTGTTGTTGTTTCAGCAACTGCAAAAACTATATCCTCAGTTTAACGAAACCCATATACCCGCTGCCACTGCCCACCACCGGCTAAAAAGCATTAAGCAACAGGAAGTAGCCGGTGCCCGGCTTATGCGCGCCATTGAAAAATTCCGGGCCCTGGAAGAAGCGCAAAAACACCCCGCCACCCCCAACCTGCCCCTGCTGCAGGCCCTGCGCAAACACCAGCCGCCCGGTGAGTTTGATAAGCAACTGAAAAAAGACCTGGCCGCCCTGCAACACCACCCCGAACAAAACATTGATACCTTTTACGGCAAACACCTTTTAACCGAACTGCAGCTAAGCGGCTTTGATGCCCGCCTTCACCGCAGCAATGCCAACAGCATACTGCCCGTAATGAAAACGCTCGATGAGTTTTACGCCCTTAAAAAACTGCGCTACCTGTGCGAGGCGCTTAACCGCAAACTATCGCTGGGCACCGAAGTAACTTACCACCAACAGCACATACTTACCCTGCTGGCCATACTGCAACCTTACAACAACCCGCAGCACCCTTATGTGTACCTGTTTGTAAATGTGTACCACCTGCTGGCAGCCACCACCTACACCGATGGCGAAATTTACTACGGCCTTCTAAAGCAATACATAAACACCCACAGCAAAGGCAAACACCTGCTGCCCTGCATTACTGAGGGGGTAAACTATGTTTATAATAGTTGTTTGCGATGGTACAATATGGGTAATGAAACCGCAGCTAAAGAGTTCCTGTGGTGGATAGAATGGAAAGAGAAACACAAGCTGCTGCTGGAACACGGAAAACTGATGCCGGTTACTTTCCGCAACATCATTACTGCCTCATTGAATAATAAAACCCCTGAAGAAACAGAACAGCTTATCAATAAGTATGGTGCATGTCTGCCTGCGGAGTATCGCCTATCATACATTGCCTTTGCCAAAGGGCTGCATGCTTACAGGGTAAAGAAGTTTGAAACAGCCGCCCGCTTTTTTGTAAAAGCACAAGCCGGTGAAGATTTAGTATTTAACTGCACCATCAGGCGTTGGCAATGGATAAACCTGTACGAAAGCAACCCAACCGATACCGATATTCTTTGCAGCCAGTTAGCTGCCTTTGATAAACACCTGTTGCGCTATAAAAAGCAACTGCAACATGTGCTGCCGCAGTTTAGCGCTTTTATAAACTATGCCTGCGAACTGATAAAAGCCGAAGCCAAAGAAGTTACCCTGCTGCAACTACAGGCCGAACCCTACTTTGCAGGCAAGTCCTGGCTGCTGCAACACATGGAACTAAAAAATAAAAAGCCCGTGCGCAAAGCACACGGGCAAAAAGTAACAGCGGGCAGGGTTTAGTTTATGTTTATGCCCTCACTGTACGAAGTAAGTGTAGTGGTAACATAAGCCGTGTAACTGCCGGGGCGCAGGCTGCTCAGGTCCACCGTATCGTAGTAACCGCTTATATCTTCCTGCAGCACCACCTGTTGTTCGCTGTCCTTAATAGTTACCGACTTCAGCGTTCCTGTTTCCGATTCGGAGGACGCTATTAGAATTGCGTCTTCCATAAATACATCCACAATACGCTGAAAAGAAAATCCCATAGCTGTTAATTGTTGTACGGGCAACAGCAGGCCCATGCCTAAAAGGCATACGATTAAAATCCGTTTCATGTTTACGTTTTTTTTACCCCGTAGTGGGGGAGGTTATAAAATCGGCTTCTTCGTACCCGGCAGGCGCCTGTTAGTGTCTAGACAAATAGGTTGAAAGAATCCTTGCACAAGGGTAAGCAGGCTTTTGTGCCTGTGCAAAGACAGATTTTTGCCATTCCTACACAAGTTTCATACTGTTTTCATGTAATTTATGAGGGAAACAAAACAGGCATTCCTTCACAAACAGCCATAAAAAAGGGGAGGAATAAAATTCCTCCTCGCCCCGTTTGGTCGCCCGACCAAACAGCAGTTAAGGGAATGAGTTTTGCCGGTCAGGCGACCGGCTAAGACAAAAACACAAACAGATAAATGGAGAAGCAATCTCCCAAATAGCGCAAGCATTCCGCTTGTGCCGGTTAACAACCAAAACCAAAACCGGAAACACTTCCATAGTTTTTAAAACTTCGGAAGTATTCCCCTCCCTAACAAACTCTTTTTGTTACCCCCTCACTTTGTTTTCACCTTTCACACAGCCGGCCGCAAACAAACGGGTACAATACTGCAACTGCGCAAGTGTAACTGTCATTTTCACTATTTTCCCCGCATGGTAAAAAGGAAAAAAATTATTGTGCTGGGAGCGGGCATGGTTGGCAGCGCCATTGCGCTTGACCTTGCTAAGAACTATGAGGTAACAGCTGTTGACCAAAATGCCAGTGCATTAAATGAGCTAAAGGCGCGATCAGATATCAAAGTAAAAAAGGCCGATTTATCTGACAAGAAAAAAGTAAGCGCATTGGTTAGCGGCTTCGACCTGGTAATTGGCGCAGTGCCCGGTTTTATGGGGTTTCAAACCGTAAAAACAGTGATTGAAGCCGGAAAAAACATGGTAGATATCTCTTTCTTTCCCGAAGATGCTTTTTTGCTGAACAAAAGGGCACAGCAAAAAAAGGTAACTGTTGTGGTTGATTGCGGAGTGGCACCCGGCCTAAGCAACATGGTGGCCGGCTACCACCACGGGCAAATGCCGGTGGAACGGTTTGAGTGCTATGTGGGTGGGCTGCCCAAACACCCGAAACCGCCCTTTGAATACAAGGCGCCTTTTTCGCCTATTGATGTAATTGAAGAATACACCCGCCCCGCCCGCATAGTAAAAAACGGAATGGAAGTAGTGGTGGAACCTTTATCGGAAGTGGAACTGCTTAACTTTCCTTTTGGCCGGCTTGAAGCGTTTAACTCTGACGGGTTGCGGTCGCTGATAAAAACCTTGAATATTCCCAACATGAAAGAGAAAACCATGCGCTACCCCGGCCATGCCCACAAAATGCGCCTGTTAAAGGAGGCGGGGTTCTTTAGCCGGCAGCCGCTTGTGGTGTATGGAAAAAAAATTATTCCGCTGCAGTTTACTACCTCGCTATTGTTTCCCCAATGGAAACTGGAAAAAGAAGAAAAAGAATTTACCGCCATGCGAATGCTGATAGCAGGTAATGAAAATGGCAGGGCGGTTACTTACCAGTACGATTTGTATGACGAGTATGACGAAAAAACCGGCATAAGTTCCATGTCAAGAACAACAGGATACACCTGCGCGGCAGTAGCACAACTTGTGCTGGAAGGTAGTTACACGCAAAGGGGCATTTCTCCGTCCGAATATGTAGGTGCGCAAAAGGAATGTTTTAAACAGACTTTGGATTACCTGAAAGCGCGAGGCATTCAACTGAAAGTGAAAAAGAAACAGGGTGCCGCAAAAAGATAATCGGCCTTTCCTGCTTTCTTAGTTCTTCCTTGTCTGTGGCGCAGCCATTAGCAAAAATACGTAGGTGATACTGCAAACTGCTATAATACCTGCATCATTGTTACCCCACGCTGCTGGCTTGGGGCCTTTTTGCGGTATTCGAATATAAAACAGCCGCAGTCGGGCTGTTTTAAATTAATGCTGCGGCTAAAACTGAAACTTCATGGCAAATGTGCCGCTGGTCAGGTCAAATTTATCAACTGGGTTGGTTTGGTTAACCAGCGTGCCGCTGAAAGTGCCTTCAATCCACATGTCAGAGTCATCGCGCTTGGTCCAGTTAATAGTGGCCGAGCCGCCCGCAGTATTCGAAGAATAGTTAACTCCGTTTTTGGTAAGGGTTATATACCCTGGGTCGGTAAAGGTACCTGTGCCGGAATAAGTACCGGTAGTGGTGCCTTTCATTTGCACATACATTTGGGTGTTTTCGGCAGGCAGCTGAAGTTCGAGGGTGGTAATGTTACCCGCCAGAAAAACATAGGCGGCATACGTAGTAAAAATGTGGTTCCCGCTCAGGTAAAATGCCTTCACCAGTTGCGTAAGGGTATCTTTCTTTTTACAGGCAGTGGTTCCGGCAATAAGGCCGGCCAGCAAAATGCAGCTTAAAAGCACTAGCTTGTTCTTTTTCATACAATTGGTTTTTAAGTTAACAATTAAGGAATTTGTTAGCAGCCTATTACAGATTGCCTAATAACTTAAAGGTAGAATTAAATACCGGAAAACAACAGGGTTTTAAAGTTTAGCCAACTACACATGTTGCAGCGAGTTAATGGTTGTAGCCATGTGCCGGTTCCGCCCTAGCGAATAAAGGAAACAGCGATACCGTATGGTATCGCTACTAACGGCTGAAAGTTATTTAAGTAATTGCTTTAATGCTTTCATCATTTGCATCTTCGGATGCATGGTATCTACCTCTCCATCTAGATAGAAGTAATCTCCGAACTCAAATTTCTGTCCGCCCATAAATAATGTATAGTTTGAATATTGATGGTCGTTAGATCTTAAACCATTTTCGCGCTTCTCAGGAAGAGAAGTTACGGTGTCAAGCCGAAGTTCACCCACAAGGTTTATTAAATTGCTAACATTTATCTCGTATGGCTTGATTTCATACCACACTTCTTTCACTCTATTATCTTTTTGCATAGACACCTTAGAATAGAATATCTTTTTATATCCGGTTCCTTTTTCCTTCCATACTACGTACTCTGTAAAAGAGCCAACATAACCACCACCGTAGGAGTATAGAATAACCGTATCTATTCCTTGCTTCAACTTGCCATCAACAAAGTCTTTGTATGGATAACCAGTATGCTTTGTCCTGGATTTTCTATCTAAATGCTCTTTGTATGGAATACTGCCACAAGTGGAAGCCAAAAATGAAACAATAAGGATAGGTAAAAGCCGAAGCATTTTACTATGGGTTAGTAGCCAAAAAAATCTCCCACTGCCAGGCGGTGCTCAGCATATCATCGAGGCTGCGGGTAATTTTCCAGCCCAGTAAGTGGCAGGCTTTGCTGTTGTTGGCGTAAATAGAAACCACATCGCCTGCCCTTCGGGGGCCAAGGGTGTAGTTTAGTTTTTGTCCGCTTACTTTTTCAAACGATTGAACAGCCTCCAGCACCGTTACCCCATTGCCTGTTCCTAAATTGAAAACCTCAACGGCCGCTTGCTGTTTGCCCTGCTGCAAATACTGTATAGCGTTGGTATGGGCAGCGGCTATGTCCATTACATGTATGTAATCACGCACGCAGGTGCCATCGCGGGTATCGTAATCGTTGCCAAAAATGGTAAAGGAGGAATATTTGCCAATGGCCGTGCCGGTAATGCGCGGAACTACGGCTGTAATAACATCGGTGGTGTCCTCGCCTAAGTTTCCGCTGGTGTGTGCCCCCACAGGGTTAAAGTAACGCAGCAACACAAAACGCCCGCTGCTTTTCTGGGCATGGGCGCGTATTATTTCTTCGCCTACCTGCTTGGTATGCGCATAAGGCGATTCGGCTATACCGAAAGGTGTTTCTTCTGTTACGGGAAGTTCTTTGGTGTTGCCATATACCGAGCAGGACGAAGAGAAAACAAAATCCTTTACGCCAAACTCTTCGGCCAGTTCTAAAAGATTAAGTAGCGAATCAATGTTGTTGCGGTAATAAAGCAGAGGCTTCTCCACCGACTCGGGCACCGATTTAAGCGCTGCAAAATGAATAATGCCCGCAATGTTGTTCTCCTGAAAAACTTTTCGGGTAGCTTCCTTGTCGCACAAGTCAATAGCGTAGTTAGTTACTGCTTTACCGGTAATGCCTTTTATTCTATCAACCGTAACAGCCTTCGAGCGGATGTTGTTGTCAATGCTGATGACATGGAAGTGGTTGTTCAGCAAATCAACAACTGTATGCGAACCAATGTAACCGGTTCCGCCAGTTACCAATATTTTCCCTGTGCTGCCCATGCTTTGTTTCTGTTAGCCCTCTCTTATCCGGGAAGTCATCCGATGACCCCACCACACCGCGAGTAGTCATTGGATGACAACCGAGTTAGTAGTTGTATTGCCCGCTTTCAATGGTTTTGCGGATGCCTTCTTCAATAGTAACCATCGGGCGGCCTAAAAGGTTTCTCATTTTGGTAATGTCAGGCTTCCTGCGGGTCATATCGCCCTCGGCTAACGGTGGCAGGTAAACAATTTCCGATTTAGAGCCGGTAATCTTAATAATCATTTCGGCCAGCTCTAATACGGTTACTTCGTAATCGCTGCCAATGTTTACGGTGTCGTTTACATGCAGGTTTTCGTACAGCGTTTTTATGCAGGCATCCACGTTATCTTCGCGGTAGCAGAAAGTGCGGGTTTGTTTACCGTCACCGTAAATGGTTATCTTTTTTCCATCGAGGGCGGCTTTAATAAAACGGGTCATTACAAAATCGCTGCTTTGCTTGGGTCCGTAGGTATTAAAGAAACGGAAGATGGTGTAATCCAGATTAAACTCCTGTTTGTATGAACGAAGGAAAGCCTCGCCCACATTCTTTACCACCGCATAAGGTAACCGCGAATTAAGCGGAGTGGTCATTTCATTCTGCGGGTGTTCGAAAGGCTCTCCGTAAACTTCGGACGAGGAAGAAAAGAATACGCGCTTAACACCGGTATTCTTACTTAGGTCAAGAATATACTTAATGCCCTGTATGTCGTTCAGCACCCATGCCGGGTGGTCTAAGGTACGCTTTACGCCCACCACTGCGGCATAGTGAAATACATAGTCGAACTTGTAAGAAGTCAT
>CAZLXD010000180.1:0-1573 GCA_964563185.1 uncultured Chitinophaga sp.
TTTGTCGCAGGTGCCGTTACTTTCGGCTCCGTTACCCTTACAAACACCACCGTTGGCGGTGGCTATTATGATATGTTTCTGGCTAAATACGATGCCAGCGGTAATGTATTATGGGCTAAGTCTGCCGGTGGTAGCCGCAATGACTTGGGTTTGGCAGTGGCTGCCGATGCCAGCGGTAATGTATATGTAACAGGTGAGTTTAGAAGCCAGACCGTTACGTTTGGCTCCAACACCTATAATAATGCTGTAGCTACTACCAACCCTCCTGCCGATATTTATTTGGCAAAATATGATGCATCGGGTAATGACCAATGGCAATTAGTGTTTGGTGGCACTGCCACCGACAATGTTACCGGAATCTGTACCGATGCCAGCGGCAATGTTTCATTTACCGGATATTTTAGTAGCTCCTCTATAGATTTTGAAACTACCACTTTAACGCGTACGGGCAACGCTGATATATTTACAGCACAGTATGACGGTAACGGTTTTCTACAATGGGTACAAGAAATTAACGGCTCCACTTTAGGTAGCAGCACTACCTTACAAGCAAATGATATTGCTGCCGATGCTGGCGGCAATCTTTACATAGTCGGTACCTTCGGAACGTACAATGTTTCTTTTGCGAGTAATACGTTAACACCCACCGGTTATTGGAATTATTTATTGGCGAAGTATAATTCTTCAGGAACCGAGCAATGGGCCAAAACTGCAACTGCATCTTCAGGTGACTATACACAGGCACTCAGAGTCACCACCGATGCCAGCAGCAACGTATTAGTTGGCGGATGGTTTAATGGCTCCGCTATTGATTTTGGTTCCGGCAGTTTATCGAATACATCCTCAGGCACCTATGACCTCACACTGGCTAAGTATAACTCCTCCGGAATAATTTCATGGGCAAAAAAAGACGGAGGCACAAGTAATGACTATGCTTATGGAGTGGCTACAGATGCTACCGGCAACACTTATTTTGCAGGTACGTTTACCAGTTCCAGTATCGTACTCGGTTCTACAACACTTACCAATGCAGCCGTTAATTATAACGACTTGTTTGTGGCTAAACTGGGTGCTGTAGCTCCTTGTACTCTTACAGTAAACATAACTCCTTCTTCACCGGTTATTACCTGCCCTACAAATTCCGTAACCTTAACAGCTAACCCAAGCGGTGCGGTAACTTCTTATGCCTGGAGCGGTGGAGGAACCAGTTCCACCAAAAGCGCAACTACTGCAGGAACATATACGGTTACGGTGACCGATGCGAGCTGCTCAGCAACGGCTTCGGTGTCGGTAACAGCAAACAATACCCCGCCTACGGCAGGCATCACCGGCTCTACTACCGGTTGCGGCAGCGTAAGCTTAACCGCTACAGGAGGCGGCACTTATGCCTGGAGCGGTGGCAGCACACCTGCAACTGCAGCCAATACCTTTACCTCTTCGGGCAACTATACGGTAACGGTAACTTCATCCGGTTGCACGGCAACAGCTTCGGCATCAGTTACAGTCAATACCAATCCAACGGCAGGCATCACCGGCTCTACTACCGGTTGCGGCAGCGTAAGCTTAACCGCTA
>CAZLXD010000180.1:1673-1862 GCA_964563185.1 uncultured Chitinophaga sp.
CAGGAGGCGGCACTTATGCCTGGAGCGGTGGCAGCACACCAAGTACAGCGACCAATACATTTATGACATCCAACACATATACCGTTACAGTAACCGGTGCTAACTCGTGCACCGCTACGGCATCAACGAGTGTTACGGTGAACTCCAGTGTAACCCCAACGGTGAGCATAGCAGCGGTTCCGAGCGGAG
>CAZLXD010000180.1:1962-6997 GCA_964563185.1 uncultured Chitinophaga sp.
CATCGAACACTTATACTACTACAGGTCTTACCAACGGACAAACCGTTACCTGCGATATCAGCATCACAGGCGGCAGCTGTTTATCGTCCACCACCGCTACATCGAACACCATCACCATGGCCATTTCTCCAATCAACACAGCCGGACTACCATCAGCCACCCCAACCCTTTGTATCGGCACCGCGCTTACAAACATCACTCACACTACTACCGGAGCTACCGGCATAGGCACAGCAACCGGACTACCGGCTGGAGTAAGCGCTGCCTGGGCAGGTAACACCATTACCATCAGCGGCACGCCATCTGTCAGCGGCACATTTAACTACTCCATACCATTAACCGGTGGTTGCGGAACTGTAAATGCTACCGGAACCATTACAGTAAACTTAAACACCGTAACTGCTGCCAGTTCAACACCAACCCTTTGTATCGGCACCCCGCTGACCGCCATTACCCACACCACCACCGGAGCTACCGGCATAGGAACCCCTGCCGGACTACCGGCAGGAGTAACAGCTACCTGGGCAAATGATGTCATTACCATCAGCGGCACACCATCTGTCAGCGGCACATTTAACTACTCCATACCATTAACCGGTGGTTGCGGAACTGTAAATGCTACCGGTACTATTACCGTCAACCCACTCCCATCCGCCCCCACCCCCGGCACCCCCACCCAACCCACCTGCACCAACGCTAACGCTAGTGTACCTTTAAGTGGCTTACCTGCCGGCTCATGGACTATAACCGGCAGCCCATCAGGTGCTTTATCGGGCACAGGCACCTCCGGCACTATAACTTCCGGCATAAACACCGCAGGCAACTATACCTTCACGGTGCAGGACCAAAATGGCTGCACCTCTCCGGCATCTGCCCCTGTAACCATCAATCCACAACCCACACCACCAACAGCGGGTATTACTAATAACACCGGCACTACTGTATTAACTTGCAATACAACCAGCATAGACTTAACCGCCAGCGGTGGCGACACCTATGCATGGAGCAATGGCGCTACTACAGCCGCTATCTCTGTTACGGAAAGTGGCGGTTACGTTGTAACCGTAACCGGTGCTAACGGTTGCACTGCTGTGGCTATCTTATTCATTACCGGCAATACTTCCTCTTCCCTTTCTGCCACCATACCCACCACCGAGGTTTGCTCCGGCAGCTCTGTTGATGTTACAGTAACAGGTAATACCGGCACACTCACTTATGCGTGGAGCGATGGCAGCATCAACACTACAGGATACTCTAATGCACTTACCTATATTTACGATGGAACAAACCTCTCCACCACCACCAACCTTACCGTAACCGTTACTGAAACCTCCACCGGCTGCACGGCCACTGCTACTAGTGCGATTACAGTTTATGCTACCCCTGTTGCCGGCACAGTAAGTAGTACCACCCCCATTGTTTGTGCGGGTGCAAGCGTTACCTTGACGCTTACGGGTTATGTAGGTACAATAGATCATTGGCGTTATAGTGTACCGAATCCTGATGGTATTACTAGTGACGAGGAAATTATTCCTAATAGTAGTTCACCCACAGTTACGTTTACCATTTTAAGCACTCAAAGTTATTTCTTTGCTGTTGTAAAAAACGGATATTGCTCTGTTAACGGTACTGGTTTCAATTTTACCGTCATTTCCCCCACCATCTCCGGCACCACCACCGTTTGCGCGGGTTTTACCACACACCTAACGGGTAGCAACACTGCTCATCCCACCACCCCATGGACCTCCTCTAACATTGCTGTGGCTACGGTGAGTAACACCGGATTAGTTACAGGTATAGCCGCAGGCACTACTACCATTACTTATACAACCGATGCAGGCTGCACGGCTACTCAACAGGTAACCGTGCTCAACGCAGCCACCACTAAGGCAGGCACTTTGGTGGCTGATAAAACCACCGTTTGCAGCAACGGTATTGTCTTCCTTACTTTTTCACCAAACCCATCCCTTATCGGTTTAGGCGTCTGGCAAGAATCTACCGATGGCGGCACAATCTGGACGGATCTGCCAAATACTACTTACAATGCAGATTTACAGCAAATGATACAGTTCAATTTGCTTTCACGGATACATTATCTAAGGAAATAGGTATTCTTTTTCAATTAACTCATGAATATAAAACTAAAGATTTAGATAAATATGAAGGTGAGATTACTCGTATAGAAAATCTACTTATCTTGAAAATATATAGAGATAGTGAATTGACTATGAACGGTTTTCTTAATGGTGATGATACTATGAAATTTGGAACAATAGAAGATGTTACCTTAGATTTTAAGACGCGGATCGGAATTGGCTGCTCATATAAATATGAATAAATAACATTTAGCTCTAATGCACCTGACATCTTATACCGGACAAAAAGAGATTACTGTTAAACAGGCTCACTTTTAATGTACTTAAGTAAATTTTACCTCTAAAAAACTTTATTGTTTGCATCGGTTAAACATGTAGCTCTTTCTTCGCGGTTGGGTTATCGAAATCTATTTACTTATAGGGCTTTGCTCCAGATAACTTCGCTATTATATTTATTGCCTTTACAACTCTTAGCGCCTCTTTCGATTTACTTCTGACTGCGTAAATGGGCTGCTCTTTGCCACCGGATAACTTTAAACTATACTGAACAAGATCAGTTGTGCAACCCTTACAGGTAGCATGTTTATAGTTGGGTTTATCCAGGCTGTCTTGGTACAACAAATTCTGAAAATACACTACAATTTTTTCATTTTTCGGTCCTGGTGTTGAGCCGGGAGTAGATTGCCCATAACCTTTTGCAATTATTACTAAAGAATCTTGAGCAACTTTTTCGATACCATACGAAAACAAAACCACTTTAATACTTTTAGAGACATACAGTATTTTATTGCTAAAATTAAGTAACCTGGCACCTTCTCCCGTTAACCACTTTATTGTTTCTTGCTTAGTGGCTGTAGTTTGAGCATAATTTAAAGTTGGTAACAAGAAGCCAATTAGTAATAAAGCAAAAATTGCTTTTTTCATTTCAAGGAATTATTGATAGTAGGTAAAAATAACCTTAAGCGGTGATGAAAAAATAAAACCCAATCAAATTAGTTCTGAATGCAACTGTAATAGGGATTGTATTGTAAGCTGCAGCCCGGTTTAACTCACTTAACTCTTGATTGAGCATAAATGGTTTTAAGATATTTCCAGGGTTTAATGTCTTTTTTTAAGGTGTAGGTAATGCTGTAATCGCAAAAACAATCGCAGGCAGTTGCTCCTAAACGGAAATAGCGAAGTATGAGCGTATCATTTATCTGGCTGGCAGTTCCTGAAAAACGGCTGCAACAATCGCTTATAAAACTGAAGGTTACCGTACGGTATTCACCGGTTGTTCCGTGAGTTGTATTATATGCAGCGTGCTTTCCGTATTTAGCTATAAGTTCCGGTCCGGGGTATTTTTTTTCTGCCTCGCAAAGCGATTCGGACTTAATCGACTGCAATATCTTTTCAGTGTTTTTATTACCCACCTGCGTGCGGTTACACGATTGAGGCATTACCAACAAAGAAATTATTGCAGTTGTCACCCCTGTGCTGAATCTAATTCCTATGAATATATTCTTTAACATGATTTCTGAGCAACAACAATCCGCTATTTTTCAGGTACGGCTTTCCGTGTAATAATGCGGCTGGCAACCTTTTGCAATTCTATCGACAATGCATAACGCATAAAACTGTATTTCCCCTGAAGTTTTTTATGTAACCCGCTCCGCGAATACCAGTAAATAAAATCTTTATCTAATTCATCCAGTTCTGTATGTCGGCTCAGCACTGTATCTACACCTGCAATTTTAAAGGCAATATCTCTTACTACAACTGGTGGTAAATCCCTGTTCTCCAAATCTGTGCTGTCCGCATTCATTAATCGCAAAATGACATTAGTATCGCGCAATAGAACTTCTAACTCCATTAAATCAATTGAGTAGATATTGGGTTTGCGGATGTTTACTTCCATCTTTTTAAAATCAACATTTTGAGTAAACCCATACATTACCGGTAAACAGTTGAGCAAAAAAAAGAGCGGGAGAAATTGTTTTAGCATCATAAATTCTATCTATCCCAAATATAAATTTGAAAGTCCCGAAAAAAACAGATTGCTCCCTTCCACACAAGATTATGGTTAATCTACTTCAATTATCCGGGTAAATAAGTTCTGCATCTGAGCTGTCTTTAATAACAACTACCAATTCGCCTTCTGTGGCGAACCCATTTACATAATAACCTAATTGATGTTGCATTATTTTTAGAGAAGATTTAACACTTACCTGGTATGTTCCTTCAGAAGTATCTCCAATGCTAAGGTGCAACCGGGCAGTATCGCCCACCGGTATGCTGTCTATTAGTACTCCGTCTGTTTCCACCTGGCTGCTTATAATTAAATCGTCAATTGGAACCGTCATCCGGTTAATAACTACAAAGTCAACTTCTTTGGGGTTGTTTGAGTTTCTATTGCTGCTGCTTTTTTTATTCATCAGCATATCTTTAACATCAGGGTAAAAATACACCATAGCGTCCCCCACAATAAAAACTGCAAACAAAATTTGTATAATCTTACTGGCTTTCATTTAAGGTAGATAGTTAAGTTACGTTACCCTTTCGGGTCATATTTTGTTTTATATCCTTTGTTAGTATCAGGGCGCAATTTATTCGGATAATTGATGTCGGTTTTAATATCCATCAAAGTTTGCTTCGCCTGTTTAAAAACTTCGTATGGGTTTTCTATTGAAATCCATGCTTTAAATAACAAAGATCCGGAGTAAAACCTTACAGAGCCTACATTATACATCCTTTCAATAGCATTTACATTAACCTGAATGTCCTGTATTTTGTCGAAATCAATGGCTTTAAAGTCAGTGCCAATAAAACTGGTCCTCAGCATAACCCGCTTGTTTGAGTATCCGTATGCGGTATTAGAGAAGGCGAAAATGCGCGTTAATGTCGCCCCAAAACCGATCAACAAAGGAATAAAGCCCCATATCCAGAAGTGATCAAAAACC
>CAZLXD010000181.1:0-6949 GCA_964563185.1 uncultured Chitinophaga sp.
GCGGAGGAATACAAACAGAAAACAGCTGCCTTGTAATTGAAAGGTGTAGATTTGAAAGGATGGATGGTGTTACAGTAATAAAGCGGCAGGAGGTGGCAATGCAAAAACGAGCCGGAGGCTGTTAAGGGAAAATAAAAAGCCCCGCACCTTTCGGGCGGGGCCGTCACCTATGGTGAATTTAACCACGGCAACATCCAACGAGTTTTACTTGTTGTCTTTTACTTCTTCGTATTCCACATCAGAAACATTGTTACTGTCACCTCCTTCAGCGTTGGTGTTGCCAGCATCGGTTGTTGCCTGTTGTTGAGTAGCGTTGTAAATATCCTGCGAAGCAGCCTGCCATGCGTTGTTTAATACTTCGGCAGCTTTGTCCATAGCATCGGCATCGTTGCTTTCTTTAGCCTTTTTCAGGTCGGCAAGGGCAGTTTCAATAGCGGCTTTCTTGTCGGCAGGTATCTTCTCTCCTACTTCCTTCATTTGCTTTTCGGTTTGGAAGATGAGAGAATCAATCATGTTTGCCTTCTCTGCCTGCTCGCGTGCCTTTTTGTCGGCATCTTCGTTGGCTTTGGCTTCGTTACGCATTTTTTCAATCTCTTCTTTCGAAAGGCCGGTAGAGGCTTCGATACGGATAGATTGTTCTTTGCCTGTTCCTTTATCCTTAGCCGATACATGCAGCAAACCGTTGCTGTCAATATCAAAGGTTACTTCAATTTGAGGTGTTCCGCGCATTGCCGGTGGTATTCCGTCTAAGTGAAAACGGCCAATAGTGCGGTTATCTTTCGCCATGGCTCTTTCGCCCTGCAATACGTGAATTTCTACCGAAGGCTGGTTATCCTGTGCAGTGGTAAATACCTGCGATTTCTTGGTAGGGATAGTGCTGTTTGATTCAATCAAACGTGTCATTACGCCCCCCATGGTTTCCAATCCGAGTGAAAGAGGTGTAACATCTACCAGAACGATATCGTCTTTTACCTCGCCACTTAAAATTCCACCTTGTATGGCGGCACCTACGGCTACTACTTCATCGGGGTTAACGCCCTTCGAAGGCTTTTTGCCGAAGAACTTTTCTACCGCTTCCTGAATTTTAGGGATACGGGTAGAACCTCCAACAAGGATTACATCATCTACCTGAGAAGCAGAAAGGCCTGCATCTTTCAGTGCCTGACGGCAAGGCTCCAGAGTTCTCTGCACCAAAGCATCGGTTAATTGCTCAAACTTAGCGCGGCTCAGTTTCTTTACTAAGTGCTTAGGCACACCATCCACCGCTGTAATGTATGGCAGGTTAATTTCAGTTTCCGATGAAGCCGACAATTCAATCTTCGCCTTTTCGGCAGCTTCTTTTAAGCGCTGCAAAGCCATAGGGTCTTTGCGCAGGTCAATTCTTTCCTCATTCTGGAATTCATCGGCCAGCCACTTAATAATTTCGTTATCGAAATCATCGCCACCCAGGTGAGTATCGCCATTGGTAGAAAGAACGTGGAATACTCCTTCTGCCATATCAAGGATTGATACGTCAAAAGTTCCGCCACCAAGGTCGTAAACCGCTACTTTAATGTCCTTGTGGGTTTTATCTAACCCGTAAGCCAAAGCGGCAGCGGTAGGTTCGTTAATGATACGCTTAACGGTTAAGCCTGCAATTTCACCGGCCTCTTTAGTGGCCTGGCGCTGGCTGTCGTTAAAGTAAGCCGGAACAGTAATAACCGCTTCGGTTACCGTTTGTCCCAGGTAATCTTCAGCCGTTTTCTTCATTTTCTGAAGCACCATAGCCGAAATTTCCTGTGCGGTGTAAAGGCGTCCGTCAATATCTACACGAACGGTGTCGTTATCGCCTTTTACTACTTTGTAAGCGGCATACGAAAGTTCGCGGCTGGCTTCGCTGTAGCGAAGGCCCATAAAGCGCTTAATAGATTGAATAGTTTTGGTAGGGTTGGTTACCGCCTGGCGCTTAGCCGGGTCGCCAATCTTTCTTTCTCCGTTTGCCAAAAAGGCTACAATAGAAGGGGTTGTTCTTCTTCCTTCGTCATTCTGAATTACCACCGGGTCGCTACCTTCCATTACTGAAACGCAGGAGTTGGTGGTTCCTAAGTCTATACCGATAATTTTTCCCATAATTTGTTTTGATTTTTAGGTTCGGCTTTCTTAATCAATCGCTGTGCCAGTGCCCATTGCCTGACAAGGAGGCGCAAAAATGACATTTTCAACGAAATGTTCTGACGAATTGAGTTGTTAAACCGGCTGAACCAAGGTTTCCCCCTCGCCAAATTGTCATTGACACAACTGCCCGTTAGCCCTGCGAAAGTTTAACCCGTTGGTAAGCGGATTGCAGGCAAGGGTATCAAGCGCCTCGTTGCTAAGCACTACACTGTCGATAGTTTTGTAAAAACGGCTGGAAAGTAAGCCATAGCCTCCTTCGATATTGGTATAAGGAGGCAATGCTTCGTTCGATGAAAGGCCGCTGCCCTGTGTAATCTGCGAGTTCATGTATTTAGCCAGGTCCTCGCCACCGGCTGCAAAGGAGAAGGTCATTCCCTTATCCATACTAAACTGGCGGTGAATGCCCGGAGTGCTCACTAAGGAGTTCTTCAGCGTATTCATTAGCAGTGTTCCGCTAAAGTCTTCGGTAACAGCAGCCCCGCCCAATATATCTCCCACTTGTTTGGAGGTAACCATAAACAGGTCAATAAAGGTATCCTTCATCAGTGTATTGGTAACGGCATCAAACTCTTTATAAGGGAATCGGATTTTTACATCGTAGATGGCGCCATTCTGTGCCGTATACCACACTATTTTGGCAGGGGCGGCTGTGCGCAGTGCCATTTTAAAGCCGCGGTAAGCCGGCACCGTAACCGTAAAGTCTTTTACCAAACGTATACCATCGGAGTTATCGGTGTTTCTTTTACTGCCAAAAGTGTTGCCGTTGCTGTTGTTGGTTACTTCCAGCTTATACTGGCGGTTAGGGTCCAGGTTGCCGTTGAATTTGTAAAGAACGTTCTGGTCGCTGGCAAAGGTGCCGCTGTCCTTGGGTAAAGTAACTTTTGTAAGGGTAAATATCTGCCCGCTTTGGTTGCCGTTCAGGTAAGGAATGAGTTTTACGGTAAGGCTGTCTAAGTAATAAATAGAATCGGCAATTCCGGTGGCGTTGTATGCGTTGCCATCAATCAGAAATCCTTTTTGTATGCGTATGTAATGCGTGGTTTCCTGTGAGTTCAGCAATCCATAAACCACGGGAGTTTCTTCGTAGGGTGCCGTTAGATCAAAGTCCTGCTTGCAGCCGCTAATAAATGCAAGCAACAAAATCAGATATAAACTATGTTGTTTCATGGGTGGGCAAAAGTATCAGAAAACCTGTTTGAGCAATAAATATTTTGTTTATCGGTACCTTATGGTGACTTTTGTTCGAATCGTTAATCCTTCAGTCATGTCAGTCCACAAAGAAATAAAGCGAATTACTACTCACACTTTACAGGAGTTTAAAGAGAGCGGCATTAAAATATCCATGCTTACTTCCTACGATTTTTCCATGGCCCGCATTGTTGACAGCGCGGGCATTGATGTCATTCTGGTGGGCGATTCGGCTTCGAACGTAATGGCCGGCCACGAAACCACGTTGCCTATTACGCTGGACCAAATGATTTACCATGCCTCGGCTGTGGTGCGTGGCGTAAGCCGTGCGCTGGTAGTGGTGGACTTGCCTTTTGGTTCTTATCAGGGCAACTCGCGCTTAGCTTTAGAAAGTGCCATTCGTATTATGAAAGAATCGGGCGCACATGCCGTAAAGCTGGAAGGCGGTGCAGAGATTAAAGAAAGTGTGGTGCGTATTCTCACGGCAGGTATTCCGGTAATGGGGCACTTAGGTTTAACTCCTCAATCTATTTACAAATTCGGAACATATACCGTTCGTGCTAAAGAAGAAGCAGAAGCTAATAAGCTATTGGAAGATGCGCAGCTGCTACAAGAGGCCGGTTGCTTTGCGGTGGTGCTGGAAAAAATTCCGGCTGCGTTGGCCGAAAAAGTTTCCAAACAACTGCATATACCAACTATAGGTATAGGTGCCGGCAGCGGAACAGACGGGCAGGTATTAGTAGTGCACGATATGCTGGGTATAACCAAAGAATTTAAGCCTCGCTTCTTAAGAAGATATTTAAACTTAGATGCCGAAATACAGAATGCCGTAAAGCAATACGTGGATGATGTAAAGAGTCTGAACTTTCCGAACAAAGACGAGCAATACTAAGCGCGTTACTATTCATGAATATTTTTTACAGCCCCAACGCTTTGCTGAACGAATACTGCGAACTGGACGAGCAGGAATCGCAGCACGCGGTAAAAGTGTTGCGCAAAAAAGCGGGCGAAGAGCTGTATGTGTTTGACGGCAAAGGCAACCTTTTTGATGCCCGCATTGAGAGCATTGGAAAGAAAACCGTTACCCTGCATGTGGTAAGGCATATTGAAAACAAAGAGGCCGATGGCTCATTGCTGCATTTGGCAGTGGCACCACCCAAAAACCTGGACCGCTTTGAATGGCTGCTGGAAAAAGTAACCGAGATAGGCGTTTCGGAAATTACTCCCATACTTTGCAAGCACAGCGAGCGCAAAGAGTTGCGCACCGACCGGCTGGAGAAAATACTGGTGAGCGCCTGCAAGCAAAGCCAACACCTTATTATCCCTAAACTGAATCACCTGATGCGGTTCGATGAGTTTGTGGCATCGGTTAACTCGGGCACCCGCAAATACATTGCCTACTGCCACGAAAAATCTATTCACTTAAAAGATGCTTACCACGGAGATTTTGACGCGGTGGTAATGATTGGCCCCGAAGGTGATTTTTCGAAAGAAGAAGTGTTGCTGGCAGAGAAGGAGGAATACGAAGCGGTGAGCCTTGGCAAAAGCCGTTTGCGGTTGGAAACTGCTGCGGTGTATGCCACTACGGTTTTTAATATGGCGAACGAGTAGCTTAGTATTATTTTAGCACAAAGCATTTGTATGAGCAGCATAGTAATTGAAGTAAAAACCGGAGCCGACAAAAAGTTGTTGTTGGAGTTGGCAGAGCGCTTGGGCTTAAAATCAAAAACCATAGATGCCAAAGACATGGAAGATTTGTTTTTAGGCGAAGCCATTAGCAAAGCCCGCAAAGGCGACTTTGTGGAAGAGGCAGAAGTAATGTATGCACTAAAAAAGAGTAAGAAATGAAAGTGCGCTTTGAACGTGAATTCTTAAAATGCGTTCAAAAAATAAACACACGCAAAGTGCTTACGGATATTGAAGATGCTATAAACGAATGCAAGCAAGTCAACAGTTTAACCGAGATAAGAAACATTAAAAAGCTAAAGGGCTACAAAAATGCTTACCGCATAAAAATTGGCGACTACCGCATAGGGTTCTATTTTGAAGAAGGCAACATTAATTTCGCCACCGTATTAAACCGAAAAGATATTTACCGCAGTTTCCCGAAATGAAAATCCGCTCCCTGATAGTTTTTACCGCTCTACTGTTGTTTACCGCAGCCTTTGCCCCGGCCGATAAGCCTTTAAAAGTTGCTTTGCTGAAATACAATGGCGGTGGCGACTGGTATGCCAACCCCACCTCGCTGCCTAACCTTATTAAATACTGCAACCAGAATTTGGGCATGAACTTAGACCCCGAGCCGCCTACGGTGGAAGTGGGCAGCCAGGAGTTGTTTAACTACCCGTTGGTACACATGACCGGCCACGGCAATGTGGTGTTCAACGAGCAGGAACTGGAAAACCTGCGCACGTATTTAGCCGGTGGTGGTTTTTTACATGCCGATGATAACTATGGCATGGATAAGTTTATCCGTCCGCAGTTGGAAAAGCTTTTCCCCGGAAGCAAGCTGGTGGAGTTGCCTTTCTCTCACCCGGTGTTCCACCAAAAGTTTGATTTTAATACTGGCCTGCCCAAAGTACACGAGCACGATGGCACCGCCCCGCAGGCCTTTGGTTTGTTTTACGAAGGCCGCTTAGTGGTGCTTTACACCTTCGAGTGCGACCTGGGCGATGGCTGGGAAGACGCCAACGTGCACAAAGACTCCGAAGAAGCCCGCCAAAAGGCTTTAAAGATGGGCGCTAATATTGTGCGTTACGTGTTTAGCAATTCGTAGAAACAGCCTCGCAAAAAATTCCTTTTAGCTGCTGCCGGTCGCGTGACCGGTAAATCATTTTCGCCTTACCAACGTTTGGTCAGGCGACCAAACAGGGCAGAAAAATTGGCTGCTGGCGGCTTTAGCCGCCTTGACACAGAAAAAAAACCTTTTATCAACCCTTTGTGCAGTTGGCTTAAGCCAACTGCAAATTTCTGATAAGCGGAAAATAGTTTTTAAGAAGGCGGCTAAAGCCGCCCCGCATTAAACCTTATAAGTTTTAAAACCTATAAGGTCTGAATGCCCCCAAAAATAAATTTCTTTTTTTCAAAACCACTTCCTACATTTGGTTCCGTAGCAGTTGCCTTAGAATAATTACCCACGTGCAGCATAACTGATAAAACAACCGCTACAGCCAAAACAGCACATATAATATGTATTGCCTCGCAGCCCTTACTGCACCTGTAAATAAGGTAACCCGTTTTACCCCCCCCATGTATATTTTACTATACATAAGGCGGTAGGGCTTTCCGATACAGCCTTTGTCCTTTACGATACAGCCTTAGCCCTTTCCGATATACCGGTAAGCCTTTCCGATACACCCTTTGCCCTTTCCGATGCAGGGGTAAGCCTTTCCGATACACCCTTTGCCCTTTCCGATACAGGGGTAAGCCTTTCCGATATAGCCTTTGCCTCTTCCGATATACCGGTAAGGCTTTCCGATAAAGCCTTTACCCCTTCCGATACACCCTTTTCGCTTTCCGAAGCACCGGAAAGCCCTTTTGCTGTTTATTATTCACTAACCATAAAAACCAATAACTATGGAAAGACCAGCTAAAGTAAGTTTCGATT
>CAZLXD010000182.1:0-6908 GCA_964563185.1 uncultured Chitinophaga sp.
AACGATGATTTCCTCGTTGGGCTTCATTGGGTAATAAAAAGCCGGAGTAGGCAGGTAACGCACATCGCCAAAGTGTTTGCGGAATTTGTAGAACTCATCAAACACCTTCGGATACATTTTGTAGCTCAGAAAATCTTCGAGCGTAACCTTATCGTCATACTTCTTTTGGAACTCCGCCATTTCGCGGTCAAAGTCAATGGGGCCTAAATGTGCATTAGGTTTGTCGGTATACGGAACAATGTCCTTCAGAATAATCTGTTGTAATTCTTTCGGAAAACCACCATAAGGTTGCCCTAAATCGCCACGGAACAGTTGCTTTACCGAATCGGGAAAAGAAAGTGTATCCCCTTTCTCAAATACATCCTTCTCCGTTAAGTTATTGGAGGTCATAAACAACGCCATATCGCCCACTACTTTTGATGATGGCGTTACCTTTACCACATCGCCAAACATTTCGTTTACCACTTCATAGTTATGCTTAATGGTTTCAAATTTATCTTCTAAACCAAGCCCGCGTGCCTGTGGTAACAAGTTAGAATACTGCCCACCGGGAATTTCGTGCTCATACACCTCGGCTGTGCCTGCCTTCAATTCACTCTCAAACGGATAGTAGTATTCGCGCACCACTTCAAAGTAATTGCTGTAAGCATTCAGCGATTTTATGTTCACAGGGTTTTCGCGCTCGTGCCCTTTCATCATAGCCACCAGCGAGTTAAAGTTGGGTTGCGAAGTAAGTCCGCTCATAGAAGCCAACGCCACATCAATGACATCCACACCCGCTTCAATGGCTTTTAAATAAGTAGCCGCCTGCAGCGAGGAAGTATCGTGCGTGTGCAGGTGAATAGGAATAGAGATACGCTTCTTCAATTCGCTCACCAGCAACTCGGCCGCATAAGGTTTCAGCAAACCTGCCATGTCCTTTATGGCGAGAATATGTGCGCCCTCATCTTCCAGTTGTTTGGCTAAATCCAAATAGTATTGCAAGCTAAACTTCTGGCGCTCGGGGTTCATAATATCGCCCGTGTAGCAAATGCAGGCTTCTGCCAGCGAGTTGGTTTTATTGCGCACCGTGCGGATGCTCATTTTCATTCCCTCTATCCAGTTCAGCGAATCGAAAATGCGGAAGATGTCTATGCCGTTTTCAGCACTCTTTTCAATAAACTTTTCAATCAGGTTATCGGGGTAAGCGGCATAGCCCACCGCATTGCTGCCACGGAAAAGCATTTGCAACAAAATGTTGGGCACTGCCTTACGCAACAACTGCAAACGCTCCCAGGGGTCTTCGTGCAAAAAGCGCATACAGACATCAAAGGTAGCACCGCCCCACACTTCCATACTGAAAACCTCGGGGTGATTTTTGGCAAAGCCCTCGGCTACTTCCAGCATGTCAATGTTGCGCAAGCGCGTAGCAAACAGCGATTGGTGTGCATCGCGGAAAGTAGTGTCGGTGTAGTGAATCTTCTTATCCGCCTTTAGTTGCTTAATGAACTCTTCTCTGCCTAACTCATTCAGCAAATCTTTGCTGCCTTTCGGGTAAGTTGCCGCTGCATCAAAGGCGGGAACAATCGGTGTACGGAATTTCTTCTCCGGGTCAAAGGCTTTTACATCGGGGTGTCCGTTTACTTTCAACTCAGCAAGGTAGCGCACTAACTTGGTGCCCCTGTCTTTGTCGTAACCCCATTTAGGAACGAGCAGCTGCTGGTTGTTGGCAATAAAACCAACGGTAGCCCTGCCGGATTGGAACTCTTCATTTTCCATCACATTCACCAGAAACGGAATATTGGTTTTTACCCCGCGAATACGAAACTCCTGTAAGGTTCTGTTCAGTCGTTGTGTGGCTCCTTTCAACGTTCGGCTCCAGGCCGAAACCTTCACCAACATAGAATCGAAGTAAGGCGATACCTTCACTCCCGAGTAAGAACTTCCCTCATCTAAACGAATACCAAAGCCTCCGGCATTGCGATAGGCTACAATAGTTCCGAAATCGGGTTTAAAATCATTTTCGGGGTCTTCGGTAGTAACGCGGCATTGTATAGCCCAACCGCTGCATTTTACTTCTTCCTGACTATGGAGAAATATCTGAGGGTGTGATAGCGGGTGCCCTGCTGCAATAATTATCTGCGAGCGCACTAAATCAACTCCTGTAATTTCCTCGGTAATGGTGTGCTCTACCTGTATGCGCGGGTTTACTTCAATAAAGTAGATGTTGTCGTTTTTATCTACCAAAAACTCTACTGTTCCAGCATTGTTGTAGTGAACATGTTTGGCTAAGCGCAAAGCATAGTCATACAACTTTTCGCGGGTTTCCTGTGGCAGAATGGAAGGGGCGATCTCTATTACCTTCTGAAATCTGCGCTGAACGGAACAGTCTCTTTCGTACAGGTGAACAATGTTGCCGTGGTTATCGCCCAGAATCTGCACTTCAATATGCTTGGGGTCGTCAATAAATTTTTCGATGAATACGGTATCATCACTAAAAGCTTTTTTTGCTTCGTTTTTTGCCTCAAAGAAGGATTTGCTCATTTCCTCCTCATTGCGCACCACGCGCATACCTCTTCCGCCACCACCGGCAGCAGCTTTCAGCATTACAGGGTAGCCAATGTGTTCCGCTTCATTCACAGCATCGGCCAGTTTCAACAACGGTACGCGGCTATCAGGAATAAGCGGAACGCCCACTTCCATAGCTACTTTCTTAGCAGCTACTTTATCGCCCAAGCGTTCCATTACATCAGGGCGCGGGCCTACAAAAATAATTCCTTCCGCACCACAACGTTTAGCCAGCGTTACATTCTCCGACAGAAACCCATAGCCGGGATGAATGGCATCAGCCCCATTGAGTTTTGCCACACGGATAATTTCTTCCACATCTAAATATGGTTTCAGCGGCTCGCTGTTGGGGCCTATCTGATAACTTTCGTCTGCCTTGTACCGATGCAATGAATAACGGTCTTCATAAGTATAAACAGCTACGGTTTTAATTTTTAGTTCAGATGCAGCACGAAGGATGCGAATAGCAATTTCGCCCCGGTTAGCTACAAGCAATTTATTGATGTGTGGTACGGGCATAGGAGTAGATTGTCTTAAACACAGATGATGTGTAAGTATAAAGGGAAACTCGGATTAGTCAAACCCGAGTGTGTGCGTAACGAGAAATGCCGGCCCCTGTTACTTCTTCGCTTTTGCTTTTGCAGGCTTTGCTTTTCTCTTACCGAGGATTTCGTGCCCGCCTTTATCGCGCTTGGCCTGTAAGTACTTTTTGTTATGCTGGTTTGGTTCCGTCTCTATATGAACATTATCTACAATTTCCAACCCGTAACCAATTAAGCCCACCCGCTTTTTAGGGTTGTTGCTCATTAAACGCATTTTGGAGATACCTAAGTCGTTCAGAATTTGCGCGCCTACACCATAGTCGCGGGCATCCATAGGAAGGCCGAGTTTTACGTTGGCTTCAAAGGTATCGAAGCCCTGCTCCTGCAACTGGTAAGCTTTCAGTTTATTCAGCAAGCCAATGCCTCTTCCTTCCTGCTGCATGTAAAGCACCACGCCTTTGCCTTCCTTTTCAATCATTTGGAGGGCACAACTTAACTGGTCGCCACAATCGCAACGCAGAGAGCCCATAATATCACCGGTTAAGCAGGAAGAGTGTACGCGCACCAACACGGGCTCGTTCTTTTTCCAGGAACCTTTAATAATGGCTAAGTGAGGCTCCGGGGAGCCCGGCTGCGAGTAGGCACGAACACGGAAGTGTCCGTACTTGGTAGGCATATCCACTTCTACCTCGCGGGTAACCAGGCGCTCGTGTTTCATGCGGTATTCAATCAAATCTTTAATGGAAATGATTTTCAGTTTGAACTTTTTGGCAATCTTCAACAACTCGGGCAGGCGCGCCATGCTGCCATCGGTATTCATAATTTCTACCAGCACTCCGGCAGGTTCGAATCCGGCCATGCGCGCTATGTCAATAGTGGCTTCGGTATGCCCCGCTCTGCGCAATACACCGCCTGTTTTAGCACGTAAAGGGAAAATGTGGCCGGGGCGGGCAAAGTCTTCGGGCTTGGCTTCGGGGTTTACTAATTGCCTGATGGTTTGTGCCCGGTCGTGTGCCGAAATTCCGGTGGTGCAACCGTGGCCTATTAAATCAACCGAAACGGTAAAGGCTGTTTCGTGGTGCGATGAGTTTTGAGAAACCATAAGGGATAAACCCAGACGGTCGCACATTTCTTCGGCCATAGGCATACAAATTAAGCCGCGGCCGTGGGTGGCCATGAAGTTCACAATCTCGGGAGTGATATGATGAGCCGCAGCAATAAAGTCGCCTTCGTTTTCGCGGTCTTCATCGTCCACCACAATTATCAGTTTGCCTTTTTTAATGTCGGCTATGGCCTCGGGTATGGTATTTAGTTTCATTTACTTGCTGTGTTAATGTTTGAAGGTGCGAATGTGCTAATGTTAGGCGAACTTGCGTAATGTTTTATGCGCTAAGGTGTTTAGCAGCTGTTTTGAGTTCAAAGGGCAAAAGACAAAGGGCAAAGGGCAAAAGGCAAACGGGAAAGAGCAAAACGGAAGGGGTGAGATGCGAAAAAGGTAAGGTGTTATGGGGTGCATATTTGCGCAGAGTTGCGCAGGCGGAGACTCTGCGGGGGGGCGAATATTTTTGGCCTCCGCAGGCCCTTTTGCACCAGGTAGGTTACAAATCTGCTTTATCTACTCCTAACAACTACATATACTAAAATTACAGTTGAGAGCACAACAGCAGTTAAAATTGATTTCAAAATAGTGTATAGCCCATACTGAAGGTAAAGCAACCCTCCGAATGATACTACACCAATTACTTGCATTAACAACCATTTACTTTTAATACCTTTGAATAAATTATAGATTCCTACCACACTCGAAATCATTAGTGCTGTGTGTGTTAAGTAGATAAAAATAAAGGTTGCTGTATTAAGATTTGAAAGGTAGCCAACTAACAACAAACAAATCAGCACTACTCCTCCCCGCATGATTTTTTCCAAATTTCCTTCCTCCATTTCAACTATTTTTTCTTGTCATCCTTTCCATCGAGCCCCAAATTATGCCTTAGCCGGTTCTCGTGCAAGGGAACCTGCGCTTATTACTGACAGGTTCCTCTGCGAGAGAACCTGTGGAGACAGAAGGGCAAACGGAAAAGAGCAAACAGAAGGGCGTGAGATGCAAAAAAGGTAAGGTGTTTTTGCGGAAGATTTGTTGTTTGATGACATTCCTGATAAGTGGCTTGACGGAGGGTGCGGAGTGATTTGACAGACTTAATCAAACTGTTGACCTTCCGCGAGAGTGGGTTGACATTCCATTTGAGTGGTTTGACGCGCTGTGTATATGATTTGACACAGGCTTTAAGCGGATTGACAAGACAGTTGAGTGAATTGACGTTTCCAACTTAAGAAGTTGACATTCCCTATTTGCTGATTGACATTCCATGAAAGTGATTTGTCATTCCTGAAAAGTGAAATGACATTCCATGAAAATGAATTGACAGCGGTATATTCTGAATTGACATTCCGAATAGGTGGGAATTTGCCACGAATTACACACCTCACCCCTCTGCCTTCGGCATCTCCCCTCTCCTAAAGGAGATGGGAGAACCCTATGTGAGCAAGGACAAAGGTGAAAGGCAAACTGCAAAAGGCAGAGGAGGCATAGCACTAAGAACATTAAGGGTAAGAAAGGAGAATTGTCATGGAATTGTAAAAAAAATACGGGTGGGTTGCCGGCTACAAAATAATTGAAGCAGCCGCAGCGTTTATTGAATTGAACCAAATTAAAAGCATTATGAATGATTTACAGACTAACCGGGTTAACATGATTAACTCGAGCATTGCTTTTTGCGATGCAAACCCTACCGCCACCAGCGGTATGAGCAACTTTGCACTGGCTGTTGCAGCAGTGAAAGCCAAGATGATTTTGATTAACGGCCTTAACCAGGTGGGCAGTGGTACGACCACGGGTGTAACCGCAGACACGAAGGTTATACGCGGGGCTATGACTGACCTTGCGCTGAAGTGTGCTAACGGTGTAATGGCGTATGCCAATTCCACTAATAACAGCACGCTGAAGGCACTGGTGAATTACAGTAAGCGGGATTTGGACAGGCAAAAGAAGGAGGATATAGATGATGTGTGCCAAGGCATACATGATGCAGCGGATGCCAACATAGCCAACATAACAGGTTATGGTGTGAACGCCACGGATGTAACGGATTTGCAAGGGGCTATTGATTTGTACCGGATAAGCAGCCAGAACCCGCGCTTAGCCAAGGTAACGCAAAGCCAGGCAAAGAAGCAGGCCGCACAGATGGTAACTGAGGTGATAAGGGATTTGCTGAAAGGGCAAATGGATGTAATGGTGAATACGCTGAAACTTACGAATAACAATTTTGTGGAGGGTTATTACCAAGCCCGAGAGATTATTGACTTAGGGAGTACGAGTGCGAAGGTGCGGGGAGATGTACGGGATGCCGACACTGCTCCTTTGCGCGGGGTGGCTTTTGTAATTTATGAAACCGGCACTACTACTAAGGTAAAAGAGGTGCTGACTGATGCGAAGGGTAATTTTAATGCCGCGAAACTGCCAGCGGGAAATTTTGATTTTGAATGGAGCCTGAGCGGTTATAAAACAGTGAAGGAAACAAACGTACACATAAGCCCGGGAAAGGAGTTGAAGCGAAAGGTGGTGATGACCGCAGCGATTGTGCGCGAGGGGCAGTTTGCACCGAATAAGATTGAAACAGTTAGCCTTAGTGGGGTGGATGAGGGCGTTACGAAAGTAACGGTGGAGGCACTGGGAACGGATATGCAGGTGTTTGGCAGTAACGGGCCGGAGAACGGGCCTAACGGGAATACTTTGTTTGTAGGTGACGGGCAGGTTGTAAG
>CAZLXD010000183.1:0-6300 GCA_964563185.1 uncultured Chitinophaga sp.
CCTCTGCCGAATCGCAGCGTTTAGACCGTGCTTTCCTTTTCCGAAACCCTAAGTTTTCAATGCTGGTGAATTACATTACCTACGGAAAAATTCAGTATGTAAAAGTGTTTAAAACAAACGGGGAACAGGCCACCACCACCACTGCTAACAATAACAACAATAGTGCTGCACCCAAAAAGGCCGACCCGGCTGCCAACATCAAAATAAGTAATCCGAAGAGTGAGTTGGTGGGTGCTATGGAGGCCGCACCTATTTTAAAATCATCGTCCACTACAGCCGATGAAGGCTACAATCCCGTTTCGTTTAAGTCGGCTATTATGAAGGTGTTTCACTCTTTCAGGGAATCTAATTTCTCTACCCTTAAAACCAACCAGCGGAGCGGTGCCAATTCCTGGAACTACAAATACACCTACAACACCACGGTAAAAATTCCGGGCGAGAAATTTAATATGGTGTACAGCTTTCCGTTTGCGTACTCGCAATTAGATTTTGTTTCGGTGCTGGAAGAAACCGATAAGTACGACAAAAACTTTGAAGCAACTTATAAGCGGTTTGAAAAGCGGTTAACCGAAAGTCTGAAACCATCGGAGGGGTGGACAGGGAAGTGCTTGCCGAATACCGATAAAAGCCCTATCAGTGATTTGGAATACCGCCACCCAAAACTGGGGTCAGTAATTTTAGATTACTCCAAAACACCTAAAGGAAAGCACATTCTTTATCTGCGCTTTCTTCCGTATTCCTGAATATATTTATGTGGTACGCTTCGCGATGATTACACCGATAATATTTATGACTTCCTGTTTTGTTTGTGTAATTATTGCCCAAGGCATACCACATGATTTGCTTTCCTGATTCAACATACTAATACCCATGAAGAAACTTTACCTGCTGTTGTTGTTTGCCGTTACCACTGCTTTTATTTCGGCACAAACAGTGGCGCACCAGCGCTGCGAACGATTTGCCAAAGGCATGAACCTTTCCAACTGGCTGGAGGCTCCTTGGCAAACTAATTACCCCACTCCCAACGGCTATACCAAAAGCGATTTGCTGAACATGAAGGAAGCGGGCATTACCTCTATTCGCCTGCCTATATGCTTTGCATTTATTACCGATTCGGTGGCGCCTTATACAGTAAATGAAAACCATGCCCTGTTTGAGCGCATTGATACGGTGATTAGCTGGTGCGAAGAACTGGACTTGATGCTGATAATTGACAACCACCATGAATGGAATATTTATAACTACAACTGGCGGAATAAGATTGACCGCTTTGCGCATTTGTGGAGTGTGGTGGCACAGCGTTATAGCTATCTGGACCCCGAACAGTTTTCGTTTGAGTTGCTGAACGAACCGGGCTATGGCATTGCGCTGGATAGCCTGGTGATTGTTTTTAATAAGGCTATTGATACGGTGCGGCAGTATGCGCCCCATCATTCCATAATTGTAAGCCCCAATTTTGCCAGCAGCGGGCAGGCCTTTGCCAACCTGCAGCCTTTTGCCGATACTAACTTAATTTACACCTGGCATACCTACGACCCTTACCAGTTCACCCATCAGGGCTTTAGCTGGGCGCAGCCTTCTATGCCGCTGGGCACTCCGTTTCCGAGTTCGTACGATGCTATGCTTTACAATGCCTGGAAGCAGGTAATAAACTGGAAGGCCACTTACAACCGGCCGGTTTTTTTGGGCGAGTTTGGTGCAGGTACTTTTGGCGATGATGCAAGCCGCTGCAACTGGATACAGGTTAACGGAGCAAAGATTGATTCGTTTAACATGCCCTGGTTTTACTGGGACTGGCGCTGGGATTTCAGCATGTTCCAATCGCATGTGGTTTCGCAGGACAGTGTAATTCCGTGCTTTAGAAGTGCCCTGCATTTGTATGGCGATACCCTTACATCGGTAAGCGATGTGGCGGAAGAGGAGTGGAGTGTAACCGTGTACCCGAACCCTGCCGGCAGAAACAGTGTGTGCGAAATAAGCATAAGCAATAACGAAGAATTAAATGCCGAACTGCTGGACGTAGCAGGAAAGAAATTGAAGGAGTGGAGAATGGTGCAGCACACCTACCTGCCCCTGAATGATTTACAACCGGGCCTTTACTTTATTCGTTTACACACGCACCACCGGCCGGTTATTAAAAAGCTGGTGGTTGAGTAACCTTATTGATAGGAGTGTGCTGATACTCTCCTGCACTTACGGGTCATTACGAGTGGAACGGAGTGGAGCGAAGTAATCTCCCAAGCGTACAGGAGATTGCTTCGTCCTTCCAACCTGCTATGGCAGTTGGAACTCCTCGCAATGACGGGGTGTGGTTGGGAGATTGCTTCGTCCTTTCCAAACCCGGCAGGGTTCAGTATTTTGTGGTTATGCAGCAAGGGTTGTGTTCAATTACCGGCCTTAAATGGAGCATCAGGCTACTACCGGCTCGTTCCGCTTGCGGTCGTTGCGCTCGGCAATAAATATACTCAGTTCGTACAGTATGTAAATGGGCACTGCCACCAGGCACTGGGTAAACATATCGGGCGAGGGGGTTATCATTCCCGAAACAATAAGGATAATAACAATGGCATACCTGCGGGCTTTTTTCATGGTTGGGGCACCCAGTATGCCCAGGCGCGAAAGGAAGTAAACCACCATGGGTAGTTCAAACACGGCCCCTATGGCCAGCAGCATAACTGTGAAGAAATCAATGTAGCTATCAATGGTAAAGTGGTTGCTTATTTTGCTGCTGATGGAAAAGCTGACCGCAAAGTTGACCGAGAAGGGAATGATAACAAAGTAGCAGAACGCCACGCCTATAAAAAAGAAGCCCGAGCAGGCCAGTATAATAAGGCTGGTTTTGCGCTGGCTTTCTTCGTTAAGGGGGGGGCCACAAAGCGCCACAGTTCGAATATGATGTACGGAAAGGCCAGCACCAGGCCCAGTATAAGCGAGTATTGTATAAGCAGCGTAACCTGCCCGAACATGGTAAGGTTTTGCAGCACCAGGGGTATGTCTTTATCAATACAAATGCTGTCCTTAAGGTTTAGTTTATCGCCTACCAGGCACAGCAGTTGGTAGGTGGGGAAATCTTTGGAGCAAATGCCCAGAATGATTGTATCGAAAACAAAATCGTAAAATATACCTACCAGCAAGGCACATAACACTACCGCTATGGCCGAGCGCAGCAGGTGCCAGCGCAGCGCCTCCACATGGTCAAAAAAGCCCATTTCGGTTTCGGGGTTTTCGGGGTTGCGCTTTAATACCATGGCGCGAATATAATTGGTTGATTGGTTGATTAGGTGAAGCGTGAAACGTGAACGGTGAAAGGGGAAGCGGGAAACCACCAGCCTTCTGCACCTTAGGCTGTGTCTTCACAGCCGCGCAACTGATGCGGAAATACACCTGAAGTATATTCTGTTGGTTGTATTCCCTTTTTAATAAACGGCCTGCAACAGCCATTAGGACGCATTTCCCCGAAAGGGAAGGGGTGTAAAGGCTTGTGGCTGCCCGTTGGCTTTACAGTAAATCGTCTAACACGGTAGAGGAATCCTGGTCGGGTTCGGTATCGTGCACCAGGGTGTTTTTGTTTTGGCGCATGCTGTATACCTCGGCCAGGGTGGCGGGCTTTTTAAAGTGGTGCTTTATGCCTAAGCGCTGTGCCAGCAGGTTGGCATCGAGCACGCTCAGGGCTTTAAACTCTTTGCGCGCCAGCAGGCGGCCCGGGCGCAAAAGGGCGCTATCGAGCTTTTTAAGGTCAACGTTGAAGGTGCATATAATTTGCAGTTTCAGCATATCGTTCAGCAGGCCATCGCTCATGTTCAGCAGGTTGGTAACGCCCTGTATGCGCACACCTTCCTGCCGCCTGGCCAGCAGGGGTTCGGCATCTTCAATAAGCAATACGCAGAAGTACCCATCGCTGCTGTAGTCCTTTACCTCATCGGTTAAAAAGGTCATAAAGGCGGGGTCGGTAAGGTGGTCTACCATGTTGGGGGGCATGTAAATAACCACCTTGCGGTTGGCGCTGGTCATTTTGCGCAGCAGGTGGCGTATATAAAAAGTTTTGCCGGTGCCGGGGCGGCCGTGAAACAGCACCAGGCCGGTGGTTTCGCTGTGGAAGCGTTTCATCAGTTCATTGTGAAATTCGGCAAAGCCCTGCCCGTAGTTTACATCCAGGTCGCGTATTTCAAACTTATCGTTAACGGGGTGTTCCACCATTATAAAGTTGCCGCCTTTTACCTCAATGGTATGTATGGTGGGCTTATCGGGTTTTTTGCGCAGGGTAAACTCGTCTATGGCTTCAAACAGTATATCTTCAAAATATTCATCGCGCAGTTCTGAAGAATCGGAGGGGCGCAGCAACTGAAAGGCGGAAAGGTGCACCTGGTCGAAATCACCGCTAAAGTCTGACACATATTCGGGCACTATGTATTCCTCTTCGCTGTGATCACTAATGCCGGTGGACTGCAGCAGGTACGGAGTGCCTCTAAACGCTAGGGTATAGCGGTTTATTTTATCGCGGTTGCCGTTCCATACAGTGTTGTGCGAATGAATAAGGTAAGCCCCGTTGTTTCTTTTCAGGTATTCCATAAGGCCAATGGCTTCAATGTGGGGACCCTGTATGGTCATAGAGGAGGGTATTTCGCGAAAGGCGGCTATGTAATAGCGGTAACCGGGAAATACTTCGGCCGATGAGTTGGGCATTTCGGCTACCCATTGCATTTCGGCTTTTTCGGGCATAGGCAGCGGGTCTTCTTCTTTATGTTTTTGTTCCTTGGGGGTAGCCAGTATAGGGTGCACAAAATCGGGTTGGTTGGCCGAGTCTTCGGCATAATACTGAAAGCTGCGCATGGTTATATACCGGGGTATGCCCAGGGCATATACGGTTCTTGTTATCCAGTTGCCGTGGTGGTCGGTTTGCAGTTTTTCGGTTTCCCCTTCTTTTAACCGGCTTTCTGTTTTACGGTAGGGTGGTGGGGGCACTATTTTGTTTCCGTTGCTATCGTATTCGTGGGTGTAAGTAAACAGGTGTTTTATGTTTCCGTTATGGTCGTAATGGGTGTTTTCAATACAGTCGCCATGGTTGTTGTATTTTTTGGTAATGCGCTGGTTGTAGGTTATTGCATCGGGGTTGGTATGTTCTGATACCCGTTCGGTTTCCAGCCCCTGTTCATTGTAACTATAGCGGGTAGTAGTGGATACTTCGTTTTGTGAATTATAATGGGTAATAAGGGTGGGTTTGTTCCATTGGTTGTATTCGTATTTAACGGCCGCGGCAATTCTGCGCTCGGGGCCGCTTTCGTGTATGTAATACACGGGCAACCCTTCGTTGTTGTAGGTATGTTTTACGTGCCAGTGCAGGGTGCCGTCTGCCTTTGTGTTTATTGATTCCAGCTGGCTGCCCCGGGCATTGTAAACAACGGTAATAACATGGTTAAGCAGGCCTATGGCGTTGTATTGGCGGGTTTCGGCCAGCTGGCCTTTTTCGTTGTAAAAATACTCTTCGCTGCTATCGGGCTCAAACTTGCGTTCTCTTACTTTTTGCCCCTGTTCGTTGTAGCAGATAATAGTGTTTTTGTTATCGTAAAGGCTGCTGCCGGTAATTTTTCCGGGCTTTACACTATTGCCCCGCATGTAGGTGGTATAGGTTACCTGCATTACCTGTTTAACGGGGCCTTTCAGTTCCTCTTTTTGTAAATCGGAGGTTGGGGTGGTTTCAGCGCTGCTTGGCTGAATGGGTTGTTGTTTTTTCATAGCAGTTACATTTAAATGCTGTATGTGCACACGGTGCCTGAAACTTTACAAAAGAACGTACCTTAAAAATAAAAATTGTTGAAATTACCTGCCGGTTGCCCGTTTAAAACGGCAGCGGCAGCCGGTAAGGGCTGCCGCTGCCTGCCTGCCTGGCGGTGTTAAATTTTTTCAATAGTAAAGGTAATGGTAAAGGCATTGGGGTTGGTTAGGTTCAGGTATTTATGGGTGCTGGTCCAGCCGCCCTGGCCAGCGGTGCCGGTACTTTCGGTGTGTGCCTCCATTACCTTGTCATCGGCTGTGGCGGGCACATCGGGCATGGTTTTAAAGCCAAGGTACACGGGCCCGTTGTTATTGTTTTTGGCCTTTAGTTCTACTTCGGGCTTGGTTATGTTATCAAACAACATGGCGGTGGCACCGGGGTCAAGGGTTACGGTTACCTTGGTTTCGCTTTCTTTAAAGGCATCGTTTAGTATAGTTTGGTTAAAATACGCATCGGCCTTGCTTTCGTCCCCTACATATTGCAGGGCAATGGTTAGCAGGTTAGTGGTAAGCTGTTTGGCCAGTTGG
>CAZLXD010000183.1:6310-6873 GCA_964563185.1 uncultured Chitinophaga sp.
GCCAGTTGGGGGCGGGTGGTTTGCAGGTCGCTGCGCTCGCCTGCCACAGCCCCAAAGGCTGCCTGCTGGGCGGCACGGTTGCTTTTGTAGGTGCCTAACAGGGCATTATAATCGTTGATAAACGCAGGGGGGAAATCGGCCGAATGGGCGGCCAGGGCACTGGCAAAGCGGTCGCCTTTGGTTTCTAATGCCGAGGTGGTGGCCTGGTGGTATTCGTCTAAGCCCTCGGGATAAAACTCCTCGTAAGCAGTATTGTTATTGCGGTAGGTATAGGCAATCAGCTTTTTGCTGTCGCTTATGTTTTTAATAAGCGCCTCGCGGCTTTCGTTCAGGGCAATGGTTTTACCCTGCTGCACGGCTAAGTTCAGTTCCTCGCTGCTAAGGTCGCCATAAAAGTTATTGTAGGCGGTGGTAATGGCGGTAAGTATGGCGGTAAAAAGGCCCCCCGGGTTGTTTTGGTTAAGCCGCTGTATATGGTCTTCGGTAAAATCTTTTAAGCGGTCGCGGCTTAGGTTGCGGCTTAAAAACAAAATGCGGAAATACTTAATTAACTCAATCATGGC
>CAZLXD010000184.1:0-5881 GCA_964563185.1 uncultured Chitinophaga sp.
ACATAAGCGCCATTATGCAAAATAGCCAACATCACAGTGCAGCCCTCAAGCAATCCCTCGTTTATTTTCAATAGTATTGCTTTCGTTTGCAGCCGTGCGTTTTTGCCTGCCCTCGCCCTGAAATACAAATACACCACTCTCACCCCAACCACCCCATCAGCGGTGCAGCTAAAATGAAAGCATTTTCTGTTTTATTGCCATGTGCTTCAGGTAAATTCATTCATTGCGTTCAATCATGCCACTTCATTCCGCTACTCTTCATTTCCGTTCCATTCCTTCACTCCATTCATTTCACTAACCTTCAGCACCGCACACAAGCGTAGCTCCTTCCCTTCATTTCGTTCACCCTCTCCACATTCGCGGTGCATTCCGTCCCGATTCCTCCGCCCACACCGGTTGTGCTCTTTTAATTTACAACCGTTTCCCCACCGCTTCAGGCCGTAACGCTCCGCTCATGCCATGCAGTTCCCTCCATTCCGTTCAGTCCCTACCCTCGCCTTTCCTCCGCGCTATTATTTTGGTATGCTTCATTTTTCGCTGCGTCTTGTTCACCCCGGCATACCGGTTAACGCCTCATAGGGTGCATTGAATTTTGTAAACTCTTCCATTGTTCGGCTAATAGTAATCTGCTCTTCAGTTGCATTTACGAATTTGCGCACAATTGCTACGGTGTTTCCTTTTTCTATTTCTTCAAGGATAACTTGTTTGAAGGTATCAAACACTCCATAAGTGAGTGAATCTTCGAGGTCGGTAATGTTGAATTTTGTCATAGTAAGTAGTTTTTAATAATAAATAGTGCAGAAAATTCCACAACCGCGTTTTTGCAGAAAAAAATTTCCTTCCCTCTGAAAAAAAGAAAAGAGAAAGCAAAATTAGGGGGCTTGCTGGTGGCTCGGCTATTAAAAAACCAAAAGACTACGGCATAATGAAACGCAAATACTCTGTTTTTTTCCAAAGGTATTTGCCTTTCCCCCTTCGGGACTTATTCCGTTTCCTTTTGGTTTTTTCCCCCGCCCCCTGTGAAACAGCTTTCTCTTTTCTTTTTTTCCTTTTTCTTTTCTCTTTTAGTGGTGGTGGGGTTTAATAAAAATACAAAAGCCCACCCTCGTCAGAAGGCAGGCTCTTGATAAAGGAACGGAAGCAATTAGCCAACTTTTACAATCGCAAGTGCGTTGTATGCTCCGTTTTTCAACGTGTATTGAATTGCGTTTACTTCTTGGAAGAACTCAACTTGTAGCAAGTAAACTTTTGTTCCTGCAATGGTAGGTAACGAAGTAGGCGTAAGGGTAATTGCCGAAGTAGTTCCATCAATAGCAAGGTTTACTTTGTTGGTGTAGAAAATTTCTGAATTGCCGGTGGCAAAATCTACTACCGCATACGCACCCGAGAAACTTACATGAGTTGCCCCATCAGGGTAAGAAAGGTCGTTAATCGGTGTAATTGCGGGAATGGATGTTACACCTGTAATAAAGTCTACATCACCACTGGCATATACAATACTTCCAAGCATTGCCTTCACATTAAATTCAAAACCTTGCAGCATTTGCATAACCGCAGGTATTGCCATTGCTACACCTACATTTCGCTGTCCACGCGGGCTGGTGCTGTCATAGTTTTTAATCTCGGTCATCAGTTTTGTCAATCGCGATGTTACACGGTTGTCCGCTGCCGTTTGCATCAGCACCCTCACCGTATCGCGGAGCAGTTTGCCCGCTTTTGCAGCGTTTGCAAACTCCTGTCCGTTTTCGCGTGTTCTCACAAATGCGGGGTCTGATGCGATTCTTTCAGCAGAAACGCCACCCTTAGTTTTCACAAGCAATCCGTCTTGTGATTTGTAGAAGGTCAAATCTCCTAATGTGCCTTCAATTTTGATAAGTCCTGTTTGTTGTGCCATTGTATTTATGTTTAATAGGTAAAAAAAATTAGTTTTTAGTGCCGCAACCTTTACAGTAAAGCAGCTTGTTTCTGTGATTGTATTTTCTGTAAAACCAGGGCGGGCAAACCCTTTCTTTTCCGCATTGCCATAGTCCCACTTTGTTTGCTGCGGCCTGCAACATCAGTTGTTCAAGCATCTGCTCCTTGTCATATTCCATGTAATGCCAAGCCCAACCATTTGCAATTTCTATGCTGTCCAACCTGTGCCCCTCAATCCGTATTCCGGCTATTACCCTGCCATACAAGTCACGTCCGGTGCTGTCATAGGAAACAACCTTTCCAAGTAGTAACGCGCTCACTTTCTTTTGCGCTTCATGTCCGTAATGCTGCTTTGTTTCGGGCGCATCTATCTTGCCCAAACGAATCGTCAACAATCTGCCTTTTGCGTTTAATACAAACGTATCGGCATCTTTTACCGCAACCACTCTTGCAGTTGTTTGGGCAGATGCTACCTGCACCCAAAACCAAATAAGCAGTATCGTAATAGCGTTCTTCATACGTTCGGCAGCAAAAGTATTTCGCTGAGTAAAACCACGCTAACACGTATTTCCGTTATTGCCGAAATTGCACCTACCTGCGTTAATCTTCACTATCAAAATGAACTATCTTTGCATCCAATGCCATAGCAAAGGCATATTAACAGCATAGTAGGAGTATGGACAGAATCTGTATTTACGCAAAAGACATTCAAACTGTAACTGGCAAAAGTGAGCGCACCAGCCGCACCATCTTAAAAAAGGTTCGCGAGAAACTTTCTAAGGAAAAGCATCAGGCTGTTACAGTTCATGAGTTCTGCGATTACCTTGGTTTGCCATTAGAAGTAGTAACCAAACAACTTCGAATTAGTTAAAATTCGATGGGCATTTGGTTACCTAATGGTTACCCATAAGGGCGCAAAAAAGCGAAACCCTTATCTGTCCTAACTTTCAGCGTATTGGTTCGACTCCCACCAGCTCCACAAAAAATCTTCTCCGCAGGGGAAGATTTTTTTATTTGTGGCTACGCAAAACCTAATATTGTGCCGCTCAATTTTAAACTATGCAACAACTAGCTACCTACCTCGAAAGCAATAAGGAAAGATTTTTGAACGAATTAGTTGACCTGCTGAGAATCCCCTCGGTTAGTGCCGATGAAAAGTTTAGTGCCGATGTTTTAAAAACTGCCGAAGCAGTAAAGCAAAGACTACTGGAGGCCGGAGTGGACTTTGCAGAGATATGCCCTACTAAAGGCTACCCGGTGGTTTACGGAGAAAAGATACTGGACAAAAAACTGCCTACCGTTTTGGTGTATGGCCACTACGATGTGCAACCTGCCGACCCTTATGAACTGTGGAACTCCCCGCCCTTTGAACCGGTGGTGAAAGACGGGAACATATATGCCCGCGGAGCCTGTGACGACAAAGGCCAGATGTACATGCACGTAAAGGCTTTTGAAATGATGGTGAAAAATAACTGCCTGCCCTGCAACGTAAAGTTTATGATTGAAGGAGAGGAAGAAATTGGATCGGCTAACCTGGAAACGTTTGCCGTAGAGAATAAGGATAAACTGAAAGCCGATGTTATTCTGATTTCCGACACTTCGATGATTTCGAACGAGGTGCCCAGCATTACCACCGGACTTCGTGGTTTATCGTATTTAGAAGCAGAAGTAACCGGCCCTAACCGCGACCTGCACAGTGGCGTGTATGGCGGTGCGGTAGCTAACCCCATTAACATACTGTGCGATATGATTTCATCGCTGCACGATGAAAACCGCAGGGTAAACATACCCGGGTTTTATGATGATGTGGAAGAGGTTTCGGAGGAGGAAAGAAACCAGATGGCGAAGGCTCCGTTTAGCATGGAGGAATACAAAGCGCACCTGGATATAAATGAAGTGCTGGGCGAAAAGGGATATTCCACTTTAGAGCGCGTTTCTATTCGCCCTACGTTGGATGTAAACGGTATTTGGGGAGGCTATACCGGGCAGGGCGCCAAAACCGTATTGCCTTCAAAAGCCTATGCTAAAATTTCGATGCGGTTGGTGCCTAACCAAAGCAGCGAAAAGATTATGAAGTTGTTTGAAGCGCACTTTTTAAAAATTGCCCCTAAGTATGTAAAGGTAAAAGTAATGCCCCACCACGGTGGCGAAGCAGCGGTAACGCCTACCGATTCCGTAGCTTACCAAGCAGCCGCCAAGGCCATGGAACAAACCTTTGGCAAAACTCCCATTCCTTTGCGCACAGGCGGTAGTATTCCTATTGTTACCATGTTTGAAAAAGTGCTGGGAACAAAATCGGTGTTGTTCGGTTTCGGGCTAGATAGCGATGCGATTCATTCTCCCAATGAAAAATTTGGCTTGTTTAACTACTACAAGGGTATTGAAACCATCCCCTACTTTTACCAATACTTTGCCGAAATGAGCAAGGGCTAAGCAGGCGCTTACTACTCAAAGTCCTTATACAACAAATACCTTTTGCGCTTTTCTTTATAGGCATTCAGGGCAGGGGCCCAGCTGCTTTTAATTTGCTGTTCGCTCATATTTTCCTGCAACTGCTTTCGCAGGGCGGCATTGCCGGCCAGTTTATCGAAGAAGTTGTTGCTTAAAAAGAATTTCTCTTTATCGGCATAGGAAGCCAGCATCTTTATCAGGTAACTCAGGTTCAGTTGTCCGGTGTTGCTTTCTCCTTTTTGCAAATCGAGGCCGTAGCAAACTTTGCCCAGGTGCGGTGGGGTTTTAGCGCCCGGCTTGCTTAGCGGTGTAAACGAAAAATCTTTAATACCTGACATGGGCGAGCCTGTTAGCTGAAACGGGTAATCGGTGCCGCGACCCACCGAAACATCGGTGCCTTCAAAAAAGCAGAGGGAAGGGTACAGATATATTGCCCGGTCGTTCGGAAGGTTGGGCGAAGGCTTTACGGGTAAAGAATAGCGCATGGTATGATTGTAACCGGCACAGGGAATAACGGTAAGGCTGCACTGCGCACCGTTTTGCAACCACTTTTCTCCGTTTACCATTTGCGCATACTCGGCCACCGTAAGGCCGTGAACAACAGGCAGGGGGTCCACCCCTACAAACGATTGAAATTCTTTTTCCAGCACCGGCCCGTCCACATACCAGCCGTTGGGGTTTGGGCGATCGAGCACCAGCAGGGCTTTTTGATTATCGGCACAGGCCTGCATTAAGTAATGCAGCGATGATATAAAGGTGTAAAAGCGGGCACCCACATCCTGTATATCGAAAATGACTACATCCACTTCTTTCAGGTCATCGGGCGAGGGATTTTTTTTGCTGCCGTAAAGCGATATCACCGGCAGGCCTGTCTTGTTATCCTTTTCGTTTGCCACATGTTCGCCTGCATCGGCACTGCCCCTAAAGCCGTGTTCGGGCGCAAATATTTTTTGAATGTTTACCCCGGCCGCTAAAAGAGTATCTACCAAATGAGTGCCGCCTACCACCGAGGTTTGGTTTACCAGCAGCGCCACCCGCTTACCTTTCAGCAACGGAAGATATTCGGTGGTGCGTTCGGCACCGCATATAATGCCCGCAGGTATGGCAGCAGTGGCCGCTACGGTGTTTTGCCGCGGCTGCCCTTGGCACGAGGAGGTAAACAACACCAACAAAACTACCGGCAGTAAAAAAGGCTTTATGCAATACATGAGTGGCTTTCTATTTCAATCAAACATAAGCCATGCACCACTTGTGCCAAAGTATATCTTTGTTCATAAATAGACCGCTGTATTGAAACCTGAACTGTTTATTGTTAGAAAGATTGCTTTCAGCAGCCGCAAAACCTTCTCTGCATTTATTATACGCATTGCCGTGGCTGCCGTGGCACTAAGCCTATGCACTATGATAGTGGCCACGGCTATGATAACGGGTTTTCAAAAAGAAATACGCAACAAGGTGCTGGGCTTTTGGTCGCACTTACAAATTATACCCTTTAGCCTTACCAATTCTTTAGAAG
>CAZLXD010000184.1:5891-6860 GCA_964563185.1 uncultured Chitinophaga sp.
ACAGGTAACGGCACTAAAGGGAGGGCTGCTGAAAACCAACGATGATTTTGAAGGGGTGATACTAAAAGGAGTGGGCGATGATTTTGACCAAAGCAACTTTAATAACTACCTGAAGAGCGGAAAATTTATTGCGCACGATACGGCTGCTAACCGCAGGGACATTCTTATTTCGAAAGCCACCGCCCAACGCTTGCAGATAGACACGGGCGATAAACTGACGGTTACCTTTATGGGGAAGAACATTCGCAACCGCCCCTTTAGAGTAAGCGGCATTTACGAAACCGGCATGGAGGAGTTTGATAAGAAATATGCCTTAGTGGATATTGGGGTTATACAGGAACTGAACGGCTGGGGGAGTGATACGGTGGGCGGTTTTGAGGCTTTTTTAAAGGAAGACAACCTGTTTAAAAGCCGCAGCAATGCTTACACGCTGGCGCTGTTTGGCGGGCTGATGAGCGATGAACAGCAAATGCAGTTAGCCAAAGACCCGCTGGATGAAATTGGCGAAGAAGTATATGCCCGCATGGCCAACCCCGCCCTGGATGTGCAAACCATTAAGAGCATTAACCCGGGCATATTCGACTGGCTGGAACTGCAAACCATAAACGAGCTGATAATACTTACGCTGATGCTGGTAGTGGCGGTTATAAATATGATTACCACGCTGCTCATTCTTATTCTGGAGCGCACCAATATGATTGGCATTTTAAAAGCATTGGGCGCGGGCAACTTTTCTATCCGCAAAATATTTTTGTATTACAGTGCCGTTATTATAGGGGCGGGGCTGCTTATAGGCAATGTAACCGGCATAGGCATTTGTATGCTGCAGCAGCATTTTCAGTTTATAAAACTGCCGCAGGAGTCGTATTACCTTTCGTATGCACCGGTGGAGCTGAACCTAAGCTGGGTGTTGCTGCTGAAAATAGGCACTGTGCTTACCACCTTGTTGCTGTTGCTGCTGCCTACTAT
>CAZLXD010000185.1:0-4731 GCA_964563185.1 uncultured Chitinophaga sp.
TTAGCCTTCTATCGTTTGCCGGTGATACGCTCTTTGTTGAAACGGCAAAAGATGCCCGCTACAAACGTTATCTGGATACTCTTAATGCTTACCAAACCGGTATGTCAGTAGCTAAGAATATGTCCGATACACTAAGGCGTATATACCGCAATGCCTCTTACGAAAATTATTTTTTGCAGAAGTACCGCTCACCTGGCGATAGTATTAGAGGCGGTTTTTATACGGTGTATGAAGAAAACCCGGATGTAATCATCGGTCATATCAGCGACCAATACCAGGCACGCAACGAGGTTAAATTTCCATGGAGTTACCTTCGCACGCAATACAAACGGCTGGACACTTTGGTTATTGCTCCGTGCGGGTTGCTACAGGGTGCTGAATTACCCGATGTATATGTGTACCCTAAACCGCAAAAAGTGGTAGTGGTTCGTTACATTAAGCGTTACACCGTGGTTGACCCCAGTATTAAATTCCTGATTGGCCCCGATGGAAAAACGAAGAAAGCCTACATCAATAAGTTTCATTACAGCCAGATATTTGGCGATCTGCAAAAGATTGACAGCATTGAAAAACTGGACCCTATTACGCAGCAACATCTTTTCTATTAAGCTTTATAAATAAAAAAGGCGGGGGCTCCCGCCTTTTTATTTAAGTATTTTCCTATTTTCTGTTTGCTTTTTTTACGCGTATTCCTCCATTGGCGGACAGGTGCAAATCAAATTGCGGTCGCCATGAGAGTTATTTACACGCCCAACCGAAGGCCAGAATTTGTTTGCCTTAATATACGGCAGCGGGAACGCTGCTTGTTCGCGGCTGTATGGTTTGTCCCAATTCTCATTTAACACCATGCCAATGGTATGCGGAGCATTCTTCAGCGGGTTGTCGGCAGCATCTATTTTCTTTTGCTCAATGGCTTCCATTTCCTTGCGAATAGAAATCATAGCATCGCAAAAGCGATCAAGTTCAGCTTTATCTTCACTCTCAGTTGGCTCTATCATCAGGGTTCCCGCTACCGGAAAAGATACCGTAGGTGCATGGAAACCGTAATCCATCAATCGCTTGGCTACATCTTCTACTTCCACACCTATGGTGTGTTTGTAGGCACGAAAATCGAGAATGAGTTCGTGTGCCACACGGCCGTGTTCTTTACCGGCATACAACACATCATAGTAAGGCTCCAAACGTGCCTTAATGTAGTTGGCATTTAGTATGGCGTATTTAGTAGCATCGGTTACGCCCTGTGCGCCCAGCATACGGATATAACCGTAGCTGATAAGTAATATGGCCGCACTGCCGTAAGGTGCCGAGGATACTCCGTGAATAGCCTTCTCCCCTCCTGTTTTTGCCACCGGATTGCCGGGCAGGTATGGAGCTAAGTGGGCCGCCACACAAATTGGTCCCATACCGGGGCCACCGCCTCCGTGAGGAATAGCGAACGTTTTGTGCAGGTTAATGTGGTTTACATCGGCCCCTATTAATGCCGGAGAAGTTAACCCCACCTGTGCATTCAGGTTAGCACCATCCATGTATACCTGCCCGCCATTGGCGTGTATCAGAGCACATACTTCTTTAATGTTGCTTTCAAACACCCCGTGGGTGGAAGGATATGTTACCATTAAGCAGCACAGGTTGTCTTTGTGCTCTTCCGCCTTCTTTACTAAATCATCGAAGTTAATGTTGCCGTGGCTGTCGGTAGCTACCACCACTACTTTAAGGCCGGCCATAACAGCCGAAGCAGGATTAGTGCCATGTGCTGAAGCAGGAATTAAAGCCACATCGCGATGGCCCTGGCCAATTTCGCGCTGGTAAGCACGGATAACTAAAAGCCCGGCATACTCCCCCTGCGCTCCGCTGTTGGGCTGTAAGGAGGTAGCAGCAAATCCGGTTATCTCGCTCAGGTAGTTTTCCAGTGCGGTAATAACTTCCATGTAACCGGTTGCCTGTTCGCGCGGGGCAAACGGATGCATATTGGCAAACTCGGCCCAGCTTACCGGCTCCAGTTCGGCAGCAGCATTCAGTTTCATGGTGCAGCTTCCGAGTGCAATCATGGAAGTGGTAAGCGAAAGGTCCTTATTCTCCAAACTCTTTATGTAACGCATTAACTGGCTTTCGCTGCGGTGGGTGTTGAATACGGCATGTTGCATGTAAGCCGTAGTGCGCACCAAGTTTTGCGGCACGCTGAGCGGCTGCGGGCTGTAGCGGTAAATATCAAACGTGTAATCGTCCTTACCAACGGCTGCGGCAAACACCTTTACAATGTCGCAAACATCTTCGGGCGCAGTGGTTTCATCCAGCGTAATGGAAATTCCACCGGCATGGTAGAAGAAATTCATTTCGTGGTTAATCGCTAACTGATTAATAAAGTCGTGCTGCTGCGATTTTCCGGTAGTATCAATGTGCAGTGTATCGAAATGAGAGGCGTTGGTAATTTTAAAGCCCAGATGGGTAAGTTCTTTTTTTAAGAATAGAGGTTAACTGGTGCACACGAAGCGCAATGTTCTTTACCCCCTGCGGGCCATGGTACACCCCATACATACCGGCCATAATAGCCAGCAGTGCCTGTGCGGTACAAATGTTGGAAGTGGCTTTCTCTCTGCGAATATGCTGCTCGCGGGTTTGCAGCGCCATACGCAAAGCCGGCTTGCTCTGCGAATCAACAGAAACGCCAATAATACGGCCGGGTATGATGCGCTTGTAGTCGTCCTTGGTGGCAAAGAAAGCGGCATGCGGGCCGCCAAAGCCCATAGGTACACCAAAGCGCTGCGAGTTTCCTACCACACAGTCGGCTCCCCATTCCCCCGGAGGGGTAAGAATGGTGAGTGCCAGTATATCGGCTGCCACACATACATAACATTCCACCGCCTTTGCCTTTGTTACAAAAGCCGAGTAGTCTTCCACATTGCCGTTGCCGCCAGGGTATTGCAGTAAAGCCCCGAAGAAGTCAATATCCAGTTCCACTGAATCATGATTACCCACTACTACTTCAATACCTAAAAACTCGGCACGGGTTTTAATTACATCAATGTTTTGCGGAAAGCACAGTTCTGAAACAAAGAACTTATTGTACAGCGAATCTTTCTTGTTCTTTAACCCCCAAAACATGTGCATTGCTTCGGCAGCAGCGGTGCCCTCATCTAACAACGAAGCATTGGCAATAGGCAGGCCGGTAAGGTCGCTAATCATGGTTTGGTAATTGAGCAGCGCCTCTAAGCGGCCCTGTGCAATTTCAGCCTGGTAGGGGGTGTATTGAGTATACCATCCGGGGTTTTCGAAAATATTTCTGCGAATGGCGGCAGGGGTAATAGTGTTGTAATATCCTTTACCTATATAACTGCGGAACACCTTGTTTTTTTCAGCCTTCTCCTTCAGTTCCTTCAGGTAATTGTATTCGCTTTGCGCATCGGGAAGGTTCAGTTTTTCTTTTCTGCGGATGGCCGATGGAACGGTTTGCTCCACCAGTTCATCAATGCTGCTTAGGCCAATGGCTTTCAGCATTTCATTTAAGCTGTTTTCATCAATTCCGATATGACGGTTTACAAAATGGTCAGTACTGCGAAGGTTTAACATATGGAGGTCTGTTTTTAAGAGCCGCAAATATAACCAACCAAGCCACTTAAAGTTGATGGAAGCGGGTGATATACAACAGGTTTTATCAACCTGAAATGCACACGATTATAGAGATATAAGAAACTAACCCAAGGTTAAATTTATGTATAATCGGTAGCGCCCATCTTTTAATAATTTGTTGTTTCTTCCATCTTACATAAATCTTCAATTTTGAAAGTAGTCTCTCGTTCCTATATTCACCGCCTCATTTAACCACACTTATACACTGTAATGAACGGAGGAGAAATAATTGCACGGGTGCTGCAAAAGCACGGAGTTAAATATCTGTTTACCCTTTGCGGAGGGCACGTGTCACCCATATTCGTTTCGGCACAAAATCTTGGCATACGGGTAATAGACACCCGCCACGAAGTAAACAGCGTTTTTGCAGCCGATGCGGTTTCGCGCCTCACGGGCATACCCGGTGTGGCGGTGGTTACTGCAGGCCCTGGCTTAACCAACACCATTACTGCGGTAAAAAATGCAGCGCTGGCACAATCGCCACTTGTACTGTTAGGCGGTGGCGCGGCCACCATACTAAAAGGCCGCGGCAGTTTACAGGATATTGACCAAAGGAGCATTATGAGAACCGTTTGCAAATGGAGTGTAAGCATAAGCAAGGTAAAAGATATAGTGCCGGCCATTGAAAAAGCTTTCCGCATTGCACAAGAGGGCGTGCCCGGCCCTGTATTTGTCGAATGCCCTATTGATACATTGTATGGCGAGGAATTAGTGCGCAGTTGGTATGGCGCAAAAAGTAAAGAAACACCCCCCCCAAATTTTCAGGAAAGGATTTTACAATGGTACATCAACAACCACGCTAAAAATTTATTTGCAGGGAAAGACAATGTCAAGTTCAACAACTCCATTGCCCCGGTTACATACCCTGCGCATTCATCATCGCATATAGATAAAGCCATTCGCAAAATTAAATCAGCACAAAAACCGGTTATGCTGGTAGGTAGTGGTGCTATTATGAATCCGCAAAAGGCACAACAACTGTCCGATGCAGTTGGCAAACTGGGGATACCGGTTTACTTAAGTGGAATGGGTAGAGGTTTGTTAGGTAAAGCAAGCCCGTTACAAATGCGCCACCACCGCAAGGAGGCTATTAAAGAATCAGAC
>CAZLXD010000185.1:4741-6838 GCA_964563185.1 uncultured Chitinophaga sp.
GATTATGGTAACCACATCGGTCATCGTCAGTTCATATCTATTAACCGCAGCAAGGAAGATTTAATCAAGAACAAAACACCTAACCTGGGCATAAATGCCGACCCACAAGATTTTCTGATTGATTTAGCAAAGAAATTTCAGGGCAGATATTCATCGTGGTTAGAAACACTTCAAGCCCGCGATAAAAAGCGTGAAGCCGGCATTGATGAACAGGCAGCTGCACCCGTTAATCTTGGCATCAATCCCATCAGGCTTTTTCGCGAACTGGAACCGGAGTTGGATGACAACACTATTCTGATAGCCGATGGTGGCGACTTTGTGGCAACATCAGCTTACACCCTTCGCCCACGAGCTCCGCTTAGCTGGATTGACCCGGGCGTGTTTGGTACACTGGGCGTAGGAGCCGGTTTTGCATTAGGAGCCAAGTTGGTTTTCCCCGAAAAAGATGTGTGGATTATTTATGGCGATGGAAGTGCCGGTTATAGTTTAATGGAATACGATACCTTTAAGCGATTTAATCTCCCTGTTATTTCAATTATTGGCAACGATGCTTGTTGGGGCCAGATTGCCCGCGACCAGGTGGAACTTTTAAAGAGTGATTGTGCTATTTGTCTCGATTACAGCGATTATCAGTTAGTAAGCAAAGCCTTTGGGGGTGAAGGAGTAAGAGTAGATACCCTGGAGGCTTTCAAAGCAGCTGTTATTGAAGCCAAGCACCTAAGCCGTCAGGGAACACCTTATGTCATCAACGCCATCATCGGAAAAACAGACTTCAGAAAAGGTTCTATTTCCATGTAACCCAATCACCAGTTTACTATTCAACCAATCAACCAGTAACCATGAACAACTTAGGAATACCTCAACGCCAACACACCGCTCTTTTAGTAGTAGATGTACAGGAAAAGCTGATGCCCGTTATTTACGAAAACGAGAAGATATTCAGTAATGTGAACAAACTGCTGCGCGGAGCGGAGATACTTAATCTTGAAACAATTATTACCGAGCAATACCCCAAAGGTTTAGGTTACACCTGTAAAGAGATTCAGTTACCCCCAAGCCCCAACATTATTGAAAAGGTCTGCTTCAGCTGTATGCTCAGCCAACCGGTGAGCGACCAACTGAAACTCACCAACATAACCGATGTCGTAATTTGTGGGGTAGAAAGCCACATTTGCGTGTTAAAAACAACGCTCGATGCGCTTAAAGCAGGTTACACGGTACATGTGGTAGCCGATGCCGTTTCATCCCGTACTGCCGAAAATAAACAAATTGCTGTTGAGCGCATGCGGCAATCCGGAGCGTTTATTACCTCAACTGAAAGTATCCTTTTTATGCTTCTCGACCAAGCCGGAACTGATGACTTTAAAGCCATAAGTAAACTAATTAAGTAACCTCTACATCCCGGGTCTAATCCGTACACATTGCTTTTTAAGGCAAATGGTCTCCATGGCCTACCCTTACTGTAATATAGGCAACGCCCATTTATCCTGTATCAATACGGTTTTAATGATTGGCTTCTTCTTTTTTATGTTTTTCACAATGTACGTTTTAATAGTTGTTTCAAAGTTACAGGCGCGTAATCTTTGCCCGTTATTATTTTGGCCTCGTTCTTTTCCAACATTAGGTTAATAGTCGCTGCTGTTTGATATGCAGGTGCTTAACTGCTTAACAATCTATTGCAAAGAGTAGTTTACCCTTGTTTGTTCTTTGGTTACAGTTGTTGTAAAATGGAGGAAGAAGGTTGTTTCGGCTATTAAGGTAATGGCTATATGGCAGTAAACAAAGCCACCATCCGCATCAAAAGTATATGCGTGCCAGGTGGAAAAATCCTAGTGGCGGGATGCATGTTTCGCGCCTAGAGTTGCGCTGTGTGTTGTATTGATGCTGGGGAAAAGAAATTCGCTGTTACCCTTACCTGCGCGCCATTAATTCTGGAAAATGGATGGTAGGTAATAGGCGGTGAGGTATTTACCTGCACCACTGACTTGGAGGTGTTTAGGAAAAGTGTGCAAATTTTCCTTCCGGAACTTTGCTAATAAATTAATAGGATTAGGCGCTTAGTTCTTTAAGGGATATGAATAAAGGGACAGCCGCCAC
>CAZLXD010000186.1:0-6835 GCA_964563185.1 uncultured Chitinophaga sp.
CGATTTCCAAATTAACCATTTTGGCGTAATGTGTTTTCTTCTCGAAACCTAATAACTTTCAGTGTCGCGGAATGCAAGTGTCTTCTTATTGCATATCTCGGGTTAAAACAGGGAGTGTTACAGAATTTTAAGTAGTAATTATTTGCACACCAATGGCCACGGCCTGGCCTCCTCCAACTCATAAGCCAACTCCAGCAAACGTCTATCAAAACCGAAAGGAGCAGTGAAATGAACACCCAAAGGCATACCGTTTTCGGTCATGCCCAATGGGAGTGAAATGGCGGGGGCTCCAGATACATTTTGCAAGCCGGCATAAGAGGCATATTCAATAGCCCTGCGTGAGATAACCTCATAGGGTAACTCAGTACTGAAGTGTCCTATTTTAGGTGTAATGTGCGAAACTACCGGGCTCATTATTACATCGTATTTTTCAAAAAGTTGCTCTGCATCGCGGGCTGTTTTACGCAACAGCCTTATACTTCGCGGAGTTTGCAGCGCATTGCTTTTAAACTGCCGGCTAAGGCCGAGTGTAAACGGTTCTAACTGTCCATGGTCTACTTTAGCCTGCACTACTACCTTCCCCCAGTGACTTAGTATGTAGGCCATAAAGCCATAGTAATTTAGATAATGTTCGCTCATAGCGTCAATATCTATGGGAACAGGCGCTTGCTCCACCGTATGTCCCAACGATTGTAAAAGGGCTGCGCTTTCCAATTGTGTACGATAAGTATCAGCATCCTGATGCCCCAGTTTCTCCTTGGCAGGATTTTCGAAAAAGACAATACGCAATCGTTGTTTAGAAGCATGTTTCACATGCCCCATCTCAGGCAAGCGTGGGTTTTTGTAGAACTTTTCGGCAGCGCCATAAAAAGCAGCAGTATCGCGCACACTGCGGGTAAGTACTCCCTGATAAACTATTTGTAAGGGCATTAGTTGTGAGCCATCCATTGGCACTAATCTTCTGCGGCTGGGTTTTAACCCCACCAAACCACAACATGCAGCGGGTATGCGAATAGAGCCAGCGCCATCGTTCGCTGTGGCTATAGGTACTACTCCGCTAGCTACCAAAGCTGCAGAGCCCGATGATGAACCTCCGGTAGTGTAATCCGTATTCCACGGGTTGCGTGTAATGCCCCACTTTTCGTTTTCAGTACTACATATCAAACCAAACTCAGGCAAAGTACTTTTGCCCAAATAACTTACTCCGGTGGAGAGAAACTGATTTACAAACCGGCTGTTCTGCTTTGCTTTTTTAGCACTAAATGCTCCTGTCCCTAATTGCGTGGGGTATCCGCGTATGTTGTCATTATCTTTAATAAAGGAGGGTACGCCATAAAATACGCCTTCTTTTGCCAGTGATTTGTAGTTGCGGGCATCATCATAGGTTTTCAGCACAATGGCATTCAGTTCCTCGTTCACCTTTTCGGCACGTGCAATGGCTGCTTCGGTTACTTCCTGCACCGATACTTTTCCGTTAGCAATTGCTTCTGCTACGCCAACAGCATCCATTTTGCCTAAGGCGTCATCAGCAAAAGCATTTATTTTTTTTCCCATGGGTCAATTGAAAGTTAAAGCCCGAAAGTTAAGATGTAGATTTTTAAGATGGCGGTTAAAGTGCTTTTGTGGTTTGTTTTCTTTCTCCCAACCAGAGACCACCGGCTTTCAAGATTCATACAGGTCTAGCGTTTTCACTTTCATCGGAAAATTCGCTGGAACAAATCATAATAAATACTGTTTTTAACTAGCAACTATCCCGCGCTTTTCATTTTTTTATTCGGTCTAAAAAATTTCTGATGAAACACTTCTTCTCACTACTCACTTTTGCTTTTGTTTTTGCACATTCTGTTTCGGCACAAATGGTTTCCTATAAGTTGCAGCAGGGCTTTACTAAACTGGAGTTAGATAGTTTTTTAAACACCACGGGCTTTTCTTTGCCTATTGCCCCGCAGTATGATGTTGATGTATATCAGGTTATTTATAAAACTCCTTACAAGCACCCCGATTCCTTAGTCAATGCCTCGGGCATTGTAGTAATACCCAAAAATACTCTCTGCCCCAGCGCTCTTGGTTGCTATGCGCACGGTACATTTGCCAGAAGAGATGAAGTGCCCAGCTATGTCGGCCCCGAAAGGCCTATCGGGCTTTTCTTTGCAGGACTTGGCGGAGTAGTAACTGCCATGCCGGATGAGTTAGGATTGGGTGACAGCGACAGCAGTATTATTATACATCCTTACATTAATGCTTACCACTCCGGCCACGCATCGGTTAACCTAATGCGTGCCGCCCGTCAACTGGCGGATACACTTTCAATACCTTTAAGCGGAGAGGTGCTGCTGACCGGTTACTCGCAGGGCGGCTATACCACTATGGCCACCAATAAACTGATACAGGAACAGTATTCGAATGAGTTTAATGTAATTGCCAGCGCTCCCATGTCGGGCCCTTACGATTTAAAGGTAACCATGGTAGATGTTATGCTTTCTCCCGACCCGTTTTCAGCACCCAGTTATTTGCCCTACCTGCTATTGGGTTATCATTCTGTTTATCCTTCATTACAACAAATGTTTCCGAACCCTGCTGATATTTTTAAAAGCCCATACGACAGCATTATTCCTCCGCTCTTTTACAGCAAAAATTATTCCACCGGTTACATTGACCAGTTCTGCAATCAGGTTCCCCGTAATATGATAAAAGATTCGATAATCAATGCCTTTGCAAGCGATACGCTGCATCCGCTTCGGCTTATACTTGCAGAGAACGACTTAATGAACTGGGCGCCTCAAAACCCGGTTAAAATTCACTACTGCATAAATGACGACCAGGTAAATTACCTGAATGCGGTAAGGGCAGATAGTGCATGGAATGCCAATGGTGCGCCAAATGTGCAAATAGAAAACTTCGGAAATCTAAACCATGGCCAGTGTGTAGAGCCTGCGTTAACTTCAGCTTCGCTTTATCTGCTTGGTAAAATATCGAACTGTACAGGTATAAAGGAACCCGAAGCGTTGATGTTCAGAGTGTATCCTAACCCTACCACCGGCAGCTTGAAAATTGTAAAGCAGGAGGGGGACTGTAAATTGACTGTAACCGATATGAATGGCCGTGTAGTATATAGCAAAGATTTTATGTTCGAAACAGAAGAGGTAGATCTGAGCCAATTTGCCTCCGGCTTTTACAATGCGCAGTTAGCGGATAAAAATGGACGGACTGCTCATAAAAAACTGGTTGTTCAATAAAATTCTAACGAAGCACTATACAAGCCCTGCAAATCTGCGGGGCTTTTTTATCGAACCATCTTCAACACTTCTTCCACTATTACATGAAAGTCATCGCTGTGGTGCTGTCCTTCTTGAGGTTGTATGCGTTGGTGGCCTAAGCGCACCGCTACGGTATTGTATTCGGGAATGGTAATGATATATTGCCCTAATATGCCGCGCTGATAAAACACTTTAGTGCCATGCGAATCATCTAACCAAAAGGAATAACCGTAGTAAGACACCAATGCGGGCGATGTGGCCATTGCCACAAAAGCACTATCCAGAATTTGGGTGCCGTTCCAGTTGCCGTGGTGCAACATCATTTTTCCGAAGCGGGCAAAATCGCGGGCGTTAGAGTTAAAGCAACAGTAAGCCAGTTCGGTTCCTTTATCATCGGTGTGCCATTCGGCTGCATGCTCGGCCTGCAGTGGTTGCCACAGCCACTCCGCTGCAAGTTCGGCAAGGCTCTTTCCGGTGGCTTTAGCCACACACAATCCTAAAAGCTGTGTGGAACCGCTTTGGTAATTGTATTCTTTACCCGGGGCATTTACTATAGGCAAACTCATCATCAGTTTTTCTACATCGCTGCCATAGTAGGCTTTGGCGGTAACTGCAAAAGGGTCTTTATACTTCTCATCCCATTCCAGGCCCGAACTCATGGTAGAAAGATGCCATAGCTCCACTTCATCGGCATGGGCGCCCTTCAATTCGGGCAGCAGGGTTTTAACTTTCTGGTTCCAGCCTTTCAGTATTCCTTTTTGAATAGCTACTTGTGCCAGCATAGTAGTAATACTCTTTGCCATGCTGAAAGAATTAGAGCGCGAACTATCGCTATAATTATCCCAGTAGTGTTCAGCAAGAATACTGTCGTTCTTAATTACAAGAAAAGCTACGGTTTGCACTTTATCCAGAGTGTTCTTCAATTCTTCGCTTAAAGCAACTTTGTTGTAACTATCGCTCACAGGCCATTGTTGCGGTTCCCCGGCAGCTTCAATAGTATGTGTGTCGAAGAACTGCGCATCGCCAATACTGGCTGAATTATAACCATGCAGGTACGAAGCCCACAGGCCTTTCATAAGGTATCCATTGCCGGTGGCGTATGCAATAATTACCACTAAAACCAGTAGCAGAATAACCGAGGCAAGAACTTTGAGTAATTTTTTCATGAGCATGTTTGTTGAACGCTGACGAAAGTATGTTTTTTATAAACCTGCAGGGTTTGTTTTCTTAGTGGTATGAAGAAAATACTGTTGCCCGTTTTTGCCCTGTTAGCCATTCAGGCCTGCCGCGAAAAAACTTCTTTCCAACAAAATGTAAGCGCCCCCGAAGAACTGCGACAGCACACGAAGGTTTTTGAGAAACGGATTGAAAAGGTTGGCGATAATATTTATGTAGCTATCGGCTACGGCCTTGCCAATAGTATTCTTATCGAAGGCAAGGACAGCACTATTATAGTAGACTGCATGGAAAGCATGGAAGCCGGTGCCGAAGTAAAGCGCGCTTTCGATAGTGTTTGCCCCAAGCCGGTAAAGGCCATCATCTATACCCACTTCCACACCGACCATACATCGGGGGCAGTGGCGCTGGCCGGCAACACTAAGCCCGATGTATATGCGCAGGAACTATTGCCGCATTACTTAGACCAAACCAGTGCGGTGGTACGCTACATTACCGAAAAGCGCAGTTACCGCATGTTTGGCGCTTATTTAGATAAAGAGGCTTTGGTCAACTGTGGAATTGGACCCGAGTTACACATACACGAGGGCAGTGAATTGGGAGTTTTGCGCCCCACGTTTACTTTCCGCGATTCGATGGAGATAACCATTGCCGGTATTCAGTTAAAAATGTACCACGCCCCCGGTGAAACCCCCGACCAGTTAATGGTATGGCTACCTGAAACTAAAACGTTGTTGTGTGGGGATAACCTCTACAAAACTTTTCCGAACCTGTACACCATACGCGGCACCGGTTACCGCGATGTAAACCTTTGGAAAAACAGCCTCGATAAAATGCGTTTTCTGCACCCCGAAGTAATTGTGCCCAGCCACACCGAAGTAATTCGCGGGGCAGAAACTGCCTACAACATACTTACCGATTACCGCGATGCCATACAGTTTATACACGACCAAACCGTGCGCGGCATGAACAAGGGGTTAACCCCCGATGAGCTTGCGCAAACAGTTGTTCTTCCGGAACATTTACAGAAGAACGAATGGCTGAAAGAGTTTTACGGAAAAACGAAGTGGAGTGTGCGCACCGTGTTTGACGGCTACATGGGTTTTTTTGACGGTAATCCGGCCACGCTGCTTCCCCTTGGTAAAAAAGAACATGCAAAAAAGATAGAACAACTGGCAGGCGGCAAAGAAAAACTGACCACACAGCTTAATACCGCTATAGAAGAAAAAGAATATCAGTGGGCATTGGAGTTAACCGACAGTTATCTGGCACTTTACCCCGATGATAAAAAAGTATTGCAGCATCGTATTAATTCGCTGGTGGCATTGGGCAGCGCGCAAAGCAACCCGAATGCCCGCCACTATTACCTTACCTGTGCTTTAGAGTTGCAGGGATTAAAAAATGAAGGCTTAATAAAACCCACCCCTGATTTTGTAAAAGATATTCCGCTTGCTTCGGTTTTTAATGGCTTGGCGGCACATCTTAATCCCGAAAAAAGTATAGATGTAAAGCAGCGGGTTTTGTTTGACTTTACCGACAGTAAAAAACAATGGACGGTGGAAGTGCGCAAAGGCGTAGCCGAAGTGCAGCCCTTTAAAACGGGCGAGCCGGACATCATTATTCAGGTAAAAGAAACTGTATGGAAAGAACTGGCCGCTAAAATCCGTCAACCCTTGCCCACCTACCTAAGCGGTGAAATAAAAGTAGATGGTGGCCAGGTGGCCTTCATCAAATTTTTAAGGTTGTTTGATTTGGAGGAGGAGTAAGGTTACTATTGACAAAGTTCAGCCTAAAGCAGTATTGACCGGTTATACTTTTGTGATATGCTTAAACGACCATTCGAAGTTTATCTGCTGTGTCTGTTATTGTTATTTCTCTCAGTAGGGGCGCTGTATGGCGGAGGCGCTTTAATTATAAAACCCGATGGTTCTTTGTTACACATGCAGCCCTGGTTAAGCAAAATACCTTTTCCTGATTTTCTTATTCCGGGGATTATACTTTTTGTGCTGAATGGTTTGTTGCCTTTGCCGGTAGTGGCGGGCTTACTACTTAAACCGGAGGTCAATTTTTTATCGGTAATGAACATATACAAGGAGAAACACTGGAGTTGGACATTCTCTCTATACAGTGGCATTATTGCTATCGCCTGGATTATTGTTCAACAGTTTATAACGGAGTATTTTATCCTTCAGCCAATAATAAGCTTAACCGGGTTATTGATTATTGTGCTTACCCTGATGCCCCAGGTAGTTAGGCATTACACCTTGTAGCTGTGAGCAAAGTCATTCTTACACCCATTGTATGTTTAGGATTTTAGCTGTTCATATACTTTTTGAATGAAAGGACTTGTAATTTACAAAAGCCGCTATGGGGCAGCGGCACAATATGCCAAGTGGTTATCG
>CAZLXD010000187.1:0-6759 GCA_964563185.1 uncultured Chitinophaga sp.
CGGTAGAGGAACTGGGGACTACCTACATTAAACTGGCGCAAATACTCAGCAACCGGCCCGATGTTATCCCGGTGGAGCTGGTAACGGAGTTTGAGAAGCTGCAAACCCATGTGCCTCCTTTCCCCGGAGCTGAAGCCCGAAAAATTATTGAAGCAGAACTGGGCCAGCCTATTGAAAACATATTTATTGACTTCGAGAACGAGCCTTTTGCCAGTGCTTCGATAGCGCAAGTGCACCGCGCCAAGTTAAAAGATGGCGCGCGAGTAGTGTTAAAGGTGCGCAGGCCCGATATACTGGAGAAGATTGAGCTGGACATCATCATCATGAAGTACATAGCCCGCAAAATGGAAGAGCGGAAGTTTATGGACAAGTTGGACCCTGTGGGCATAGTGCGCACGTTTGATGCCGCTATACACCGCGAGGTGGACTTAACGCACGAGGGCTATAACCTGCAACGTTTTGCCAACAATTTTGTCGATAGCGGGAATGTATATGTACCGAAGTATTACCCTGAATACACCACCCGCAAGTTGCTGACCATGGAGTTTATTGAAGGGGTGCACCCGTATGATAAAGAAGGGCTGGCACGCATTGGTGCCAGCGGGCACGAACTGGCCAAGAACGGCATGTTTGCTCTGTTCCGGCAAATTTTTGAGCACGGTTTTTTCCATGCCGACCCGCACCCTGGCAATCTGTTTGCTATGCCCAACAACAAGGTGTGCTTTATTGATTTTGGAATGATGGGTACGGTGCTGAAAAGCGATGTGGAATTTTTTGCCGACATAGTATATGGTGTTACCAGCAAAGATTCGAAGTTGCTGATATGGGGTTTGAAGAACATAGCGGTAAGCCAACAGTTTGAAGGAGTAAAAACCTTTGAGTACGAGGTGGAGGAATTGATACAGGATTACCACTCGCTGCCGGCCGATAAAATGCAGATGTCGGGCTTGTTTACCCGCCTGCTGGATTTGGTAAATAAATACAACATACGCATGCCTTCCGATTATTTTTTATTATCGAAATGTTTGGTCACAATTGAAGGCGTAGGACACCGCTTAGACCCCAACCTGAATATAATTGAAGAGCTTACTCCTCACATTAACCGCACGCTACAGCATGAGTTTAGCCCCGGAGCTATACTGAAAAGATTTCTTGGTTCAGCTCGCGATACACTTTCCCTTATCGAAAGTTTGCCTAGGGATATAAGGGATATTGTAAAGAAGATACTGAAAGGCGAGTTGAAGGTTTCTATTGAGCATGAAGGACTGGATGACATTACCCACAAAATAGATTTAGCCAGCAACCGCATTGCCGGTGGTTTTATACTTGGCTCTATACTTATGGCATCGGCTATTTTAATTGCCGTTAACTTTCCGCCACTGTACAAACACATTTCCATACCCGGAGGGGTTGGTTTTGCGCTCGCCAATTTTTTGGGTATACGTATGTTGTTTGTTATTTTTCGTAGTAAGAAATACTAGACGGGTTTCCGTAATAACCGGTTTGAAAGGAGAGCCGGTTTTATATCAGCCAACAAAATAAACGCGAACAAAAAGAAAGGAAGCAAAGGCGCCTTGTAGCGAACTATGTTCCCCAATACCGGTGTGCTGATTCCTATTAAGGCGAAGTAGGTAAAGGAGGAAACAAGAAGGAAAAATGCAAGATTGAGTTCAGGAGATTGCTTCGTCCCTCGTCCCTCGTTCCTCGCAATGACGTTTCTCGTGAAGCTGAATAGACATAAAAGAAGAATACATAACACAACAACGTTCTCCAACGCAGAAGCCAGCATCATTATGTTTTTTCCTTCCCATAAATACGGGCGGAATACTACGTTCCATATTCCTACGGGTATTGCTTTTACTACACTGACAGCATCGGTTAATGCAGGAATTTCTATCCTGCTCCCCGCATTAAAGTACGCAGCTTCTTTTACGGAGTACGTGTGTTTGTTAACCAACATCTGAGTTGGATTTACAGCAGGTATAAGGCGTTGAACATTGAATGCTGCCACCGCCACAAGCGCTAAGATGACGGCATACTTACCTATAACTACCAGCACACGATGGTTGTTTTTGAAAACAAGAAAGGCCACAGCAGCCGGCAACAAGCAGGCCATTACATAAAACTTAACAGAGAGAATTAGGATGCTACCCAACAGCAGGAATGAAATCTGTTTACCGATATTTCTATTCAGCAGTCCCGAAACAAACACGCCTAAGCCTAACACCAAAACCGGCTCCTTCATTACCCCCGTTGACCAGAAAAGAACCGAAGGCAACAGCATAACCAACAAAGCCATAAAAGGGGGGGCGGAATTGCTCTTTTTAAAAACAGCATTACACAACAATACCCAACCTATTAAGGAGAAAAAACACATAAACAGAATGTGTACGAAATAGGTTTTAAAAGAGAAGAATATCAGCAGTGCATTCAGCCGAATTACTGTTCTGTTCTCGTTGATGGGCGCTTCGTCAAAGTTGCGTTCCCAGTTTTTCATGGTAGCCGTATAAACGGAGGTGGCTTCGTTTTCGCTTCCTACTACTAATTGAAAAAAGGCTTTAGTGTCTTTATGTGCCAAATCATGCAGTAGTATAGCATCATTGTAATACTTGTGAACGTCATTGTTCTCTACATCCTTATAGTAGAAAGTATATACCGCCCAAATAAGCAGCCCTGCTACAAACTTCAGGTTAAACACAGCCACTGTTACCCAGTGTTTAAATGCGTTCAACTGTAACTTTCTAAATCGAAGAAGAAGAAAGTTGAAGACGAAAAGGGAAAGCGTAGTAATTGCAAAAGCCATGTTCAGCTAAATATAGAAAACAAAAGCACCACCGTGCGGTGGTGCTTTTGAAGAGTTGTATGTAGTTTAGATGCTACTTAGGATATTTAAAATTCTTGCCGGGATAAATGGCCATAGGCCCCAATTCTTCTTCAATGCGTAGCAACTGATTGTATTTGGCAATACGGTCGGTGCGCGAAGCAGAACCGGTTTTAATTTGTCCGCAGTTGAGCGCCACGGCTAAATCAGCAATAGTTACATCTTCGGTTTCACCGCTGCGGTGGCTCATAATAGACGAGTAAGAACTGCGGTGCGCCAAATTCACGGCATTGATAGTTTCCGTCAGTGTTCCAATCTGGTTTACCTTAACTAAAATAGAGTTAGCGGTTTTAGTGTCTATACCTTGCTGTAAACGCGTAACGTTAGTTACAAACAAATCATCGCCTACCAATTGCACTTTGCCGCCCAGTTTTCCGGTTAGCAATCTCCATCCTTTCCAATCGTCTTCAGCCATGCCATCTTCAATGGAAGCAATCGGATATTTCTTGCACCACTTCACCCAGTAGTCTACCAGTTCTTCGCTCTTCAGTTTTTTACCGTCTGATTTGTGGAACTGATAAGTTTTTGTCTTCTCGTTGTACATTTCGGTAACAGCGGCATCCATAGCAATGAATACATCCTTGCCAGTTTTGTAGCCTGCGGCTGCAATGGCAGTTAACACTGTTTCAATGGCTTCCTCGTTGCTGCCAATGTTGGGGGCAAATCCACCTTCATCGCCTACGTTGGTAGAATATCCTTTTTTCTTCAACACGCTTTTCAGGTGATGGAAAATTTCGGTGCCCATTTGCAGGGCGTGGGAGAATGATTCTGCCCCAACAGGCATCACCATAAATTCCTGAAAGTCTATTTTGTTATCGGCATGTGCGCCTCCGTTCAAAATATTCATTAAAGGAATAGGAAGAGTGTTGGCATTTACTCCGCCTATGTAGCGGTATAAAGGCATTCCGAGTTCTTCGGCAGCCGCTTTAGCAACCGCTAACGATACAGCCAGTGTGGCATTAGCTCCCAGTTTCGCTTTATTAGGCGTGCCATCCAGTAGCAACATAATCTGGTCAATGGCATTTTGCTCAAACACATTTACACCTTCCAGTTCCTTGGAAATTTTGGTGTTGATGTTTTGAACAGCCTTGAGCGTCCCCTTACCGAGATACTTTTTCTTGTCGCCATCGCGCAATTCCACCGCTTCATGTTTTCCTGTAGATGCACCGGATGGAACAGCGGCTCTGCCTAAAGAACCATTGGATGTGTACACATCAACTTCAACAGTAGGGTTTCCTCTCGAATCAAGAATTTGCCGGGCGTGGATTTTGGCTATCTGGCTCATGGTTGTATAGGTTTTTGTTGTAGAATATTTGGGATGTTGTTTAAGCGATTGCGAACATAAAGAATTGAATAGTTATTTGCCGGAGGCCAAATTGTATTTAAGGACTTTTCTGATAGAGGAGTCTTTCGGATGTTGCAGAGTAATACTAAGTGAGCCATTTTGAAGGGCAACATCACTTATCATACCCTCACGAGCCTGCTTAAAAACAGTATCGGCTTTGTTGTTAGCTCCTCTTTTTAAAACAGCTAACTCGCCTTTTGTGGCATTACCGCCATATCCTACTACATCGTAAACCAAAGTATCAGATGCTACAAGCGTTTTGTGAAACTCATACGAACTTTCAATGCCTAACTGCATACTGGTATCGGCTGCAACGGCTAGGGAATCTAACGTGCCGAATTCAGAAGCGTTAGTACTGCTTTGGTTGCAGGAAAAAAGAAAAAGAGAAACAAAAAGAATTAGGAGCCATGAAAACCTCATTGCTTAATTCGAATTCATATCGGCAATAAACTGGTCGAACAGGTATCGCGAGTCATGAGGGCCGGGAGAACTTTCCGGGTGGTACTGAACACTGAAAGCCTTTTTGCCTTTTATGCGAATACCTTCTACCGTGTTATCGTTCAGGTTTACATGTGTTATCTCTACATGCGTAGATTTTTCTACCGCTTCCCGCGAAACTTCAAAGCCGTGGTTCTGCGAGGTAATTTCACTTAAGCCGGTTATCAGGTTCTTCACCGGATGGTTGGCTCCACGATGCCCGTGGTGCATTTTGTGTGTAGGGATTCCATTGGCTAAGGCTAACAACTGGTGGCCTAAGCAAATTCCGAAAACAGGCTTTGCTGCTTCCTGAATTTCTTTCACTGTGTTGATGGCATAGTCCATAGGAGCCGGGTCACCGGGCCCATTGCTGATGAAGTAGCCATTTGGTTTAAACTCTTCCATTTCTTTAAAGGAAGTTTTGGCGTTGAATACTTTGGCATAAATGCCGCGGTCGGTCATGCACTTTAAAATGTTCTCTTTAATGCCGCAGTCCAGTACCGCCACTTTCAAGGGCGATTTAGGATTGCCGTAAAAGTAAGGCTCCTGGGTAGTAACGCTTTGCGCTAAGTTCAGCCCGTCCATATTGGGCGCTTCGGCCAGTTTCTTCTTTAATACCTCCACATCGGTAGTTTCTGAACTGATAATGCAGTTCATGGCTCCCTGTTTGCGAACATGTATGGTGAGTGCGCGGGTATCTACATCCGAAATTCCTACCAGATTGTTTTTCTCAAACCAATCCTGTAAAGAACTTTCAGCGCTGATGCGCGAATAGCCCTGTGCGGTGTATTTCTTGAAAACAGCGCCTGCAATCTTTACGCTTTTCGATTCTACCTCATCGTTCTTGGCGCCATAATTACCAATGTGGTCGTTGGTCATTATAATTATTTGCCCGAAGTAGGAAGGGTCGGTAAAAATTTCCTGGTAACCGGTCATACTGGTGTTAAAGCATATTTCGCCCACCGTAGTGCCAATTTTGCCAAGCGATTTTCCGTAAAACACAGTTCCGTCAGCTAAAAGTAAGGTGGTAGGAACAGAAGAGAAGGGTTTATTCATCGAATAGGATTATTCGAGGCGCAAATATAAGCGTAAAAAACGTTTAGCCCCGCTTATTGCTTTATTTGTACTCACAGAGTACCCACAATGGAATTCAGACCCGATACCTGGCAACGCGAAGCGGAAAAGAAGAAGAAAGAAAACAAACGGTTTCTGGCAAAAGCTAAGAACAAGCGCGGCATTGAAAAGCAGTTGCCCGATTTACACGAGGAAGCTTTTAGTAAAATAGATTGCCTGAAGTGCGCGAACTGTTGTAAAACCATTTCGCCACGGTTTAAAACTCCCGATATAGTTCGCATATCTAAGTTTTTGGGAATGAAACAGGGCGACATGATTGACACTTACCTGCGCTTAGATGAAGATGGTGACTATGTGGTAAAGAAAAGCCCCTGTCCGTTTTTAGGTAGCGATAATTATTGCAGTATTTACGAAGCCCGCCCCCGCGATTGTGAAAAATATCCGTACACCGATAGCGGAGAGTTTTTTGAATACACCAACACTACGTACCAAAATACCACCACCTGCCCGGCTGTATTTTATGTTTTGGAGCGGCTAAAAGAGATAAAGCCGTAAGATGAAAATCATAGTAGAATAATTTGGTGGTATAAATTCAGGTTATACCTTTGAAACTATGTTCTCAGCGGAACATGTGGGAGTTGCCTGAAAATCCCTTAAAGAGTAAGGCGCAAAAAGCCGAAAAGCGTAACAGTAGGCATAACCAAAAAACATTTTACTATGAAAAAAGTATTTCTACCCCTGTTAGCCGCAGCGTTTATCGTGTCAGGCTCTTCTTGTACAAAGTGCGTAACCTGCACTAAAGATGACCAGTGGCAAAAGTTTTGCGACAAGGACAATGACAAAGAAGACATTGATGATGCTATTGATTTAGCAGAAGCAGCAGGCTGGGACTGCAAGAAAAGTTCTCAGATGTACTAGTTACATTACTAATCTTAGCAAAAAGGAGGGCTCAAACCCTCCTTTTTTGTTTTTACTAATTCCT
>CAZLXD010000188.1:0-2858 GCA_964563185.1 uncultured Chitinophaga sp.
GGCGGTGTAATACAATGCCATACCTATAATGTCGTTGGTTACAGCATCCTCCGCTACAAACACCCGGTAAATAGAATGGTTGCCAAAACCATCTTCCAGCATTTGTGCTTCGGTATTCACCACTGCCCCGGGTGCCCGCTCAAACTCTGCCAGTTCTCTTACTAAGCGGAACATTTGCGGCACATCTTCTTTGTTTCCTTTGCGAATAATAAAACTCACCGTTTGTATTTTGGAGCGGCAAATATATTCATGACGCAACATTAAAAAACAGGGAAAGGTGAATTGATATATTTGCCGCCCGTAAGCTCAACCCATATGAAAAAAGGAACCAAGCTGGCCGACTTCCTGACCACGCAAACCAATCTTGAACTTTCGAAAGTTGTTATTTCCTTAGCTGAAGGCTGTAAGCTGATAGGCAAACTGGTGAACAATGCCGGTATAAGCGATGTTACCGGCACCACCGGCACTACCAATGTGCAGGGCGAAACCGTGCAGAAATTAGACGACCTGAGCAACAAGATATTAATGGATTACCTGCGTGCCAGCGAAGCATGTGCAGGCTATTTGAGTGAAGAAAATGAAGGCGTGGTTACGCTAAACGAAGGTGGAGTTTACACTATTGCCGTTGACCCATTAGATGGGTCTTCGAATATTGATGTGGTGGCCCCTATAGGCACTATCTTTTGCATTAACGAAAGGCTTACAGAAAAATGCGAAGTAAACGAGGCTGACTTTTTGCAAAAGGGGAACGTGGCTAAAGCAGCCGGTTACTTTGTGTATGGAAGTTCTACCGTGTTAGTGATAACAGTTGGTAAAGGCGTTTACGGGTTTACCTTGGGCACCGAAGACCAGGAGTTTTACCTTTCGCACTCCGATATTAAAACTCCTGCCAACGGGAAAATTTATTCTATCAATCAGGGCAATGCTGCCAAGTTCGATGAAAAAGTAAATGCCCTGCTCGCTTATGTTACTGCGGTAGATAAAGAAACTTCAAGGCCATACTCGCTGCGCTACATAGGTTCCATGGTGGGCGATTTGCACCGCAACCTGCTAAAGGGCGGCATATTTATTTACCCGGCTAACAAGGGCGAAACTAAAGGCAAATTGCGCTTGTTGTACGAATGTATCCCTATGGCGTTATTAGTAGAGCAAGCCGGAGGCGATGCTACAGACGGTCATCAACGCATACTGGACCTGCAACCGGTAGAGTTGCACGAGCGCACCGCTGTTTACATCGGTTCGAAAAACTTAGTAGCTAAGGCTGCGGAGTTTCTAAAGGCATAGTTACTCTTCCGAAAAAATACTGTCTTTCCCTGCTTCATACTCTTTGTCAATATGCAGGTGTTTGCCATCAGCTGCGGTAGTAGCCAGCAAATCACAACGCTCGTTGTAAGGATGCTCGTTATGTCCTTTAATCCAATGGAACTTTACTTTGTGCTTGTAGTATACTTTTAGAAAACGCTGCCACAGGTCAGGGTTCTTCTTTCCTTTAAACCCCTTCTTTTGCCAGCCAAATACCCAGCCTTGCTTTACCGCTTCCACCACATATTTTGAATCGGAATAAACATCCACTTCCAATCCTTCGCGGGTGAGGGTTTCTAAACCCACAATTACCGCCAATAGTTCCATACGATTGTTGGTGGTTTTGCGAAAACCGCCCGAGAGTTCCCTTTCGGCACTTCCCCATTTTAATATCGCTCCATAACCTCCCGGCCCCGGGTTTCCCCGTGCTGAACCATCGGTATACAATTCCACTTTAGGCATACCGCAATGCTCGCAAAAAAACAGAAGTTCAAAAGAATATTTTTGCCGCCCGATGCTAAGCAGCTATCATTCCAAATCAGATACCACTAAGGCTTACCTGCAAATGCACCTGTCTATTATACTATGGGGTGCCACCGGTGTGTTGGGGCGTGGTATTGATTTGAGTGAAGGTCTTTTAGTATGGTATCGTATGCTGATAGTAACCGCCTCGCTGTTCCTTTACATAAAGTTTAGCAAGATAAACCTGCATATTTCGCGCAAACACTTTTGGCAGCTGTTTACCGTGGGCACTATTTTAATGGTGCACTGGTTGTTTTTTTACGGAGCCATTAAGTATTCAAACGTAAGTATTACCCTTAGCCTGTTTGCGTCCACTACTTTGTTTACCGCGCTTATTGAACCGCTTATTACCGAAAAGAAATTCAACAAGGTGGAACTGCTTTACAGCGTTATGGCCATGGCGGGCATAGGCATTATTTTCTACAGCGATGAAAACTCGTATGGCATAGGCATAATTCTGGCATTACTGGCGGCTTTTGTTGGCGCATTCTTCAACATTATGAATAAAAATGTGGTGAAGGAACTGCCCAGCAGTGTGGTTTCGTTTTACGAAATAGCTACAGGGGTTGGGGTGCTTACGCTGTTTCTTCCCCTTTACATTTGGGCATTTGAGCCCGCCAAACTTTTCCCCAGCGGGCACGACTGGCTGCTGCTTGCCGTACTAGCCATTGTTTGTACGCATGTAACGCTTATACTTTCGCTGAATGCCCTGCGGCACCTCTCCGCTTTTACCTTAAACCTGAGTATTAATTTGGAACCCATTTACGGTATTGCTCTGGCTTTTTTGTTTTTTAATGAAAGCAGCCAGCTTAACCAATGGTTTTTTGTAGGCAGCGCCATTATACTTTTAAGTGTGCTGCTGCACGCGTATTTTAGTAAAGAGCGGTAGGGTTACGCGTTTGGCAAAATTCCACCAATATTCTAACACGTAAAGTGCTGCTTAGCATTCTCTGAATGGTATTCTATTCGTCAAAATACCGTTCAGCGTTCTCTGAATGCTATTCTAATGGTTAAAATGCTGTTTAGAGTTCTCT
>CAZLXD010000188.1:2958-6695 GCA_964563185.1 uncultured Chitinophaga sp.
TTCGTCAAAATGCAGTTCAGCGTTCTCTGAATGCTATTCTAATGGTTAAAATGCTGTTTAGAGTTCTCTGAATGCCATTCCAACGGCCAAACTGCCGTTTAGCGTTCTCTGAATGGTATTCTATTCGTCAAAATGCAGTTCAGCGTTCTCTGAATGCTATTCTAATGGTTAAAATGCTATTTAGAGTTCTCTGAACGGCATTTTAACCACCAAAATGCCTACGGAAGTTCTTCCAAACATCCATAGCAATGCATCTTCCTGCAGGTAGTTATCTGTTTAAAGTGGCATTAAAAGGTAAGCTTACTTTTTCTTTTTCTTCTTCTTACCAAACTTGGGTATGTCCCATTCGTAGTTAAGGCCAAAGGTGTGGCCCATGCCGGGCTGCTTTACATTTACATCGGCCTGAAAGAGATAGAACAAAGAAAAACGGTGGCTTTTTACAAACTCCCAGTCTACCCCCGCTATGGTTCGCACACGGTCAACATTGTTTAGCTTATTCGAAAACCGTATAAAAGGTTCCACGGAAGCATATACATCAAACCGTTTGGGTAAGTCAACTTTAACCTGAAAGCGGTTTCGCAGATAATTGGTAGGCTCGTGGCCGCTTTCGTAACGGGCATTAAAGTATTCGTATTCGCGCTGGTATACCAGGCGGTTGCTTAAACCAACTTTACCAAACTTGTATTTACCGGTTAGTCCGAAACCAAAACGGTGGCGGTCGTTTTGAGTGGAAGTAACATAGCGGTAGTCTACTTCGGCACTCAGGTATTTTTTAACTATCTCGTACCCCACACCTGCACTAAAGTACGACCCCTTTACCGAAGTAACATTGTTATCGAGCCTTAGCTGATACTGCACATTAGCGCTGAAACGCCTGGGCAAATCCATATTCAACTGCACGGAGGTCCAAAACTGAACATCCTGCACTTCTTCCTGTGCATGCACCAACAGCGCAGCAAAAAACAGCAAAGCAGCAAGCAGTTTACGGGCAACAAACATGGGGCTTAGTCGTCATCACCGGTAACATCGCGCGAGGCCGAGTCGTTCTCCTTTGAATAGTAGAAGGCATGTATGCGCGCCACATCGCGCAAAAAGTCGAGTTTAATCAGTTCAATGCGGTGTATGGGCAGGCCTGTTCTCCGCTTTAAATCATCTATCATCTCCGTGCGCTTTTCGGGGTGTATTAACTCAATGCGCTCGTAGTTTATTTCCTTGTAGTTTTCGTGTTCGAGCGATAGCTGCCGGTCTAAAAAGTAAGTCATTACCAATATCAACCCGTTGGAAATAACAATGAGGGTAATGCCCGAATCTATATCGGAAAGAGCGTTGATAATGCCTATGGTAACACTTAAGAAAAAGTAACCCATTTCGCGTATGGGCACCGTAACCGTTCGATAACGCAAAATGGAAAAGATGGCAAACAACCCAAAGGCAAAGCCGATTTTAAGCTTGGTGCTGCTAAGCAAAAAGCAAATAAGAAAGTTAACGGTGTTGAAGAGAAAGAAAGTAAAAACGAAATCTTTATTACGGTGGCGGGGGTAATAAATAATGCGCACCAATATGAACGTTACCAGCAGGTTAATACTATAACGCAGCAGAAATTCGCCCAGGCCCTCAATACCAAAAAATGTAAACTGCTTTACTGCAGCGTCCGATACTTCAACGGTTTCCATCTATTATTCTGTTTATTTTAATCAGGTTAGGTTTAAATGCATTGTGTTTAATATCCTCCAACAGGGCAATGCCGGTGCTGTATTTGCTAAAGCCCACTTCTTCAAAATGCCGTTTTTTAAAGGCCTGAATCATGGGGCTGAATACATTGCTTTTTTCCTGTTTTATTTCGGCAATTACCAGTTCGGGGAAAGAACGCTTTTGCTGAAAGTTATCGAACGAAAGGTTTAAATCGAGGGTGGCGCGCTCGCCAATGTTTTTACCGGCCAGTGTTATGCGCTTAAAATACACCCACAGTTTTTTATTCAGCCCGTGTATGTCCACATAATCGTGCTTTATCAGTTCCAGTTCTTTATCGGTCAGCTCGCTTTTAATATCGGCTTCTTTAATCCGCACCTTATCGGTGCGGGTGCCTTTTACCTTATACTTTACCTCAAAGTAAGTAAGGCCGCTGTCTAAATATTTGCGGTAGCGCACCTTCATACGGTTTATCTTTCCATTGTGGTGGAATTTGTAGAGCAGGTAATCGTCTGTATCGAAATACAGCGACTCGTAACTAAACATTCGCTTACCGTCAATTTCAAGAATGTTGTACTGCAATCGAATTTCTTCGAGCAAATCTTCAAACTGACTAACATGAAACACATACTTGGAGTCTACGCGGTTGAGCAGCTTTACGTTGTCCAGTTCTTTTAAACCTATAGCATTAAACTCCTGTAGCTTTTGCGCTATTCTGTTTTCGGTATGCTCGTAATTAAACACCATTAGTAATAGTAAATTAAATCGCGCACCTGCACAGTTTCTCTTCGCTTGTCAATATTCACCTTCAAGGTATCGGGCTGTTTGTCCCAGGGGCACCCATTGCAATCGTGTACCGTCCAAATGGTGTATTCTCCTTTCTGTAGCCATTCAAAAGCAAAGTCGCCCGTGTAGCTGGTGCGCACGTCATCGTCCACCCAGGTGTGGCTGCCATAGCTTATAAAAACACGAACGTCCGATAAATATGCTGAATCAACTTTATCGCCAAATATGTTTACATCGTATGCTTTTACCTTACCGCGTATGGTGGCAAGGCCACCGGTGCCGGGTTCTTTAGTGCAGGAAGAAATACTACATACCAACACCACTGCCAATGCTATTACCCAAGTTTTACCGGAAATTTTCCCGAATGCCATACCGATTAATAATTTCTTAATGTCTGTGTAAATATGTAAATAATAAGTATTGAAAACAACCGCCTTTGTTGACATTCTGGAAGTTATGACGGCATAGAAACACAATTCCTTCGCACTGGCCTAACGTTTCATTTAAAGATTGCTGGCAAACAACAGTTCTAAATTGCTGTGCTTAAGGTGAAACATGCGAGCCAGGTTTTCATTGGTAAGGCTGCCGCTGTACAAGTAAATGCCACTGCGTATTCCGGCATCTTCGTAAATCAATCCTTTAATACCACCCAAATCGCCACAGCGCAAAAGAATAGGGGTAAGAATATTGGAAAAGGCATAAGAAGCCGTTCGCGAAACGCGCGAAGGTATGTTGGGAACACAATAGTGCACCACTTCGTATTTTTTAAAAGTAGGCTCGGCATGCGAGGTTACTTCGGAGGTTTCAAACACACCGCCCTGGTCAATACTCACATCAATAAGTACGCTGCCGGGTTTCATTTTCGATACCATATCCTCGGTAACTATTACCGGTGTTCTCCCCTGCTTGGAATGAATGGCGCCAATAGCTACATCGGCTATAGTAAGCTCCTGCTCCAGTATATTGGGTGAAATGGTAGAAGTAAACACCCTTGTGCCTATCTTCTCCTGCAGGCGTTGCAGTTTATACACGTTGTTATCGAAAACCGAAACTATAGCCCCCAGGCCGGTAGCGGCACGCGCAGCATAAGTGCCTACCATACCTGCTCCCAATATTACCACACGGGCCGGAGGCACACCGGCAATACCTCCCAGCAATATTCCCTTGCCTTCGTTTGTATTGCTTAAATACTCCCCTGCCAGCAGTACCACACTGTTACCGGATATCTCACTCATAGCACGCACAAACGGGAAACGGCCGGT
>CAZLXD010000189.1:0-6674 GCA_964563185.1 uncultured Chitinophaga sp.
AAGAAAATAGGGTAGAGTGAATAGGGAGATAAACTATCGGTAACTGCCATTGGGTGACGGGCAACGCTCGGTCATGATAGTATAGGAAATGGTAATGCCCCCCATCAGGTAATCATCAAACTTAGGAGATTGGCCGCGCTGATAGCCGGGCTTACCTACTTTTTCGCCCCCGTTTTCGCCTGAACGGTCACTTAAAGCACCGGCCAAACCGGTAGAGCCCCCCGGTAGGGATGCATAGCTCGGATACTTACCGCTTACATCATCCAAATAATCGGTAAAGGTTTTTCGCACTCCGGCTTCAATGGCAACATTCCAGTTTCGTTTAAACGAAAATTTAAAGCCGGCAACGATAGGTATAGCAAAACTGAACAGCCTGTATTTTTTTACGCCCGAATAGCTGGGGTCCTTTTGGCCTTCAGTGCCAAGAGGCTGTAGAAAATACCACTTGCCTTGGTATTCGGCTTTAGGGTTAAAGAAAAAAAGCGTTAAGCCGGTTCCTAAATACGGGGTAAACCAGTGTTTCTTACTGTTTTTATCGTATTTCAAAAAGTTGAACTCTATAATAGAGGTAACATCAAAAATGTCGGTTTTAAAAGAGAGGTTGCGCTGAAGATTCCAGGCCGTTTTGGTACCTGAATCCTTAAACTCGGCTATTCCCCAGTTAACAGAAGTTTTCCAGGCTCCGCGGTACTTAATGTTGTAGCGGTAAAAGGCTCCGGCACCCGGCCGTGCAAACTTGAAAGAGGTTTTAGTGTTAAGGTCGCCAAAGTAGTTGGTCATTCCACCCCATACACCAAACTCATGAATTTGCGCCATAGAAGCTAAGCTTACAGCCAGCAACAGCAGAGTTAATATGTGTTTTGGTTTTTTCACTAAAAGGTTGCGAAGTAAAGCCTTAACGCGGTAATATGCAAAATGTTGCCGGCTTACTGTGTAGCCCCCGCATTTCCAGGCCGTATTTGACAATACAATCAACACAGCGTTTATATTCTTTGGTTGTACCTTTCGGGGCAGGTTTATTTTTGCGCGCAAAATTTCCGGCCGTGCAAAAAAAAATCAAATCAGCCCTTATCTCCGTTTTTTATAAAGACAAATTAGACCTAATAGTTCAGGAACTTGGTAAACTGGGCGTTACCATCTATTCCACAGGCGGCACACAAACATTTATAGAATCGTTAGGTGTTAAAGTAGTTCCGGTAGAGGAACTTACTTCCTATCCTTCAATTCTTGGGGGGCGTGTAAAAACCCTTCACCCCAAAGTGTTTGGCGGTATATTGGGCAGACGCAATAACCCCAGCGACCAAGCGGAAATGCAGCAATACGAAATATCCGAAATTGATTTAGTGATTGTTGACCTCTATCCGTTCGAAGAAACCGTAAAAGCCGGAAAAAGCGAAGAAGACGTTATTGAGAAGATTGACATTGGTGGTATCTCCCTTATCCGTGCGGCAGCCAAAAACTTTAACGATACGGTGATAGTTTCCTCCCGCAACGACTATGCTGAACTACTCGAACTGCTGCAAACTAAAGGAGGAGAAACCTCTTTGGCCGACCGCAAGCGTTTTGCTGCTAAAGCATTTATGGCTTCCTCGCACTACGATACGCTTATATTCAATTATTTCAACACGGAATTCAGTTTTGAAGTTTTCAAAAAGAGTGAGTTGAATGGCAAGGTGCTTCGCTATGGCGAAAATCCTCATCAGCGTGGTGTATTCTACGGCAACTTGGAAGAGATTTTTGACATACTGAACGGTAAGGAACTTTCCTACAACAACTTAGTGGATGTAGATGCTGCCATCCATTTAGTAGCTGAGTTTGACGACCCGACTGTGGCCATTATTAAGCATACCAACAGTTGCGGACTGGCTTCGCGTTCCAGCATTTCGGAAGCATACAAAGCGGCCTTTGCCTGCGATACGGTTTCTGCTTTCGGGGGAATTATTGCGCTGAATCGCCCCGTTGATTTGGCTACAGCCGAGGAAATGAATTCGCTGTTTTTTGAAGTAGTGATAGCCCCCGAATATGACGAACAGGCTTTAGCGCTGCTCAAATCCAAAAAGAACCGCATTATCATCCGTCAAAAGCAGGAGGTAAAAACCACTAAGGTGTTTAAAAACCTCCTCAATGGTGTATTGGAGCAGGATGCCGACCTAAAAGATGAAGGCGCTTCTGAATTTAAGACCGTTACACAGATTGCGCCCACGGCCGAACAAATTTCTGATCTGGAGTTTGCGGTGATAGCCGTTAAACACCTTAAGAGCAACGGCATTGCTTTAGTAAAAAACAAACAACTTGTAGGAAGCAACTGCGGGCAAACTTCGCGGGTAGATGCCCTGCAAAACGCTATCCGCAAGGCAATTGAGTTTGGTTTTGATTTAAAAGGAGCCGTAATGGCCTCCGATGCTTTCTTCCCTTTCCCTGATTGTGTAAACATAGCCGCACAGGCAGGAATTACAGCTATTGCGCAGCCGGGCGGAAGCATTAAAGACCAGGATAGCATTGATGCGGCCAACGCTGCGGGCCAGGCGATGGTGGTTACTGGAACACGTCATTTTAAGCACTAATTTTTTCATTTTGTTCAAGATGTAATTTTGTGGAGAAACTTGCGTTCATCTGTTTAGTTTTTCTCTATTTTGCCGCCATTCCAAACCCTTAGAACCAAAGTCCTCGCATGGCTTTATTCAATTTTTTAACGCAAGAGATTGCCATTGACCTCGGCACAGCCAATACCCTTATTATACATAACGATAAAGTTGTTGTTGACGAACCTTCGATAGTTGCTATTGACCGCAGAACGGACAAGGTAATTGCCGTTGGGCATCGTGCTATGCAAATGCACGAAAAAACACACGAGAATATTAAAACCGTTCGTCCGCTGCGCGATGGTGTGATTGCTGATTTTCGCGCTGCGGAAAGCATGATTCGCGAAATGATAAACATGTTGTACGGAAAGAAAAAGCCGCTTTTCCCTCCACGTTACCGCATGGTTATTTGCATTCCTTCGGGTATTACTGAAGTGGAAAAACGTGCTGTTAAAGACAGTGCCGAGCAGGCCGGTGGGCAGGAGGTGAAAATGGTGCATGAGCCTATGGCTGCTGCTATAGGTATTGGCATTGATGTGGAAGAGCCAAACGGCAACATGATTATTGATATTGGTGGCGGAACCACTGAGATTGCCGTGATTGCACTTTCAGGCATTGTGTGCGACCAAAGTATTCGCGTAGCCGGAGATGAGTTTACACTGGACATTGTGGACTACATGCGCAGACAACACAACATGTTGATTGGTGAGCGCACTGCCGAAATGATAAAAATCCACGTAGGTTCTGCACTTACTGATTTAGATTCTCCACCCGATGACTATGCCGTAAACGGGCGCGACCTGATGACCGGTATTCCCAAGCAGATTATTGTTTCTTACTCGGAGATTGCTCATGCTATTGATAAATCCATTTCAAAAATTGAAGAAGCTATTTTGAAGGCCCTGGAAACTACCCCGCCCGAATTGGCTGCCGACATTTTTAAAACAGGTTTGTACTTAACAGGTGGTGGTGCCCTGTTACGTGGTTTAGATAAGCGCATCAGTCAGAAAACAAAACTACCGGTGCATGTAGCTGAAGACCCGCTGCGCGCTGTGGTAAGGGGAACAGGAATTGCCCTGAAGAACATTGATAAGTTCACTTTCCTGATGGATGATTAAAAAACAATAAGCGAATGTGATAATTAGCGGATTAGCAAATGAAACACATAGATTGGTTTAAGCATTCGCTGATTTGCTGATTCGCTAAATGAGAATATGTATAATCTCCTTCGCTTTTTATTACGCTATCACCTCTTCATACTCTTCGTATCACTCGAAATTTTCTGCTTCTATCTCATTTTTCGCAACAACAAATACAACGAAGCGGCATATGTAAATGTTGCCAATGGCATCAGCGGTACAGTATATGCTTCCTATAAAGGTGGAGTAGATTATTTCTACCTGAAGCGTTACAGCGATAGCCTTGTGCAGGAGAATGCTTACCTCCGCCAACAGTTACTTGAATCAAAGTTTGACAATCAGGTAAACTCAGGAACGGTAAGTGATTCAGCCAAACGCTTCGTTCAGAGCTATACTTACCTCACGGCACGTGTTATCCGTAATTCGGTGAACCGTTCTACAAATCTTATTTATCTGGACAAAGGGAAACTACACGGTGTAGGCAAGCAAATGGGCGTAATTGCACCTAACGGAATAGTGGGGCAGGTGGTAAGTGTTACAGATAACTATGCTGCAGTAATGAGCGTGCTGAGTAAAGATTTTAAGGTAAGTGCCAAGTTTAAGAAAAATGAATACTTCGGAAACCTGCACTGGGATGGGTTAAACTCTACCACAGCCGTATTAGAAGAAATACCCAAGCATGTTCCGGTTAAGGAAGGGGATACCGTTCTTACATCTGGTTATTCGCAGTTGTTCCCACGCAATGTAATGATTGGAACAGTGAAAAAAGTGAAATCATATCCCGATAAAACATTCCTAGATGTAACGGTGAAACTTTCTACAGATTTTGGAAACCTGAGTTATGTGTATGTTACAAAAGATCTTCGCAAACAGGAAATAGTATTGCTTGATAGTTTAGTCAACGCCAACAAACATGATTAGCCAAATACCATTTAATCTCTTACGGTTTGTATTGCTCCTGCTGGCACAGGTACTCATTTTCAGTAATATTAATTTCAGTTCGTTTGTAAATCCGTACGTGTTTCCTCTTTTTATTTTGTTGCTGCCATTCGAAACACCCCGTTGGCTTCTAATGGTTATGGGGCTTCTGTCCGGCTTATGCCTCGATATTTTTCTCGGTTCAACCGGCATGCACGCAGCCGCCTGTTTACTGATAGGCTATATACGCCCGTTTCTTATCAATGTTATTACTCCTAAAGGCACCGATTTTGAGATAAGCCCCAACATTCACTCACAGGGGCTGCCTTGGTTCATCATTTATACCGGGCTAACAATGCTTATATACCTCACTTTCTATTTCATGGTAGAAGCAGCTACTTTTTTCAACTTCTTTCTTTTGCTTCTGAAGATTCTGTTAAGCACTGCCGTTTCGGTAATGTTTATGATTGTATTTCTTTTCTTGTTTTCCGCACGCAAGAAACGCAGATTTGCATAGCGGGCAATCGTTTCTACTGTGAGCAGCAAAGACCTATTTAAAAACCGGCATCAGGTTATACAAATCATCATTGTTGTATTTGCCTCTGTATTTCTGCTCAGGTTGCTTTACCTGCAGGTAATAGACCGTAAGTACGATGCTATGGCAAAAAATAATGCCATTAAGGAATTGGATATTTATCCAACCCGTGGGTTGGTGTACGACCGAAAAGGGGAGTTGATAGTATACAATGAAGCCATCTACGATTTGATGGTGATTCCGCGCCAGGCAAAGAATGCAGATACACTTAAGTTGTGCGAGTTGCTCAATATCACTAAAGAAGATTTTCTTACCCGGTTCGATGAAATGAAAAAACAACGCGGTTATTCTTCCTACAAGCCGAATGTTTTTGTGAAGCAGCTTTCCTTAAAAGATTATTCACGCCTTCAGGAGTACCTCTATCTGTTTCCGGGCTTTTACGGGCAGGTGCGAACCGTCCGCAAATATCCGCACCGGGTAGCAGCTACCATACTAGGCGATATTGGTGAAGTGGACGAACGCCAAATTGACGCTTCGGGCGGGTATTATAAACCCGGTGATTATGTAGGTAAAAGCGGGATTGAAAAAGTTTACGAAAAGGAATTGGGCGGAACACGCGGAAAAAAATTTGTGTATGTGGATGTACACAACCGCGAAATGGGAAGCTTTAATGAAGGAGAGTATGATACGCTTGCAAAAGCGGGGGACAACGTAATTGCCACACTTGACATCATTTTGCAGGAGTATGGCGAGCAACTAATGCAGAACAAAAAAGGAAGCATAGTAGCTATTGAGCCCGCTACAGGCGAAATACTGGCTATGGTGAGCAGCCCCGGCTACGACCCTAACCTGTTATGTGGTGCTGCCCGCGGAGGGAATTTCAAAAAACTGATTCAGGATACGTTGCTGCCGCTTTACTCAAGGCCTACACTGGCCACTTATCCTCCGGGCTCCTCTTTCAAACCGGTAGTTGGTTTAATTGCACTGAGCGAGGGGGTGCAGCCTGTTGACTATCACGTTCACTGCTCGGGCATATACTACTTTGCGGGTCTTACGCTCCACTGTTCGCATCATCACCCATCCGCAGGTAATATTCAGTATGCGTTGGCGCAATCCTGCAACCCTTATTTCTGGCAAACATTCCGAAACACAATTGAAAGCAAAAAGTACACAGATATACACAATGTATACGGAAAATGGGTGAACTACTGTAAAAGTTTCGGCCTTGGTGTAAAAACCGGTATTGACCTGCCCAGCGAAGTATCCGGCAACATTCCTTCTGTAAAATATTTCGATAAGTTGTATGGTAAAACCGGCTGGCACTCGTCCACCATAATATCTTTGGGGATAGGTCAGGGAGAGATTCTTACCACTCCTTTGCAAATGGCAAACATATTTGCCTGCATTGCCAATAAAGGTTACTGGATTACTCCGCATGTAGTAAAGAAGATTACCGATCCGCTTACCAATAAAGATGTAACACATCCTTACCAGAAACAT
>CAZLXD010000190.1:0-5955 GCA_964563185.1 uncultured Chitinophaga sp.
GGTCGCCTGCTTTTTTTCCGTTTTGAATTAAACCGGCAGGGTCTAAGCCGCCTACCACTTTGTGTACCACCTCGCCCTTGCCATCAATCCAAAGCAGAGTAGGGTAAGCGCGTATTCCATAACGGGAAGCAAGGCTTACACCTTCGTCCTTTTCCATATCAAACTTGGTATTAATAAAGTGCTCGTTAAAGTAAGCGCCCACAGCCGAGTCGGGAAAAACCTGTGCCGCCAGCCTCTTGCACGGTCCGCACCAGGTGGTATAGCAATCCATAAATATCATCTTGTTCTGTGCTTTAGCCATGTCTAATATTTCCTGAAAAGTTTTGTCATGTACAAACTCAATGCCATCGGCTTTGGCAGCGGAGAACACCGGCAAAAGAAAAACGAAAATGGTAAAGTGAAGAAAGACCCTATTCATGTATTTGTTTTTGAAAACTGTAATGCGATAAAATTATGCCAATATTTTAATCTGTCCAGATATTGCGCTGCTGCAACTGAATTTCCCTGCCGTAAAAAATGCGGGTGGTATGCTCAAACGATGCGGTGTAGTCTGATACATAAAACACATCTATGCCGTTTCGGTTTTCGGCAACCAGTTCTTCTTTCTCCAGTATCCGTTTTAGTTTAGCTGCCACCACTTCAGCCGAATCAAAAATGCGCACTTTGTTTTGGTAGTACGCGGCAATTTCATTTTTAATAAGCGGGTAATGAGTGCAGGCCAGCACCAGGCCGTCAATACCGGCAAGTGTTTCATCCGAAAGGTATTTTTCCAGTATAGCGCTGCTTATCTTGTTGTTGTAAAACCCTTCTTCAATCATAGAAGCCAGCAGCGGAGTGGCCAGTGCCGAGTATTTCAGTTCGGGCTTTCTGCGCGTAAACTTTTCCTGATATACCCCCGATGCTATAGTGGTTTTTGTGGCAATAATGCCCACATGCTTTACGGCCTCATCGGCTATTACTGCTTCAATCATGGGGTCAATAACATTCACCACCGGCACCACTCCTTTAAACTTATCGCGCAGCACTTCATAAGCGGCAGCCGAGGCAGTGTTGCAGGCAATAACAATGGCTTTGCAGTTTTGCTTGCGCAGTAAAAAATCGGTAATGCGCACGGCATACGATTGCACCAACTCCCGCGATTTATCGCCATAAGGCAGGTGGGCCGTATCGCCAAAGTAAATAAGCTGCTCTTGGGGCAATAGCTTAGAAACAGCATTGGCGACCGTTAAGCCGCCAATGCCTGAATCGAAAATGCCGATTGCTTTATTTTGTTGCTGCGCCATGAGCGGGCAAATAATTAGTTACCGGTTTTAGGAACGGTAGTGCCACCGGCCGGGGCGGTAATGCCCATTTTCTTCAGCACCAGGTCAGTTACATCGTTGGTCTTTTCAGGAAAGTAAGCCACTGCGCCCGAAGCCACATCAATTACATAGGCAAAGCCGTTTGCTTCCGCTACTTCTTTTACCGTTTTCAGGTATTTGTCGTTAATCGGCTTCATTTTATCCTGTTGTGCTTTTTGCAGGTCGTTGTTTACCTTCTCCTCAAAATCGCTGATGCGCTGCTGTAACTGCTGCAGTTCCTGCACCATAGTTTCCAGAATTACATCGGGCGTTGTTTTGTCCTGCGATTTTGCCTGCAATTCTTTTTGCTTCTTATCGTAGTCCTGATACATGCCTTCCAGCACTTTGGTATAAGCATCTTTCTGCTTTTGGATATCATCCTGCATTAGCTTGAACTCCGGCATTACCGAAATAATGTCCACTGAATTCAGATGGCCAATTTTCTGCTGAGCAGAAACTGTGCTTGTAAAAACGAACATCGCTATGGCTATTCCTAAAATTGTCTTCTTCATTTTTGTGTTTGTGTTTATTAAGAATGATTGTTTACTGTGTAATACCCATTTTCTTTTTAACTAAATCAGTAATGTTGCCGGAGGCCGGGTAATATGCCACCGAGCCTGTGGCAATATCGAAAATGTAACTGTAACCGTTTTCCTTGGCTACTGCGTTTACTATTTTCAAATACTTATCGTTCATAGGCTTTAGCAACTTGGCCTGTAGCGTTTCAATATCGGCATCTATTCGCTGCTCGTAGGCTGCGGTAGCCTGCGCCAAACTATCCATCTCTATCATTTTCTCTTCGCGCACGGCCTCCATTAAGCCCAGTCCCAACTCTGTCAGTTCTTTTTGCCTTTTTTCGTAATCCTTATACATGGCATTAAGTTTGGCTTCCTGCTCTTTACGCTTTCGTTCCAGAGTGGATTTCAGCTGTTTGTATTCGGGCATGGCATCTAATATCTCCTGCGAGTCGATGTGCCCATATTTTTGCTGTGCCTGAACGGTAAACAAGAAAAGAAAGAACGCTGTTGCTGCTATGAATTTTCGCATTGTCAGGGGCGCAAATATATGTTTTTAGGCGTAAAGGCTATTTAGCACCTCCTGTAATACCAAGGGCCGACAGAATATCGTCACTCTTGTTAAACTTATCGCTGGCATACAGCATTGTGGGTCCACTGCTGCGATCGAAAATAAAATCGAGCGCCTTGGCTACGCAATATTTCTGTATCTCATTGTAAATTTTGTCCTGTATAGGTTTAATCAGTTCCTGGCGCTTGGTAAACAATTCTCCGTTTGGCCCAAACTTGTCTTTCTGAAACTGCTTTACTTCCTTTTCCTTGGCTTCAATCTCTTTTATCTTCTGTTGTTTCATGGCTTCGGTCATCAGCACCTGTTCCGCCTGAAACTGTTTATACATATCATCTACCTGTTTCATTTTGGCTTCCACATCCTTTTGCCAGCCCTCGGCTATCTTATCTAATTGTTTTTGTGCCTCGGTGTATTGTGGCATTTTGTTCAGGATGTAATCCATATCCACGTAAGCAAATTTCTGAGCGTACGATGCCACGCTGAACATCATAATAGCGGCTGCTGTCAATAGCTTTTTCATATTCCTGTTTATTTATTCTTTGGTTAGACCAATTACCTTGCCAACGTAAAAATAGGTTTTCAGATTTTCACAATTATTCCGGTTCTCGCCCTAACACTATACGGAACGCACCATACTTGCTGAAGATGTTTTTGCCCGGAGTATCCAGCCCGTAACGTGTTTTGTCGAAACCAAAACCGTAATCGAAACCAAGCAAACCAAACATAGGCAGGAACACGCGCACACCGACACCGGCCGAACGGGCTAGGTCATAAGGTTTGTAGTCGCCAATGCGGTTCCAGTAATTTCCGGCATCGGCAAACAACAAGGCATAAATAGTAGCCGACTGGTTAAGCGAAATAGGATAACGAAGTTCCAGCGAGAATTTGTTGTAAATAGGAGAACCTCCGTTAGGTGTTAACACCGGATAACCTCGCATGGAAATAATATCGCGGCCCATTTGTGTTCCCTGGTTCAGGTTACTCAATCCATCGCCACCAAACTCTACGCGCTCAAACGGTGAGTAACCAATTTTGGAATTATAGTAGCCAAGGAATGAAAGGTTAGCACTGGTTTTAAAAATCAGGTTCTTCCACACCGGCATATACCATTCAAACTGAATTTTCCATTTGTGGTATTCAATAAAGCGGTAACGCTCGGCATCGGTGGTGGCAGGGCTTTCGTAGTCAATATTCTTGCGCCCGTTAAACATATTAGAATAAGGCAGTGTAAACTTCCCCTGCACCATAAAGTAAATACCCTTGTTGTAGAAGGTAGGCGCAGCCATTTCGCGTGAGTCGCGGGCGATGGCAATTTGTAAGTTAAGGTTGGTGGCTTTTCCCTGATTGAAAACGAAGATGGTATTGTAGTTATCTAACAGGTAGTGTTGAAACTCCAAACCGGTAGAGATGGTAAAGAAATCATCGGGCCACTTTAAGCGGGTGGTAATACCGGCATAAACGCTCGTTGAAATATACTTACCGGTAATTTTGTTGGCATCGGTTAAACTGCCAAAGGTATTAGCGCGAAGGCGGTTGAAGGCAATATCTAAGGCTAACGGTTTCTTTCCGCCTAACCAAGGTTCTGTAAAGGACACACTGTAACTCTGGTAAATTTTACCGTTGGAGTTTACGCGAATACCCAGGCGTTGCCCATCGCCCGAAGGCAGCGGGGTCCATGCTTTCTTGTCAATAATATTTTTGATGGAAAAGTTGGTGAAGTTAACTCCTAACGTTCCGAACAAACCACCCTGTGCGCCCTGTCCGCCCCATCCGGCTGAAAGTTCAAACTGGTCGGAAGGTTTTTCCACCACGCGATACTCAATATCCACGGTTCCGTTTTCGGGATTGGGGATAGGTACCACATCTAACTGTGCAGGGTCAAAGTAGCCCAGGTTAACTATTTCGCGCTGTGAGCGGATAAGGTCGGTACGGCTGAATTTGTTGCCGGGCAGTGTGCGCAGTTCCCTGCGGATAACCTTTTCGTTGGTTTTTGTGTTGCCCATAATGCGCACATCGCGGATAGTAGCCTGTGCCCCTTCGTTAACACGCAGTTCAATGTCTATGGAGTCGCCTTCCACTTTTACCTCCAGCGGGGTTACGCTGAAAAACAGGTAACCGTCATCCATGTAAAGTGAACTGAGGTCACCCCCGTTGGGGTTCATAAAAATGCGCTCATCCAGCATTTTCTGGTTGTAAACTTCGCCTCGCTTAATGTTTACAATTTTAGCAAGCAGCGAATCGGGATACTTGGTGTTACCGTTGTAATAGATATTGCGGAAGTAGTATTTCTTTCCCTCATCTACCGTAATGTCAATATACATGTCCTTGATACCATCCATGTAAACCGAGTCGCGCACAATGCGGGCATCGCGGTATCCTTTCGAGTTGTAAAACTCAATAATCTTCTGTTTATCGCCTTCGTACTCATCGCGCTTAAACTTGGATGTTTTAAAAATGTTAAGGTTGGCATGGCGCGATGCATATTCCCATGCACGGGTAGGTGATAGGTTGCCGATGGCTTCGTACCACTTTACTTTAATGGAGTCGCGGGCAAAGTTTTTCTTAAAGCGGAACATGCCATCCAAATCAAACTTCACCTTTTCATGCGTTTCCTTCATTTGCGAGCGAAGCTTGGCTTCGGGCAGTTCGTGGTTACCGTAAAAGTTGATTTGGTTAATTTTTACCCGGCTGCCCTTGTCAATGGTAATTTTTACCAGAACACTATTGGTGAGCAGGCTATCCGGTTGTTCTTCCACAGTTACTTCAGCCGCCAAAAACCCTTTATCAATAAAATAGTTTCGGCAGGTATTAATGGTAATGCTGCGAAGGTTCTCAGTAAATATCTGCCCGGCACGCAGGTCGAGTTTTTTGCGAAGTTCTTCAGCATCGCTGTTCTTCAACCCCTTCAACGAATAGCGGGATACACGGGGGCGCTCTTCTACTTTAATTACCAGGTAAATTTTATCACCGCTTATTCTTTCAGCATCAATAGAAACATTGGTAAAAAGTTTCTGTTTCCACAGTGTTTTAATGGCTTTAGGTATCTGTTCCCCGGGTATTTTAATCTTATCGCCCTTGGCTAAACCCGAAAGGGTAAGAAGGATTTTTCCATCAAGGTATTTAGCGCCATCTACACGGATGTCGGCAATTTCGTATTCGCCCCCTTTGCCGTAGTCAAACATGTTAGCATCAACCTGGGCCGACAAAACAGACACTGCAAAAAGAGAGATAAAAAGGAATAGCTTTTTCAGGGAAATTATCATTTAGCAGTTATCTGTTCGCTGGTTTTACCAAACCTGCGTTCGCGGTTTTGAAAGTCGAGGATGGCTTTGTAGAGTTCTTCTTTATTAAACTCCGGCCAGAATTTGTCTGTGAAATAGAATTCAGCATAAGCCAGTTGCCATAAAAGGAAGTTGCTTATTCGTTTTTCACCACTGGTTCTTATTAATAGTTCCGGCTCGGGTATTCCGGCTGTATACAGGTTATCGTTTATCAACTGTTCGTTAATGTCATGTAAGCTAACTTCATC
>CAZLXD010000190.1:5965-6652 GCA_964563185.1 uncultured Chitinophaga sp.
ACTTTCAATGCTATCTGTCGCATGGCGCGCATCAGTTCTGTCCTGCCGCTGTAACTGAGTGCCAATATCAGTTCCATGCGTTGGCAGTGAGCCGTTTTATCCATAGTGGCACGCAACTCTTTAGCTACGTTACCGGGCAGCGAGTCAATATCGCCTATGGCATTTAGCCGTATATCGTTTTTAAGCAGGGTGTTTATTTCGCCTCCCATAGTTTTCAGCAGCAGCGTCATTAAAGCCGAAACCTCCAATTGGGGGCGGTTCCAGTTTTCAGTACTAAAGGCATACAGGGTTAAGTGTTTTACCCCCAATTCGGCACATCCTTTAGCCACTTCCCGCACAGATTTTACTCCATTGGTATGCCCAAACACTCGGTTTTTACCCTGTTGCTTGGCCCAACGGCCGTTGCCATCCATTATTATAGCTATATGGTTAGGCAGGCGTTGCGGGTCTATTTGCTCTTTAAGGCTCACTACTTTCGAACGATTAAACGCTTTTGACAAACAATATTTTGGACAAAGTTCAATTTAACAAAAGCCGCCAAAAATAAGAAAATAGGGTAGAGTGAATAGGGAGATAAACTATCGGTAACTGCCATTGGGCGATGGGCAGCGCTCGGTCATTATGGTATAGGAAATGGTAATACCCCCCATCAGGTAATCGTCAAACTTAGGCGATTGGCCGCGCTGA
>CAZLXD010000191.1:0-6515 GCA_964563185.1 uncultured Chitinophaga sp.
CAGCAGTATCGGAAATATCGGCATAGAAGTAGCCAAAGTTGAACATGTAGTTTTCTAACAGTTTTTCGGTCTTTTCGGTATAAGTACTATCATAAATAACCGGCTCTTCACCCACCTTATCAATAATCCATTGTTTAAAGCGGGTAAGTTTTTTCCCTTTGGTGGCGGAGTAATACAACCACATTTTAAACGGCATAAACCCCAAAAAACTGCGGTTGGGCTTTTGCGCCACAATGCTGGCGAAATCGCTGCGCACTTTATCGCGCTCAGCAACGGTCATCGACTTCTTGTCAATGATAAACTTGTTTTTTACCAGCAGACTTTGCCCCTCGGGCAGGTGTTTTGAAACATTACACGAAGGGAGCAGGAAGAGCAATGCGGAAAACAGGAATAAAAGAAAAACAGGGAGCCGGAAACTCTTCAGCATTAAAAAATCAATTTATTTCCATCTTTAGCCGGCATTGCCTATGCTCTCTAAACAACAAATAAGTTTCGTTCGCTCGCTGCATCAAAAGAAATTCCGCCAAATGTATGGCAAATTTTTGGTTGAAGGCGATAAGCCCGTGCGTGAACTGCTCGCTTCAGGTTTCAAAGTCCATTCTGTTTTTTCAATTAGCAGTTGGCAGTTGCCAATTGCCGCAAAAGGATGGGAGCATGTAGTGGTAAGTGAGAGCGAGTTAAAGCGAATTTCCACTTTAGAAAACCCGAAAGAAGTTATTGCGGTGGCGGAGATTCCCACCCACGAGCTACCGAATGTTATTGGTACAGTAAATGGCTTAGTACTTTGTTTAGATAATCTGAATGACCCCGGCAATGCCGGTACCATTATCCGAATAGCGGATTGGTTTGGCATTCCCCATGTGTTTCTTTCGGAAAATTCGGTGGATATATACAATCCTAAAGTGGTGAATGCTGCCAAAGGTTCGCTGTTGCGGGTAAGCTGCATTTATACTGACTTAGGAAACCTTTTTGCCGCTAACCCTACGGTGCCGGTTTACGGAACTTTTATGGACGGACAGAGTTTGTACCAAACGGATTTGCCGGAATCGGCCTTTGTGGTTATTGGCAACGAAGCCAACGGAATAAGCGCGGAGTTATTCCCTTTTGTTACGCAGCGCATAGCCATTCCTTCTTTTGGCAGCGCAGAATCTTTAAATGCCGGGGTGGCTACAGGCATTGTGGTAAGTGAGTTTAAGCGAAGAATGGCTTAATAGGTGAAATTTCGGTTCTATTTTGAGCCGGTTAGTAATCCTATTCCTTTAGCAGCGTCTTCATTTGCTTATAAATAAAGCTAGCGGCAAACTTGGGGTGCAAGCGATAGAGTTTGTCCATAAAAGCGGAATCGGAGCCGGCAATTACACGAAACCGGTTGGCTTCCATACCATCAATAATTATTTGTGCGGCTTTGGCAGGTGTAAGCATTTTATAGTTGCTGTTGGAGGCATCGTCCTTACTTAAAGCAATATCCAAGCCTGAGTTAGCGGCTATGTTGGTTTCCACCCCTCCGGGGAAAACCACTGTTACCCTTACATTGGTTTCCGCTAATTCAGAATACAGGGCTTCGGTTAACAGTTTAACTGCTGCTTTGGAGGCTCCGTAAATACTTTGCCCGGGCACCGGCAAAAAGCCTCCCATGCTTGAAATATTTACAATATGCGCCTCGGGTCGTTGCATTAGATGCGGCAAAAAAGTTTTGGTAATGTATAAGGTGCCGTAAAAGTTCACATTCATTACCCGCTCAATGGCAGCATAGTCCAACTTATTAATGCGCACAAAGGGCTGAATAATACCTGCGCAGTTAATAATACCATCTATGCTGCCGTGTTTTGCCATTATTTGTTCAGGCAGGGCCTCCACAGTATGGCGGTTAGTTATGTCTGTTGTATGAATACTTAAGGCTCCTTGCTTATCGCCCGCCAACTTTGTGGTTTCCTCCAAAGTTGCAGCATTCAGGTCAATAGCCGCCACCCGCGCCCCTTTTGCCAGCAACTGCAGCACCAGTTCTCGGCCAATGCCGTTTCCCCCACCCGTTACCAGTATAGTATTGTTTTGCGCTTTCATACAGTTAGTGTTTTACCCATTGGTAAATTTAAACGGTGTTTTACGAGCAGAAAGAATGAGTCTGGTCATAAAGGGCTACAGGAATATTTTCCTTCCGGCAGGACCGCAGCCTGTATTGCCCAACAACACCAATCTTTTTTTAAAACTCTGACAAGGTTTAGTGAATAGACCCATTAAAACGGGGTCTTGACAAATTTTGAGAACACTGCTATATTGACCAAATAAGAGTTCAAGTTTTTGGTTTTAGGGAAAAAAAACAGTCCCTCCGATTACTACCGGAGGGATTTGTTGTTTATTGCCTTAAGAGAGAAACTTAACTGAAGCAGGAACCACCGTTACCTTCATAGGCGAATAGCCTATAAACTCTCCATCCATATCAATAGCCAATGGCCCTGCGGGCGAATCAATCACTACCTCTTTAGCAATTTTATAATGCAAATCAGGGTGAGAAATTTTACGGCACTTCTGCACCGAACCCAGGTTCCTGATGTAATCCTTTAAGGAAATTTCTCCGAGAATAACTACAGAAAACTCTCCGTCATCAGCCACAGCATCGGGCGCAATACCCAAACCGCTGCCAAAGTATCTGCCATTGGCAACAATAAAGTTCATAATGTTCCCCTCGTAAGTAAAGCCATCGGCTTTTGCCCTTACCGGTTGATTTTTATAAGTAAGTAGGGTAGTAAGAATAGCGCGTTGGTAAGTAAGCGTTGCCCCCATCCACTTTGAATAGCTACTCAAGTTCTCTGCTACTACCCCACCCATACCCACATCGGTAATATTTATAAAATAGCGGCTTTGCTTCTCTCCTGTCCGGTTGTGGTATTCCACCAGGCCAAGATCAATAGTTTTATACGAATCAGCTTCAATTACCTGCTTTAAGCCCTCAGCATCTTTAGGGGCATTTACTGTTTTTGCAAAATCGTTTCCGGTGCCCATGGGTAACACGCCCATGCGAACATTCGCCCATAAATCAGAAGCTGTAGTAGCCTTTGCCTGCATTAAGCCGTTAGCCACTTCATTCAGGCTGCCATCGCCACCTACGCAAATAATGTGCGTGTTGCCTTCCTTTACCGCTCGTTCCGCCAGCTTTACCGAGTCACCCGCGCTTTCAGTTACATAACTTCTCAGTTGGTGTGCCTCCCCGAATGTTCTTTGCAACTCAGTAAACATTCTGTCCCTGTTTTTAATCCGTCCGTGGAAGATAAAAGCAATGTTGGCCATAGGGTTATTTAGGTAGTTTGAAATTCAGGGTGATACTCCTTCCAGTGTTCATAATACGCCCGCACCTGTTCATTTATCCAGTGATCATCTTTCTTTAACTCCTTCGCCATCATGCCTGCTGTTGCATGCACAGCATCTTCATCAAACTTCTTTAGTGCATAGGTAACGGCAGTTCTTCGTGTTAACACGTCTTCCACTCTTTCAGCAAACAGAAAGCGGGTATACAATACCACATCGGCAGCGGTAACGTTTAATCCGTCAAACAACTTTACTGAAAGGGTTTTATCTTCTTTCAAAATTTCGCTCATAGCTATGGTTATATCCAATGCTTCGGACGGAACAGTCTGTTTTTCACGAGGAGGCACGCCTAACTTCTTCTCCGCCACTTCCATACAGCGTTCGCCCATTGAAAGGAAAGAAGTCAGCTTCCCTCCTGCTATGTTCAACAAACGATTATTACTCCACCAAATACGATACTCGCGCGAGCGACTGTAAGTGCCTTTATCGCTTTCATCGTCCAGCATGGGGCGCAGGCCGGCATACACTGAAACAATATCTTCCTTCGTAATATTTGCCGAGGGGAAACTCTTATTAAACGCCCTGAGGATGTAATTCACATCTTCCTCCGTGGTTTCTATTTTATCAGCGCTGCCGTTGTACTCAGTATCAGTGTTGCCCAGAACGGTCAGGTTATGCTCCCAAGGAAAACTATACAGGTAACGCTTATCAACAGTTGCCGACTGAACAATCGCTACATTATCTGATGCCACCTTTTTATTGGATACTACAATATGCACTCCCTTGCTCGGTTTCATTACATGCTTATTTTCTCCGTTAAGATGATTCAGCACATCATCCGTCCAAACCCCGGTGGCATTAATAAAAACCTTTGCGTTAATCTTTATAGCTTCGTTAGCAATTCTATCCAAACAGGTAAGCGCAACGATATTCTCCTCAACAGCATCAAACTTTTTTGCCTCCACATAGTTCAACACCGTTGCTGTTTTGTTAGCGGCATCGTTCAATGCATGAATGGTGAGCATGGCATCGTTTGTCCAGCCATCCCAATACAATACCCCTCCTTTCAGGTTTTTCCGGTCAAAGCCCGGCAAGTGTTTTTCCACTTCGGCAGGCGATAACTTCTTCGACTTCGGTAAAATGGATTTACCAGCCAACCTGCCGTAAAAGCGAATAACAAAAGATACTACCGCCAACTCTAATTTTGATTTATACGATGGCATTACAAACGGCAGTGGCCTTACCAAATGCGGATAACGCAAAAGCAGGTGTTCACGTTCCTGAAGGGCTTCGCGCACTAAACCAAACTGAAACAGCTTTAAATACCGCAGGCCTCCGTGTATCATTTTCGAAGAGCGGCTACTGGTGCCCGAGGCAAAGTCACTCTTATCAATAAGTATGGCTTTCCATCCTCGCTCTACGGCTTTATTCAGTATGCCCGCGCCTGTAATACCCCCGCCTATGATGCACACATCGAAGGTTTCGCTTTTCGTTTTTGATATGGCAGCACTCCTACTCATCAAACAGCTTACCGGGGTTCATAATGTTGTTGGGGTCAACCGTTTGTTTTATGCTGCGAAGAATTTGTTGCGTAAGCGCATCGGTCTTCCGCACATACCAATGCTGATGGTCGCGCCCCACGCTGTGGTGGTGGCTCACTGCTCCGCCTTCTTTCACTATTGCATTGGTTACAATCTTCTTTATCTCCTGCCACTGTCCGTAAGGGCTCTCTTTATCCCTGGCAGTTATTACCGTAAAGTAAATACTGCTGCCGGCTGTGTATACATGCGACAAATGCGCCAGCAGTATTCCATTTTCGTAACCAAAGGCTTTGGATTGCTGCAATTCGCGCAGCAATTTTTGTTTGAATTTGTTGATGTCGTTCCAAGGGAAAACCGTCTCCATGGTATCAACAAAAATGGCGCGCTCCATTAAATCATCTCGTAGGTAAGGAAGTCCGAATCGTGAACTCTCCCATTTTTTTCCGAGGCTCTCACCTACCGAAAAACCTTTCTGCTTGCCCACTATTTCTGCCGCAATTTCCCGCTTCAGTTCTGCTTCGGTTTCGTCTCCGTCAAAGCGCAACATCATCAGGCTGGGTGTTTCAATGCCCTTCATCTTTAACACCGCTTTTGATACGGATGATTTGATTTTTGAAAACACAGAAGGCTCTTCGTGCGAAAGCATAGAGAGGAAAAACGTTTCGTGTTCATCACTATAGCGCACCACCGATGGATACACTTCCCTTTGCACCAATTGCTTAATGGCTTCGGTGCCTTTTTCAAAGGAAGGAAACACTGCCACCAACCATTTCTTCTTTTCCGGTATGCGGTGAATACGCACCTTGGCTTCGGTAACCACTCCAAACATGCCTTCGCTGCCAAAGAAGGCCGACTTCAAATTTACCCCTTCTGCATCGCCTTCAAAGCCGCTCGTGGTAAGCGTTCCTGTAGGTGTGGCAAGTTTTAGTGAAATGGCAATATCTTCTATCCTTCCGTAACTCGATGATTCCTGCCCTGCAGAACGCGTAACAATCCATCCGCCCAGCGTGCTGTATTCAAAACTCTGCGGAAAATGCCCCATAGTGTACCCTTTGGCATGGAGGGTAGCCTCCAACTCAGGGCCGTAAATCCCTCCCTCAAACACAGCGGTATGGTTCACTTCATCCAGGGCCAGCAGGCGTTTCATATCTGCCATATCCAGTACCACACGCGCGCTGTTGTATTCCTTCATGGTAAATGCGCCCACCACATTGCTGCCTCCGCCAAAGGGCACTACCTGTATGTTGTAGTCGGAACAGATTTGCAGTATTTGCACCACCTCGGTATGGTTGGAAGGATAAACTACAGCATCGGGCAGGGGAATTTCCATGTTCACGAGCGCCTTCAGCAAATCGGCATAACTTTTACCCAATGCCTTCTTTAAGCGAAGTTCCTTATCGAATGAAATTTTAACCGAGGGGAGTGCCGTTGTAAAAACGCCTTTCACCAATTCCACGTTAGCCTCATTACTAACAGCATTACAATCACCCGGGGCAGGGGTATTTTCGGCAAACGGGCGGCTGAAACGCTCACTGAACAGGTTGTGCAGTTTCGGATAATACGTAAGTGCCTTGCGCTTTTCGGCAGCGCCCCATTTCCACCAATCGGTATCGGTTATATGCATGTTCACGATTTATACTATGCGTGTGAAAATAAAAATAGGAGGGGGGA
>CAZLXD010000192.1:0-6448 GCA_964563185.1 uncultured Chitinophaga sp.
GTGGACCAAGATGATTACCTACTACAAGGGCATGAAAGCTTTGGAAAAGGCCGCCTTTAGCGCCACTTACCAAACCATGTGGTGTGCCGGGCCTTCTATTGAGTATGTGCATTCCATAAGGCCGGTAAAACAAATTGCCGGTGAACTGATCGAACAATACGAAAAAGCAGTGCACGCTAGTGCAGCAACCAACTAAGCATTAAGCATTACAGCCAATATGAAAAGCATTAAAACCATACTACTTTCAGGAACCTTTTTGTGCATACTGCTTTTGTCCAACTCCTGCCGAAAAATACAGGAGGATACTTTTATAAAGGGCCTTTGGAAACTAAACGGCATGTATTTCGACACCATTCAGCAAAACCAAATGGATGTGCATTTTCCCGGCTACAGTTCTTCTGAAAAATGCTGTGTTTATAAACTGGACTTTCAGAGTGATAACGTGGTGTTTGGCTATTACCTTACCAACGACACCTTTAGCTACGTAGCTATAGGCAACTGGGAAATAGTAAAATACAACGAAATACAAATGAAGATTGACAGCTTTGCCGATGGCACTTTTGATATTGAGAAAACAACTATAAAAAAGTTTCAGTTAAGCTCCGATAACAACCATGTAAAGTACTTTGATGGCAACCCTTTGAAGGATACCATTGTTACCCACCTGGAAATTGAAAGAATATAGCAGTACTATAGGTACTTTTACTATCGGGTGAGGATTATAGCCCACAGTAGCTATGTTGCAGTAGCACCCACCACAACCTTTTGAAAGGCTTTACAACCACCTTGTTAGTTACAACTGAGAGGCAGTAGCCTTATACTATTACAGGCATTACTGAATTTTGCTGACGGTGGCATTTTGGCTACTGTAAGCGGGAGTTTCGTTGCTGCAAGTGTTGCTCCGGTTGCCATCTTATGTCAATAAAAGGCCATATGCTCACAAAACGGGTCGTTTCCTCTTAAAATCAGCCATATCCCTTTACAGCCGAACCATATTCGTCTACAGGCAGCCAGTATCCATTTACTCATCCCTCCTTACTCATTCCCTCATTCTCAAATTCTCATATCGTCAAATTCTCATCCCCCCCTCCGCCCCTTGTTGAAAAAACACCCCCGCACACCCCTGCGGCACTGTGGCTTTTGCCTACATTCGTCCGCGTTAAACATGCACTATGGCCAACACCGAAAAATTCACTGAAACCATTACCACCGGATATACTTTTAAAGGCAACTCCATTGTATTGGGGGCAGCCATGCTGAATGGCGAAGCCGTGCCGGGCACACAGGTAAAAGCACCGCTTAAAACCTTTAACCGCCACGGCCTTATAGCCGGTGCCACCGGAACCGGAAAAACAAAAACACTGCAGGTAATATCCGAACAGCTTTCGCAAAAAGGAGTATCGGTATTGCTCATGGACATTAAAGGCGACCTTTCGGGTATAGCCTTGCCCGGCACCACCAACCCCAAAATTGAAGAGCGACACCAAAAAATAGGCACCGCCTGGCAGGCACACGGCAACCCCGTTGAGTTCCTTTCCCTTTCCGGTGAAAGCGGGGCACGGCTGCGCGCCACCGTTTCAGAATTCGGGCCCGTGCTATTTTCGAAAATACTGGGGCTGAACGATACCCAGCAGGGCGTAGTGGCACTTATATTCAAATACTGCGATGACCGGCAGCTGCCCCTGCTCGACCTGAAGGATTTTAAAAAGGTAATGAACTATGTTACCAACGAAGGAAAGGAGGAAATTGAGAAGGACTACGGAAAGGCATCTACCGCCACCACCTCTACCATCCTCCGCAAAATAATTGAACTGGAGCAACAGGGTGCCGAAATATTTTTTGGCGAAAGAAGTTTTGAAGTGGACGACCTTTGCCGCTGCAACGAAAACGGAGCGGGCTGCATTTCCATACTGCGCCTAACCGATATTCAGGATAAGCCGAAACTCTTCTCCACCTTTATGCTCTGCCTGCTGGCCGAAATCTACTCCACCTTTCCCGAAGAAGGTGACGTGGACCAACCCAAGCTGGTAATTTTTGTAGATGAAGCACACCTTATTTTCGATGAAGCCAGCAAAGCCCTGTTAGACCAGATTGAAACCATCGTAAAGCTCATCCGCTCTAAGGGTGTGGGCATTTTCTTCTGCACCCAGAACCCGGCCGATATTCCCGATAGCGTACTGTCGCAGTTAGGCATGAAGGTGCAACACGCCCTGCGCGCCTTTACCGCCAAGGACCGCAAAGCCATAAAACTGGCAGCCGAAAACTATCCGCTTACCGAATTTTACGATACCGAAAACGTGATTACTTCCTTAGCCATGGGCGAAGCTTTTGTAACCGTGTTGAACGAAAAAGGAAATCCCACTCCGCTGGCGGCCACCCTCCTGTGTGCCCCTGCCTCGCGCATGGATGTACTCACCACCGATGAGATAAACGCCATTAACGCAAAGTCGTTTCTGGTAAAGAAATACAACGAGGTAATTGACCGCGAAAGCGCCTTTGAAATGCTAACGCAGAAAATAAACACAGCGGCCAACGCAACCGAAGCCCCTGCGCAAACATCAAAAGAAGCAGACCCAGGCACTATTGAAAGGGGGGCGGGAATGATTGGCGAGTTTGCCAAAAGTTCAACCGGCAAAATTATTATCCGCGAAGTAACGCGGGGGCTTTTGGGGGTGTTGGGGTTAGGTTCTGCCAGAAAGAGAAGATACTGAGAAAAAAGCACGAAAGTTTTTTTGTTGTTCTGGTGGAATGCATAAATTCAAACCTTCGTTCAAATAATATATAACCCACTATAGAACAACCACCGAAATGAAAAAACTTTTACCCCTTTTAGTAACGTTCATTTCCCTACTCATTAACATTAACGAAGCACACGCCACCCACCTGATGGGTGCCGATATTTCGTATGAATGTATATCGCCCGGGCAATACAGAATACGCCTGCAACTCTACCGCGATTGCAAAGGGGTTGATATAGGAACCGCGCAAACCTTAGCATACAGCTCGGCCCAATGCGGAGTAACTTCTACCATTACACTACAGGTAGTTAGTGTTACCGATATTACTCCGGTGTGCCAACAAAACCAAAACCAAACTGCCTGCGCAGGCGGCAACCTGTATGGCGTTGAAAAACACGTGTACGAAGGGATACTTAACCTGCCTCCCGGTTGTGGAACAGACTGGGTATTGGGCTGGGGCACCTGCTGCCGAAACTATGCCATTACCAACCTTTCGCAACCCGGCAACGAGGATATGTACATACAAACCTGCGCGTTAGATAACACTATATCTCCCTGCAATAACTCCCCGCAGTTTCTTAACGACCCCGTTCCGTTTTTCTGTGCCAACCAACCCGTTAACTACAACCACGGGGTTATTGATATTGATGGCGATTCTATTTCCTTTCAATCCGTATCGCCACTTAATGCCAGCGGCCCTGTTGCTTATGCCGGAGGGTTAAGTGCCGGCAACCCCTTTATTGTTTCCGGAGGCGGCCCTTTTAGTGTTGACCCTATTAATGGCGATATCAACTTTACTCCCAGCCAAACGCAAATAGGGGTAATGGCTATGCGTGTAAACGAATACCGCAACGGAGTTTTAATTGGCTGCGTAGTGCGAGATATGCAGTTTACCATCATTAACTGCCAAAACAGTTTACCTACTGCCAGCGGCATTAACGGCTCTAACAATTTCAGCCTTACACTACCTGCCTGTTCCGATACCTGCTTTAGTATTACTTCTAACGATGCCGATGCCGCAGATATAGTTACCATGACCTGGAACCAGGGAATACCCGGTGCTACCTTTTCAGCAGCCGGTTCACCCCACCCCACCGGTACTTTCTGTTGGACTACGAATGCTAATGATGTGGGTACACATCTCTTCACGGTTCAGGTAAAAGATAACCACTGCCCTATTATAGGAAGTAACACTTACTCTTACCAAATTACGGTTGTTCCCAGCAGCGACCCGCCCGTAAGTGCAGGCCCCGATGTTATACTTTGCCCCGGCCAAACAGCCACACTTAATGCGGTTGTAAACGGTGGTGCTGTAACCGGTTATTCATGGACAAACGGAACGCAAACATGGAACACACAAAGCATAACCGTAAACCCTAACTTAACTACACTTTATACCGTAACGGCCTACTACGCCAGTGGTTGCCAAAAAACAGATGCTGTTTTAGTTACACGGGTACCTAAACCCAACATCAGTATTTACCCTGCTAATGTTACATTGTGTGCAGGAGCATCGGTTACCTTGCTGGCAGCTACCACTACGGCCAACCCTACTTATCACTGGAACCCCACAGCTAACCTTAGCTGTACCAACTGTGCTGCTCCTGTTGCCTCTCCAAGTTCATCTACCCAATACTGCGTTTATGTAACTGATGCCAACAACTGCCCCAGTGATACTGTTTGTTCACAGGTAAACACTGCAGCGCCACCACCTCCGCAGAGTTGCGCGGTTATTTATGCCACCGTAAACGGAACAGGCAATGGAACCAAGGCAAGCCCTACTAACTTACAGGGAGCTATTAACCTGGCGCAATGCAACAATTCCATTATCAGGTTAGGGCAGGGCACTTATACGTTAGGTAACCCCATAAGCAATATTACCAGCTATACTACTATTGAAGGAGGCTACGACCCCGTTACCTGGTACAAAACCAGCGCCCCCGGAGCTACTACCATATACCGCAATGCTCTTAACCCGGAAGGTGGCCCAAATGCTCCGCGTATTGTGGCTATTTACATGAACTCGCAATCGTACTTCCGTTTTCAGGACATAACTTTTCAAACGGCCGATTGCCCTGCTACATCTCCCGGTAGTGTTGCCATGAGCAATTATGTGTTTCACATGACCAACTGTGGCAATTACGATTTTGTTCGCTGCCGCGTTATTACAGGTAAAGGTGGTGACGGCTTACCCGGAACCGCAGGTGTTGCCGGTACTAACGGAAGCCCCGGTACAGCCGGAACATTAGGCGCAATTGATAATGATAATGCTAATGCCCCCGGAGGCAACGGTGGAGCAGGTGCCGGTACCGGTGCCGGTGCAGGAAGCGGAGGTGGTGCCAACGGTGGAAACGGAAATGCCGGTAATGCATCTACCGACCCGCGAGCTGGAGGAGGAGGAGGAGGAGGAGGCTCAGGCGGACAGGGTGCCACCGGAGGTAACGGTGGAGCCGGTGGCGGTGTAAACGGAGGCGGTGGCCCCGGTGGAGCCAGCGGAGGAACAGTAGGGGGCGATGGCTTTTTTTCAGGTGATGGCAACCCCGGAGGAAACGGAGCAGGTGTAAATGGTACGCCCGGAACACCCGGCTTAGCCGGTGGAGCCGGTACTTTTGTTGGCGGATTTTTTATACCCGGAGCATCGGGGGGTAATGGAACAGACGGAACCGGAGGCAGCGGAGGCTCAGGCGGTGGTGGTGGTGGCGGGCAATCGTGTACCCTGTGCACTGATGGAACAGGCGATGGCGGTGGTGGTGGCGGTGGCGGTGGCCAGGGCGGCACCGGTGGTACCGGTGGCACCGGTGGAGGAGCTTCGATAGGGGTATATGCTTACAATAATGGCACAGGCGGTAGCTTTTCCAATTGTCAGTTCTTTATTGGTACTGCCGGTTTAGGCGGTGCAGGTGGTGCCTGGGGAGCAGGTGGTTCAGGTGGCGCTGGCGGTGTCGGAGCTAACAGCGGCTCTGAAGTGGGCAGGGGTGGTAATGGTGGTAACGGTGGTAACGGTGGTGCTGGCGGTGCTGGCGGTAATGGTTTTGCCGGCTCTGCCGGTTTGGTGTATGTAGACGGTGGAACATATCCTGTAACGGATATTGCCTATAACCTTAACCAGCCTGTTATTAATGTGCAGGATGTAAGCTGCACCTATAGTAATGTAAACTTTACATCTGCATCTTCCGGTGCATGGGACTTCGGTGCTTCATCTAATCCTCCAACAGCCAACGGAGCTAGCGTAAACACACAATACACTGCCTTCGGAAGAAAGGATATTTCTTTTTCAGGCAATTCTTATCAGGGATTTTTCCTTGTGCCTATAGACGGAAATTCGTATGTACCCGATATTGTTACTAGTGCACAGCAGTTTAACGGAGACACCTTTATACTTTGTCAGGGCTCAGCAGCTAACTTCAATGCACAAATTCCCGCAGCCGATGCGTTTGAATGGGATTTTGGTGGGGCGGTTACCCCTAACACGTACGTGGGGGCGCAGTATCAGCAACTTACTAACCTTGTGTTCAATAACGTAGGAGTATTCAAAATAAAGGTCCGTATTAATACCAGTTGCTGCGGTTATAGCCCGTACGATTCTATTTATATGATAGTAGAGGCTAATCCTACACTGGCAATTGCAGGGCCTTTAGGGGTCTGTCCGGGCGATACAACAACACTTACCGCATCAGGTTCACAGTTTTACTGGTGGACGCCTGCTACCG
>CAZLXD010000193.1:0-6413 GCA_964563185.1 uncultured Chitinophaga sp.
GTAAAGTTTCTTTCTAATGCCGACTTAGTAGCCCACTGGGGAATATTAAAGCGCGAAGTTTTTTTAGGATTATGGGTACTGTTGGGCGCTGGCTTGTTTGTTTACCTGATAGGCAAACTTAAGTTCCCGCACGAATCACCGGTGGCAAAGTTGTCGCCCCTGCGCATTGCATCAGCTTTGGCAGTTTTGTTGTTTACTGTTTATTCAACTTACGGCATTCCGGGTAACGACTTACAATTGTTCAGCGGCTTTCCTCCGCCTAAGTTTTACTCCCTGCGGGAAACCAAACTGGATATTGAAGCCGTGCATAACAACTACGAAGCAGCTTTAGCCAAAGCAAAGGCAGAGAATAAACCTGTTATGATTGACTTTACCGGGTGGGCCTGTGTAAACTGCCGCAAAATGGAAGAGAATGTTTGGACGGATTTGGAAGTGATGCAGCGATTGAACGAAAAGTATGTGGTAGTATCGCTGTATGTAGATGATAAAAAAGAACTACCCGAGAGCGAGCAGGTAATGAGCGATTTCTTTAAAGGGAAAAAGATTAAAACACTGGGCAACAAATACAGCGAAATGCAGGCCAAGCACTTTGGCTCTAATTCGCAGCCATTTTATGCCTTGATTTCGCCCGATGAAAAACTACTGAATGAGCCACGCGGCTATACGCCCGATAAGAAAGAATACCTCGCTTTTCTTGATTGCGGGTGGGAGGCTTTTGCCCAACTGAATAAGCCATAAAAAAAGAAAGAGGCTTTTCCCCTAAAGGGGCGCCTCTTTCATTAGTAATAAGTTGGTAATTCTCTATTTAACGTCCAGAATTTCCGCCCAAGCTTCCGGATCATCGTTAATATCCGAACCTACCTTGTTGTAAATTTTCTGATACGTATCAGTTGTTTTCAGTTTGTCTAAATCATACGATTCACTTTTCTTTCCAATGAAGCCAAGTGATACTAAGATTGCCATTATCAGTTCCATGTTTTCTTACTTTTTATTTGGTTATGGTTTCTTTTACGGTACGTTGCCAAAAAGGTTTCAGGGTGCGGAGCGTTTGTTGATTTAGCTGAATACTTATTTTCACCCCATGCAGATTTTTCAGCCCCTTGTTATTGCAGGAATTGATTTTGAGTTCTTTCTGTTTGCACTTACCCTTTTAGGGGTGGCACTGTTTCACCACCAAACCCTGAAAATTGCGCTGGGTGGCCTAGCGGTGCTGTTGGTTTACAAGCTGTTGTTTACTCCCTTTAATTTCTTCCACCATGTTTCGCACGAGTCGTCCATCCTTATTAACCTATTCGGGTTGCTGTTAGGCTTTGCCATACTTGCCAAGCATTTTGAGCACTCGGGTATTCCGGCCATACTGCCGCGCTACCTGCCCGATGACTGGAAAGGGGGCTTTCTGTTGCTGGCACTGGTGTTTATCCTCTCTTCTTTTCTGGATAACATAGCTGCTGCCATGATTGGCGGAGGAATAGCGCACGTGGTGTTTAAGAAGAAGGTACATATAGGTTACCTGGCCGGTATTGTGGCCGCGAGTAATGCCGGAGGTTCCGGCTCGGTGCTGGGCGACACCACCACCACTATGATGTGGATTGACGGAGTGGATTTCAGAGATGTAATACATGCGTATGCCGCTGCTGTTCCGGCATTTTTGGTGTTTGGGGTGGTGGCTTCGCTGCAACAGCATAAATACCAGCCTATATTAAAGGATGAAATTACCGGAGTGCATGTGAGTTGGAAGCGCTTAGTGGCCACAGCACTTATTTTTATAGGTGCTGTAGTGGCCAATGTGGGTTTCGATTTTCCCGCTGCGGGGGTTTGGATAGCCATTTTTGCGGGAGCCTTGTTTATTCGCCCCGAGTGGCATGAGGTAAAGCATGCCATGCCGGGCACCCTCTTCCTCATTTCGCTGGTGCTTTCGGCTTCTATGATGCCGGTAGAGCACCTGCCGCACGCCAGTTGGCAAACCGCCTTTACACTTGGTTTTGTATCATCGGTTTTCGATAATATTCCGCTTACCAAACTTGCCTTAGACCAGGGCGGCTACGACTGGGGCGTGCTGGCCTATGCCGTTGGTTATGGCGGCAGTATGGTTTGGTTTGGCTCTTCGGCAGGGGTGGCTATTTCAAACCTTTATGAAGAAGCCAAGTCGGTAGGCGACTGGCTTAAAAACGGATGGCATGTAATAGTGGCCTATGTGGTGGGTTTCTTTGTTATGTTATGGGTGTTTGGCTGGGAACCGCACGCCCCGCACAAGGAACATAAAGTGATAGAGCATAGCCAACCGGAGCAGGCACGCTAATACTTCTGCCTTACCGAAAGTTCCTCTAAACTTTTTGTGGTTTGCTCGGTGCGTTCATTATCTCAAACATTCCGCACGCTTACTCTTAATAACTTCCGCTGTACCGTTTTCGGGTAACTGCGGCAGTCGGTTACTTTTAAAGCATGATTTACGAATTCCTTACTCCCATTGACAAAGATTCCCTGTTACAGGACACCGAACTACACCCCGGCCAAATAGGCAATTACATGTTTATTTACGAGGGGAAGGAGGTAGACCTGAGCGATTTTAATATTGCCATTTTAGGAGTAGAGGAAGACCGCGGCTCCAAGGGCAACCCGGGCACAGAACGCGCGGCCCACTTTGTAAGAGAAGAATTTTACAAACTGTTTTTGCCCCCTGTCGAAAGAGAGTTTAAGGTAATTGACCTGGGGAATATAAAGAAGGGCGAAACCGTTCGCGATACCTACTTTGCTATGGCATCGGTTATTACAGAGTTGATAGTACACAAAACAATCCCCATTATTATTGGCGGCAGCCACGACCTCTCCTACGGGCAATACCTTGGCTACAAAAGCCTGCAAACACTCATTAACCTGGTAATGGTAGATGAGCGGCTGGATATGCTGGAAAACCCTGAAAAGGAAATGGATGCCGATTCGTTTGTAATGAGCATCCTTACGCAAACACCCAACTATCTTTTTAACTACAGCCACCTAGGTTACCAAACCTACCTAAACGATTACAAGCTGGTGCAAACCTTAGAGAGCCTGAATTTTGATTGCCACCGCCTTGGCTTAATAAGGCAGAATTTAGAAGAAGTGGAACCCGTATTGCGCGATGCCGATATGGTGAGCATTGACATTTCGGCCATACGCCAAGCCGATGCCCCCGCCCATGCCCAAGCCTCGCCCAATGGCTTCAGCGGGGAAGAACTTTGCCAGATATGCCGCTATGCCGGCTTAAGCGATAAGCTTACCACCCTGGGTATTTATGAACTAAACCCGGGGCTGGATAACAACCGCCAAACCGCCCAGTTGGCAGCCCAAATGATATGGTATTTTGTAGAAGGTTACTACAGCCGCGTGGGCGACTATCCGGTAACTATTGATGAGCACCTGAAGTTTACCGTACATGTAAAAGATGCCGAGCACGACCTTATTTTTTGGCGAAGCCGCAAAACCGAGCGCTGGTGGATGGAACTACCCTACGGAGATAAGCAGAAGTTTGCCCGCCAGCAGTTGGTGCCCTGCTCCTTCCGCGATTACGAAACCGCCTGCAACCACGAACTGCCCGACAGGTGGATGAAAGCCTACACTAAACTGGTTTAACTGTTACTTCAACTTCTTCTGTGTTATTGTTTAGAAAGCAACTATAATGCAGGCAATAACACCTGCAACGGCAGAAACCATTCCACCCTACACCCACATTCCCTTACTTCTTACCAAAATTAGCTCTCCTTTCTTGTCAACAACCTCTCAAACAGCTATAATTACAGTATGAATCGCGTAGTCATTACAGGCATTGGTATTTGGTCGTGTCTGGGTAAAAATGTGGAAGAAGTAACGGGGTCGCTTTACAAAGGCAAGTCAGGAATTATACTTGACCCTACCCGTAAGGAATTTGGTTACCGTTCGGGTTTAACCGGTGTGTGCGAGCGCCCGCAGTTAAAAAGCCTACTTGACAGGCGTACGCGCGTAATGCTTTCGGAACCGGGTGAGTATGCTTATATGGCTACCCTTGAAGCCCTGAAAATGGCAGGCATAGAACAGGACTACTTAGACCACCACGAAACGGGCATTATTTATGGTAACGACAGTACAGCTGAGGCTGTAGTAACTAGCACCGATGTAATGCGCGAGAAAAAGAACACCCAGTTTGCGGGCAGTGGTGCGGTTTTCCAAACCATGAACAGCACGGTAAACATGAACCTGGCTACCATCTTTAAGCTGAAGGGTATCAACTTTACTATCAGTGCAGCTTGCGCCAGCGGTTCCCATTCCATAGGCATGGGTTATTTTTTAATCAAGCATGGCTATCAGGATAGAATTGTTTGTGGCGGTGCACAAGAACTGAATGTGCTAAGTATGGGTACCTTCGATGCGCTAGGGGCTTTTTCGGTGCGCGAAAATGAGCCCTCCAAAGCCTCGCGCCCCTTCGACCGCGACCGCGATGGTCTAGTGCCTAGCGGTGGAGCAGCTACAGTCATTATTGAATCTTTAGAATCGGCCCAAAGGCGCGGAGCAGATATTTTAGGCGAAGTAATAGGTTATGGTTTCTCATCAAACGGAGGGCACATTAGTAACCCAACGGTTGACGGCCCCGTTCGTTCATTAATGATGTGCCTGAACGATGCCGGATTAAAACCCGATGAAATTGACTACATCAATGCACACGCTACTTCTACCCCGCAGGGCGATGCCAGCGAGGCACAGGCTATTAATGCCGTGTTTGGCACCTACAAACCACCCGTAAGCAGCACTAAGAGTATGACTGGCCACGAATGCTGGATGGCAGGTGCTAGCGAGGCGGTGTACTGCACGCTAATGATGCAGAAGGGTTTTCTGGCACCTAATATCAACTTTAAGAACCCCGATGAACACTCGGCCAAACTGAACTTAGTAACAGAAACGAAAGAGAAAAATATTGATGTATTTTTGTCCAATTCATTCGGATTCGGAGGAACTAACTCAACCCTCGTTGTCCGTAAATGGAAATAAACGGCTAACAGAATATTAATAAAGGACTACCGTAATATGACGAACGAAGAAATTATCAGCAAAATCAATGAGTATTTAAGCGAGGAATTTGAGGTGGAAATTTCGGATATAACTCCCGAAGGCTCTTTGAAGGAAACATTGGAATTAGACAGCCTTGATTACGTGGATTTGGTAGTTATTATCGAAGGAAATTTTGGTATAAAAGTAAAACAGGAAGATTTCCCCGGCATTCTCACTTTCCAAAACCTGTACGATTACGTTATCAGCAAAACGCAACAAACCGCCAACAACTAATGGCCGAATGGCAGGGAAAATCGAAAGGGACACCCTTTGGCTATCGCGTCTTTATTGCCATTCTTAGAAATTTTGGCGTTAAGCCCGCCTACACATTTCTGTACATCATTGCATTTTATTACTTCCTTTTTTCCTGGAAAAGCTCGCGTTGGTCGTATTACTTCTTTCGCCACCGCATAGGTTACAGCGCGATTAAATCCATCTTAAAAATTTATCAAAGCTATCTTATGCTTGGGCAAACACTTATTGACAGAGTAGTAGTTTCGGCAGCTATCGGGGGTAAAATTACTTCCGAATCTTTCGGTGTGGAACACCTGCAACAAGTGGTAAAGCAAAAAAAAGGTGGTATTTTGTTAGGCTCACATATTGGCAACTGGGGCATTGCCTCGCAATATTTGATGAACTATGATAAAAGCATCAATGTGCTAGTGTACGACATAGAGCACGAACAGATAAAGAAAACTCTGGAAGACACCACCGGTGGTCGCGGCTACAACATAATTTTGATAAAAGAAGACCTCTCGCATATTTACGAAATAGGCGAAGCATTACAACGCGGTGAAGTTGTTTGTATGACAGCTGATCGCTTTATGCCCGGGGCACGTACTGCTTCGGCAAAGTTTATTGGGGAATTTGCACAGTTTGGCGTAGGGCCATTTCAGATCATCAAATCATTTCGTGCGCCATATACCTTTGTATACGGGGTAAAAGCGGCAGGAACCCACTACCACTGCTTTGCCCGCCCACTCCGTGAAGTTACCCGCGAAACAACCACCGAACAAATTATGCAGGATTATGCTCAGGATTTAGAAGGTATGGTGATGAAATACCCCGAACAATGGTTTAACTATTACGATTTTTGGAAGAAAGCCTGAGTTATGTTGCCTGTTACCGGAGACGCCCTTACTGAATTGATTCCTCAAAAGCCGCCTTTTGTATTCATAAGCGGCTTATACGAAGTGACCGAAAACCATTGCATTACTAGCTTTTTAGTAGATAAAGCACATGTGTTTTACAATAACGAAAGCCTAAGCGCACCGGCACTACTGGAAAACATAGCACAAACCTGCGCAGTAAAAGTTGGCTACGAATGTTCCTTAGTGAATAAGAAAGTTCCCTTA
>CAZLXD010000194.1:0-6377 GCA_964563185.1 uncultured Chitinophaga sp.
TTGTATCAAGCGTAGGAATCATGTCCTTTACATCGTGTATAATGGGGTCTATCTGCGAACCTAGTTGCTCGGTTAGGTCGCGCTTAAAGTAGGTAGGTATGGTGTCCCCTTCTTTTAAATACTTATCGCTCGTTCCAAAAATCAGCTTAATCTTTTTCGTTCCCAAAAAGTCAGTTGAAAACAATTGAGCAGAAGTACTGTCGCTATCCGGAATTTTGAGGTCGGTAATAAGGTCGAGCTGCACTACAATTTTGCCGGTAGTAGGGTCGCGCTGCATATCGGCTACACGGCCAACGGTAAAGCCGTTAATTTCCACCTGATTGCTTTTATAAAGTCCGTCCACCCGGTCGTAAACAGCGTAGTAGGTGTTCTTTCTTTCAAAAAGGTCGATACCCTTTAAAAAGTAAAAACCAAGAATGAAAATGGCTAATGTAATAGTTGAAAATATACCGACCTTGGCTTGGTTTGTCACTGAGTTATAATTTGTTCAAAAATATGTTTTTGAAGTACAATTAAAAACGCGGAAGGATAAGTACTAGTGATTGATGTATGTCTTGATCTCTTCGGAGTTCATACGTACTCCGTTCTTGTATCCAACAATAAAGGCCGATGTATAACCATTTTCCTTTGCTGTTTGCAGTAGCTTTTGTGCCTGCGTGTAAGTAGCAGTTTTGCCTCCATAGTAACGGGTTAGTCCGTTCGGCAAATTCTCGGTGCTTATTTCTTTAAACAACTGAATAATTTTGGCTCTTTCGGTTAACTCTCCCTTTAATGCAAACAACTGTATTTTAAACAGCATCTGTGCCGTAGCAGCTGTTTCAGGTTTCGGCTCTGCTTTATTTACAATTGTTTCTACGGCAGGCTTAACGTCCTTCTTAGGTTCTTCCTTTTTCGGTTGTTCGGTAGTTGCCGAAGCAGGTTTCGGCTCCTCCTTTTTCGGCTTCTCTTTTACGGGTTCTTCTACAGTGTTCTTTACTGCCACCGGCTCTTCTTTCTTAACGGGTGCTGCCCCGCCACCACTGGTACTTTCGGTTGGTTTACGCACTTTCTTTCCGGTTGGCAAAGTAACATAGTTGTTATCTTCCTTTATTACCACCACTTCCGGCTCGCTTGTTTTCTCAGGCGCTGTTTTTGTTTCCTTTTTTGGTTCTTCCTTTACTACATTTTTAGCCGCCTGTATAAGGGCAGCGCTGTCGTTCTTTTTGGTTGTTTCCTGTTTTTGAGTCTCTTCATATACAAACTGTTCGCCCTCGCTTTGCTCCATTTCGGCCTTGTAAACGGCAAATGCCTTAAACAAGGCGTTGCCTATCTTTTCCTGCCCGGCCTCCGACTTCAGAAACTTTTCCTCCTCGGGGTTTGATATAAACCCTATTTCAGCAAGTATGCTGGGCATGGCTGTTTTATAAAGCACATAAAAACCTGCCTGCTTTACTCCCAGGCTCTTCCGTCTGGCATTATTTTCCATTTGCTCTTCCACTTTGGAGGCCATTGAAATACTCTGCTCCAGAAAAGCATTCTGTTTCATACTCATAATAATGTGCCCTTCGGGAGTATTCGGGTCAAAATCATAATTCTTATCCCGGTTATCTTCCAATAAAATAACCGCGTTTTCGCGCTTGGCTACTTCCAAGTTAGCTTCTGTTTTATGTAACCCTAATACATAACAACTGCTGCCGTATGCTTGTGGGTTGGTGCTGGAGTTAATGTGCACGGCAATAAACAAATCGGCCTTGTTTTTATTGGCAATTTCAGCGCGCTCGTGCAGTTCAAGAAACACATCGGTTTTGCGGGTGTAAATAACATTTACCGCGGGGTGGGCTTTTTTAATTGCTTCTCCCAATCTTAATGCAACCGCCAGTGCTACATCCTTCTCGTACGTTTTACCGGGCCCTATGGCCCCGGGGTCCTTACCACCGTGGCCGGCATCAATCACCACGGTTTTTATTTCAAAACCACTACCGGCCTGTAATACAGAAAAGGACAGCAGCAGCGTAATGCACAATAAGCTCAGAATTCTCACGTTTCGGAATTTTTATTTTTGACGCAACACGTTTTACGAGTATAAATGCCGGTGGCAATTAAATATTTAATGCTGGTTAATTGAACTTTCCATACCAAATATATTTTCCTGCAAAGTTTGCGAAGGTTCCGGCTGTTTCGTTTTTAACCACAGTATTAGTGTGTTTGTCCATTTTACTAAATGCAAATTCCCGCTCTTTTTATTCTGCGAATGTTCTTTTAACCGATAGCCTTATCGGTAAAACTAAAATAAGCTTTACGGGCGATAGTATTTCAACGCCAGTTACTGATTCGGTATTGTTGGTAGCTGATACTATTGATGGTAACGACACTATTGATTTGGAACAGAATGGCGAAATAGAAGATATAATTAACTACACCGCTGAAGATTCGATGGTGTACGACATGGAAGCGAAAAAAATGTACCTGTACAACAAGGCCGATGTGGCTTATCAGAAAATTAAGTTGCAGGCCAGAACGGTAGCGTTTGATTATAACTCTTTTACACTATTTGCCCGCGGGGGAACCGACAGTACCGGCTACTATACCGATAAGCCCGTGTTTAGCGAAAACGGGAAAGAGTACAAAGCCGATAGCATGGCTTACAATTTTAAAACCAAGAAGGGGAAAATATACAAGGTAACCACACAGGAGGGCGAAGCCTTTATACATAGCGAGATGGTGAAAAAGAATGAATACGATGAATGGTTTGGCAAATCATCGCAGTATACTACCTGCGACCTCGACCATCCGCACTTTTACTTTAAAGCCAGAAAGGTGAAGATTGTGCCGAACAAAGTAATGGTGGCGGGGCCGGTAAACTTATGGGTGGCCGATGTGCCGACTCCTTTGGCGCTTCCGTTTGCCATGTTTCCGGTTAAGCAGGGGCGTAAATCGGGATTGGTGATTCCGGAGTACGGGCAGGATGCAGTGTTTGGGTTCTTTTTGCGCAACGGAGGGTTTTACTGGGCTGCCAACGATTACCTGTCGTTAAAATTTACAGGCATGGTAGCCACCAACGGAACTTTTGGTACCGGGGTATCGGCTCAATATGCTTTGCGCTACAAGTTTACCGGCAATTTGGGTTTCTCCTACATGCGTAACCGCCCCAGCGACCCCGACCTGCCCGGAGCAAGAGCCACCAATGTGTATAGCTTTTCGTGGTCGCATACGCAGGATACCCGTTCTATACCTAACTCTACCTTTGGTGCCAGCGTGCAAATGCAAAGTGCCGAATATTACAATGCCAGCCGCACGCTCGACCAAACCAGATTGAATACCTCCTTTAACTCGGGGGTAAACTTCTCGCACAACTTTGCTCGCTCGCCCTTCAGCCTGTCGGTTAACTTGCGGCATACCCAAAACCTGCTGAACAGAACCATTGGTTTTACGCTGCCGGTGGTGCGCCTTTCTATGTCGCGGGTGGCGCCTTTCAAAAGCAAGGTGCAAACCGGCAAGCCCAAGTGGTACGAAAGTATTGGCTTTACATACGCCTTTGAATTTCAGAATGTGCTGAACACTTACGATTCCACCCTGTTTCAAACTTCCACCCTGAACAAGTTTCGCTTTGGTATTAACCAAAGCTTTAATGTAGATGCGCCCATCACTGTTTTCAAATACCTGAACATTAATCCCGCTTTTAGTTATCAGGAGCGCACCTATTTTAAGGGCATAGGCAAAACATGGAACCCCGACACCCTTTATACTATTGGACCTGACGGTTACATGGATACTATTTACGGGCGCGTGGTAACCGATACTTCGTGGAAGTTTAACTCGGCCCGCAATTTCAACGCTTCGCTATCGCTTAGCACTAAAATGATTGGGATATTTAAGTTTAAAAGTAAATACCTGAAAGCCATAAAACACGTTTTTACGCCAACGGTTTCCTTTAACTACCGCCCCGATTTCAGCACCCGCCAGTGGGGCTACTACCGCACAGTGCAAAGCGACCGTTTCGGAACTCCTTTAAGGTACTCGGTGTTTGAGCCCGATGCGGTGTATGGCGTTCCGGGCGGAGGCATGGAAGGCTCCATATTGTTTGGCCTGGCCAACAACTTTGAAATGAAAGTGTTTGATAAGAAAGATACCGTGAAGCAGGAAAAGAAAGTGGGGCTTTTAGACCAGGTGAATTTTACGGGCGGTTACAACTTTGCGGCCGATTCACTGCGCCTGCTGCCGTTTAACTTAACGGTGGTTTCATCGCGCATATTCAACCTTATTAACCTTAACTTCAATGCCGTGTTCGACCCTTACACCACCGACTCCTTTAACCGGAAGATTAACACCTTTCAGTATGAGGTAAACAAGCGGCTGCTGCGTTTTTCCAGTGCGAACATAAGCGCCAGCACTTCGTTGCATTCCAAACCGCGGGCACAGGGTGGCGGAGGCGTGCAGGCTTCGGCACCGCCATCGTATGTGGGCGATTATGTTTCCTACAACCCTAATCAGGTGTATGATTTCGATATTCCGTGGAACGTTAACCTGAGCTACCGCTTTAACCTTACGCGCGGAACCACCTTTAATCCTGATACGCTTATTACCGTGCAGTCCATTAGCGCTTCGGCCGATTTTAATTTAACCAGGCACTGGAAAGTAGCGGTAAGCACGGGGTTTGATATTACGCGCAAACAGGTAACACTTACCAACGTATCGGTAGTGCGCGACCTGCACTGCTGGGAGCTGAGCTTTAACTGGACCCCGCCACTGCCTTATGCGGGGGCCAATTTTCAGCAGTTTACCATTTTGTTACAGCCCAAATCGGGCACCCTGCGCGATTTAAAAATACAGCGCAAGAACCAGCTTGGGCAGGAGTTCTAACACCAACACATGAAAGCAACTGTAGTTACTATTGGCGATGAAATACTGATTGGCCAAACTATTGATACCAACAGCGCCTGGATAGGGCAAAAGTTTAACGAACTGGGCGTAAAGCTGCACGAGATAATTTCGTGCGGTGATAATGCCGAACAGATTGTGGGGGCACTGAACCGCGCCCGAACCAACTCGCAAATAGTTTTAATGACGGGCGGCCTTGGCCCCACTAAGGATGACATTACCAAGAAGACTTTGGTAGAATACTTTAACACTGAGCTGGTGCTAAACGAAGAAGTGTGGGAGCGCATGAAACAGATTTTTGAAAAGCGCGGCAAGCAGGTGTTGGAAATGAACCGCTCGCAGGCCATGATACCCAAAGATGCCACCATGCTGCCTAACCTGCGGGGCACCGCACAGGGCACCTGGTTTGAGCGCAATGGGGTGGTGTTTGTTTCCATGCCCGGTGTGCCGCACGAAATGAAACACCTGATGGAAATGCAGGTAATTCCGCGCCTGCGCCAAAAGTTTTCGTTCCCCAAAATTGTGCATGCCACGGTTATGACTGCCGGTGCCGGTGAATCGGTAGTGGCCGATAAGCTTTCGGCTTTTGAAGAGCAACTGCCCGCCCATATTAAGCTGGCGTACCTGCCCGAACTGGGCGTGGTAAAACTTCGCTTAACCGGCAGTGGCGATACCGATGCCGTAAAACAGGAAGTAGAAGCACACAAAGAGAAAATGATAGCCACTTTGGGTGACCTGGTATATGCCCATAGCGAGGAGAAACTGGAAGTAACCCTGGGGAAGTTGCTGCTGGCCCAAAGCGCCACCGTTAGCTGTGCTGAAAGCTGCACAGGGGGCTTTATATCGCACCTGTTTACTTCAGTGGCGGGCAGTTCAAAGTATTTCGAGGGCAGTGTTATTTCATACAGCTACGATGTAAAAGAAAAGCTGCTGGGGGTTAGCAACACCACGCTGAACAGCGTAGGGGCAGTAAGCGAAGAATGTGTGCGCGAAATGCTTACCGGCCTGCTGCAACAAACCGGCACCACCTATGGCATTGCCGTAAGCGGTATAGCCGGGCCCGATGGCGGCACCCCCGATAAACCCGTAGGCACCGTGTGGATTGCCGTAGGCAGTAAAGAAAATATGGTAGCCCGCAAACTGCAATACTTCCCCTCGCGCATGGAAAACATACGCGTGTTTGCCCATGCCGCGCTTAACATGCTGCGCCTGTTTATGCTGGGTAAGCTGAAGTAGGTTACCATGTTGCCTTACACAACTCCCTAAAAACCAAAAATACTTTAAAAGCATAGAACCGGGCCATGTTTACGGCAACAGGTACTCTCCTATTCCTTATCCCGGCAATTGGGTGTTACGAAGGTGTTTTCAATTTTCGTGGTGCGGCAGCACGCCTTCGTGGTGTGGCAGCACGCCTTCGCGGTGCGGCAGCACGCCTTCGTGGTGCGGCAGCACGCCTTCGCGGTGCGGCAGCACGCCTTCGCGGTGCGGCAGCACGCCTTCGTGGTGCGGCAGCACGCCTT
>CAZLXD010000195.1:0-6254 GCA_964563185.1 uncultured Chitinophaga sp.
AAAATTTTGCCTGCCTGGTTAGGGTCAACACTCAATTCTTTGTCATTGTAGTAATACCACAATTTGCCATCGGCAGCTTTATAGAACACCAGTTCGCGGTTGTGGCTGAGGGAAATGTCGGAAGCAGCATCGTAATAGGTGTCGCAAAGTGTATTGTTATTGAAAGCATCGGCTACGGACCTTGCCTGTAACCTAACCAACCCTATAAGGTTGGCATTATTATAGTACCATGTGTAGTAATATACAGCACCATCGGCACCAATAAAAAATACACGACCATTTTGTTCATCGAGAGCAATGCACTGAGAGGTATTGGCAATATAAACCGCTTGCCCTCCGAAACTAAGCGAAGGCAAAGTAATGGCACTCCACACAGGGTTGCCGCCTACGCCCCAGCTTAACTGCCGGAGTTGACCGCTGAAATCGCGGTAAAAAGCTAAACAACCACATTCCGCTACCACCAAGCTGCCGGCTACCGAGCCATTGGTGGTAATTTTGGTATGCCCACCGCTTTGCGGGTCCCAACTCCACAGGTTGCTATCGGTACCCCTGTAAAACACTTTACCCATTTTATCAACGGTTATAAATCCGTTGCAATTGGTGATTTGTAGGGTTGGGTTATTGTTTACGCATGCAACATCGTTGACCCATCCGCCTTGATTAGGCATAAGCGTACCGGGTGCATACCGGTAATACCCCAGCCGGTTGTAAACGCTTTGGTAATAAATGAGGTTGTTGTTTACCGGAGTTACATAGTCTTTTACTGCGCCTCCGTAGGTAGCGGGCAACCCCTTAATGTACCACTTGTAGCCCCCGCCCAAGTTGGCTAAGTATGTATAATAAAGCCGTTGGTCGTTGCCCGCACCGGTGTAATATATCCGTGTATTTAAACCTGTGCCGTGTGTTTTTATAACAGTACCGCCTACGTTGTTTGTAGCATTTCCTGTTGTGTTCGGTACATACATACGCTCATTGTTATCACCATTAAAAACCACATTAGGACTCTCTAAGGTAAGCCCGTTGTTCAGCAGAAACAATGGCTCATTATCGGGGCTGCCGTTGGGCGGGTTGTTAGGAGCGGGGCTATAGTGCCGAAAGTAGTCTATCTGAAAATCTGCTTGCTCAAACTCTCCGCCCCAATTTGCCAAGTTAATAATTATCCTACCGATAACGTTCATTTCAGAGGGGAATTCCATATCATAACCTACTTTTATCAATCCAGACCATGTTTCTTTTCCGTCCGCAAAAAACACTATTCTTGATGTATTAGTGATGTTATCATTGACAGGAGTTGTAATCAAGTTAAACGTATGCCAGTCTTCAGTATAATCGCAGGGTGTCCGTTTATATGTAAGACCTACGCAACTAACATCTGTTACATTGTCTATAATGTTTGAGGGGAAATAACTTCTAGGTTGCTCCCAAAATACCCTATCTATAACATCAATTTCCAAGGGTCCCGAATAAAACCAAAAAGCAGGCCACGACCCCCATTCAATAGGCATTCTGCACCTCAATTCATAAATGCCCGGCTCTTTAAAGTCAAACTCTTTACGACTGCTCAACATGCCGCTACGATGGGTAAACCAATGGTCAACTGAAGTTTCGACATGTTCGTCTCTACACAGTGTAGGAGGTGTCGCGTTAGGCTCAGTTCCACAAGTGCGTGTTTCTGTTTCCGGCAATACGGTCGCAACAAGATGCCCCACCCCATTAGCAAAACTTACTTCACCACCACTACCATCAGGACCGTTCAATTCGGGCGAAGGATAAGCGGCATAGTTGTAAATCTGTGTTTCGCACGCATTTTTCCATATTGTATGATTGTTGCAATGCTCGTGGGCGCAATGGTCAGGGTCATTGGGGTCATTTGGATTATTGCCCCAACAGTAGTTAAATGCCCATTTTTCACCTATAACTTGGTTTCCTAAATCAGTTGGTATTCCAGCATACAAAAACTCGTCACTACCCTGTAAATCCAATATCCAACCACTTTTATCCAGTAACCCTGCACTTAGCAGTTTAAATTTTTTAAGCAACCTGATATCCAGCTTTTTGCTTACCATGCCTGTTTCGCTATCTCTGCTACGCACATAGAGAGTAGTATCGTTGCCGTGTACCCACACACTAATTGAAGCTGGGGAGGCTGCAATGGTAGAGCTTTCAAAGTTTGGGTTGGTAGCCCACTCTATTTGGTTACCCCCGCTGCCCGCCAAGATACTATCTATAGAAACCATGATACTTTGGGGTGTATCAATAGGCGGAACATAAAAGGATGGGATTATCGGCTCTCCAATACTCGTAACCTTTACCAGTAAGTCTTTTGTTTTAACACCACAGCCGGCAGCACCGGATGCCGTAGCACGTAAAGTAAACTCTTGCGCGGTAATGTCTCTTACTACACCGGTTAACGAATCAATGGCAGCACCACCGCCAACTATGGCATATTTTCTGCCGTTGTTGGTGTTATAGCTTCGGCTCTGCCGATGCGACACCAACAACATTATTTTACTACTGATGTTATCAAAAAGCGCTCTCATCTATTCTCTATAATGCGATAAAAATCCAAACCGATCATGGCCATACTCATAAAAACTGGCTGATGACCAATAATAATCCTCCGGCAACTCTGCCAACCTCCGCTTTTTTCGAATCGGGTTGTTATGAATATAAGCCAGTTTCTGTAAAAACACAGGTTCGCTAAACAAGTCAACACTCAATGCATTGCGTTCCCAAAACTGATACTTCCTGTCTGCCGCATTTACTTTAAACAGCTCAAGAAGTTCCGGTTGGTTCTCCTTAAGGTTGAATTTGATTTGCTGTGCAGTGTATTTCAAAAAACTCAACTGAACTTGCATTATTGTGTAAGGAGGTAATACCTGCCATATTATGTGTAAGTGATTGGGCATAATTACAAACCCAAATACTTTAACCCGCTGCTTTTCTACTAAGTATTTTAGGCTATCAGTAATAATTCGTTTGTAGGTATCATTTGCCAGCAGCACCTTCCATTCCAGTATGGTAGCCGTAAAAAACTGCGGATAGTGCTGTGGAATCATTACACTAAAGTACTTCCATTCGTAGCACAAACAACACTAACCCCACCGGTTAGTTGTTGGTGACGTTCCGCCAAGGCGCGGAACTATAACACCAACGGCAAAAATCACCCCAATTTCCTTCAAAACCACCCCTTTTTGCCCCTTTTCAGCAACTTACGGAAACCAAAATGCTATTTACGGAAGCCTAACTGCCGCTTACAGTCGCCAAATCAACACTTGCGGAAACCAAATTAAGACTTACGGAAGCCAAAACGCCATTTACGGAAACCAAATCAACACTTATGGAAACCAAATCGCCATTGACGGAAACCCGAATGCCACTCGCGGAAACCAAAACCCCACTTACGGAAACCAAAATGCCTCTTACTTACGCCAAATCGTCACTTACGGAAGCCAAAACCCTGCTTACGGAAACCAAAACGCCACTTACACCGCCCAAAATGCCATCGTCAGAACCTAACTCATAACCACATCTACATTTCAAAGCAAAACAGTTGGGTAAGTTAAGGGTAACCCTGGCTACCACCATAAAGCAATAGCAATTTTAGTTGTGGAGGTCAACCCAAAGTAAAATTCAAGGCAATACTTTTACTCATTATCAATGAGTTATAAAGGTGCCTGAAAATAAATCAGGCTAAATGTTGCATAGTTTGGGGGCGAAAACTACATTTGCGCCCCGCTTGTAAAAAAAGCGATTATTAAAAACAAACAAAACACATTGTATGAAATCACGCAGCTATAGCACAGTATCAGTAGCTGAAAAAGACGTAAAGCGCGAGTGGTTTATCGTGGATGCTGAAGGAAAAACTTTGGGCCGTATGGTAAGCAAAGTAGCCTCTATCCTTCGCGGAAAACACAAGCCAACCTTTACTCCTAATGCTGATACCGGAGACTTTGTAATCATTGTTAACTCGGCAAAAGTTCGCTTAACCGGAAAGAAAATGACCGACCGTCCGTTGGTTCGCTACACCGGCCACCCGGGCGGACAGCGCTTAACTACTCCAAAAGAGCTGATTGAGAAAAACCCGAACAAACTGATTGAGCACGCTGTAAAAGGTATGCTTCCGAAAAGTTCTCTGGGACGTAAAATGTTTGGAAAATTATTTGTTTACGAAGGCGCTGAGCACCCACACACGGCTCAAAAACCTAAAGAATTGGTATAACCCTTCAAATCTGTAACATGGATAAAATAACAGTAGGAAGAAGAAAAGCATCGGTTGCCCGCGCTAACGTAAAAGCAGGCAGCGGTAACATTACTATCAACGGAAAAGACTACAAGGAATACTTTCCGTTAGTATACCTTCAAAACAAAGTAGAAGCTCCTTTTAAAGTAGCCGACAGCGAAGGAAAGTTTGATGTAGAAATAAACGTTTTCGGTGGTGGTATTAAAGGACAGGCCGAGGCGGTTTCATTAGCCGTTTCACGTGCTTTAATTAACGACAACCCTGAAAAAAGGCCTGCATTGAAGAAAGAGAAACTTCTGCGCAGAGATGCCCGCGAAGTGGAACGTAAAAAGACAGGCTTGCGTAAGGCTCGTAAGAAAGAGCAATACTCTAAGCGTTAATCATGGTTTAATTCAAATAACAGAAAGAACATGGAAAGAATCGAACATAAAACATTACTGGAAGCGAGCGTTCACTTCGGTCACCTTCGCAGAAAGTGGAACCCAAAGATGTTGCCTTATATTTTTGGCGAAAAGAAGGGCATACACATTATTGACCTTAACCGCACTGCCGATAAACTGGAAGAAGCTGCCGCTGCTGCCAAGTCTATTGCAAAGAGCGGACGTAAGATAATGTTTGTGGCTACCAAAAAGCAGGCGAAAGAAGTAGTGAAAGCTGCTGCTACGCGTGTAAACATGCCATTCGTTACCGAAAGATGGTTAGGTGGAATGTTAACCAACTTCACCACTATCCGTAAGTCAATCAAGAAAATGCAGAGCATTGAAAAAATGCTGCAGGATGGCACTTTGGAAAGCGTAACCAAGAAAGAAAAACTGGTACTTAGCCGCGAAAAAGAAAAGATGGAAAAAGTTTTGGGTGGTGTGGCCAACATGAGCCGTGTTCCGGCTGCTCTTTTCTTAGTGGATATTATGCACGAGAACATTGCCCTGAAAGAAGCCCAGCGCTTAAACATCAACACTTTCGGAATTGTAGATACTAACAGCGACCCTACTAAGGTTGACTTTGCTATCCCCGGAAACGATGATGCCGCTACTTCTATTATGGTGTTAACCAACTACATTGCCGATGCTATTGCTGAAGGTTTAGCCGAGCGCGCTGCTTCGCAGGAAGGCGTTGATCAGGAAACTGAAGAGGAAATAGCAGAAAGAAACCGCTACGAAGCCGAATTAGCTGCTGAAGAAGAAGCTGCCGGTGGAGAAGGTGGTGCACGTGGTGCTGCTAAAAAGCGCACAACCGGAGCCGGTGGTGCAGGAAGAGCCAGAACCAAAGGCCCTGCCCGTAAAGTATAATCAATTTGACAAACGCTGACCACAGCGCTCAATAGTGAAAGTTGCCAGGTTGATTCGACTTGGCAACTTCATTTAAAAAAGGAACCGAATCAAAAAATTAAAACAAGCATAAAACACAATACAAAATGACAGTTACAGCAGCACAAGTAAACGAATTGAGAAACCTGACAGGTGCAGGTTTAATGGATTGTAAAAAAGCCTTAACCGAAGCCAATGGCGATATTCAGGCAGCTATTGACTTTTTGCGTAAGAAAGGAGCTAAGGTAGCTGAACTCCGTGCCGGACGCGCAGCAGCCGAAGGTGTAGTAATTGCTAAAACTTCAGCCGACAATAAAAAAGGCGTGGCTGTTTACCTTTCCTGCGAAACTGACTTCGTGGCTAAGAACGAGGAGTTTGTAAAACTGGCTACCTCTATTGCCGATGCAGCCCTGGCAGCCGGTTCAAAAACAGTGGAAGAAGTGCTAGAACTGGACTTAGGCGGAAGCTCGGTTAAAAACCTGGTTCAGGAAAAAGTATCGGCTATTGGCGAGTTGATTAACGTATCGGCTTACGAAAGCGTGGAAGGCGAAGCGGTAGTAGCTTACAACCACATGGGAAACAAAATTGGTGTATTGGTAGCGCTTAACAAACCGCTGAACGATGCCGTTTCAACCGTAGGTAAAGATGTGGCTATGCAAATTGCCGCTATGAGCCCTATTGCAGTTGATGCAGCCGGTGTTTCA
>CAZLXD010000196.1:0-6246 GCA_964563185.1 uncultured Chitinophaga sp.
GTGAACGAAACACCTCAAAGCTCCCGTTTGGCAGATGGCTCTTATCAGGGCGATTATGTTATAAAAAACAAAGAAGGAAAAGATGTGGTGGTTTATGAAAAACCGGTATTGGTAGATGCTAAAGCATGGGGAGTATACGGTTCATACAAACTGATAAGTGAGGGAAACGATTACACATTACAAACACTGATAGGAACTGATTGGCTAAGTAACCCGAACCACACTTATCCTATTACTATTGACCCTGTAGTAGTAGGGGTTAACGATACAGGCAATTTTACAAAAACTGGCCTTCCTTCAGTAAACATGGCATTTACTACTATGGCACTTGGCAGTTGCGACTATCACCTTACAGACACAGTGCCGGGTATGAGTGAACTGACAAATGCTTATGTAGATTTGGAATACACACTTACTTATGACCCTGCCTGCGGAAACCCACCGTTACCGGCCCCATTCTGCACCTTCAGCCAGGTTACCATGGAAGTTGTTAGTGATGCCTGCAACGAATCAACCGGATTGTTAGCCTGTAACCCGGCACTACCTCCTTTTACAGGAACCTGTACCACCGACCCCAATCTTGTTCCGGGAGCCGGGCCACTGCTTATAAACAGTTTTAATTCAGATTACCTGACATGCCATGACCCACAATGCCCGGATTATTACCTTGATTTTACCCTAAAAAACCGTGATTCCACCTGCGGTGATGTATGCGGCTATTTGTGTGCGCGAGGCAACTACTGGCGAATGACCATTGAAGCCTGCACAGTAGAAGGAACTATATCGCAGGATAAAACTCAGGTATGTGCAGGAGAACTGGTAACTTTTACTGCACACCCCAACTGTGGTGTACCACCTTACCACTACTACTGGATACTGGATGGGGGAAACACTATTGATACCGTTTACAACACCCCTAACCTGACTATTTATCCGCAGGCTGATGTTACCATTGGCTGCTACATTGCAGATACCTGCGAAAACCTAGCAGTTACTAACGATTTAAGTGTAACCGTTGTTCCTTCGCCACCGGCCAATGCGGGAAACGATGTTTACCTGTGCGGAGGAGGTTCTGCTCAGTTAGGCGGAACACCTACCACCAGCGCTGGTGCCAGTGTGCAGTGGACAGGCGAAAATGGCACTGTTCAAAGCTGGTTAACCGGCACAACAGTTCCCAACCCCGTGGCAGTTGTTCCCATTGGAACAGTAGATACATTCCTTTATGTTTTAAGAACTGCTGATTTTACCTGCTTTAGAAGGGATACGGTGGTCATCTATTCAAACCCTAACCCCACTGCAACAATTGATACCACCGGCACTACCCGCCTTTGCGCTAACCAAACCGTTTCACTTTCAGTAAACGGCAGCTTTGCAACTTACCAGTGGAGTAATGGCAGTACATCATCGGCCACTACGGTGAGCCAACCGGGGCAGTATTATGTAGTGGTAACCGACCAGAACGGCTGCCGCGATACTTCCAATTACATTTCGGTAACTTCTATTGCTCCCCCTAATATGAGCGTGCATCCTGATACCCTGATTTTGTTTGGAGACAGCGTAATGCTTTATAGTGATTTGAATCTGAATTCAGTTTCCATAGATTCATTCCTATGGTTTCCGGTTTCAAACATATCGTGCACTAATTGCCCGAACCCGGTAGTATCTCCTCAAAACGACCAATCCTATACCTTGCTTGTTTACACTGGCGGTTGTACCATTGCCGACTCAGCTTTAATACGGGTTATTCTTCCTAATAACTTTTACATACCCAATGCATTTACCCCTAACGGAGATGGTAACAACGATGATTTTTATGTACTCTCACAAGGCGGTGTGCGCGTTATCAGTTTTCAAATTTTTAACCGAACTGGAGAAAAAGTACATGATGGCACTTACCCCTGGAACGGAACCTATAAAGGCAAGCCGGCCCCTCCGGGCGTGTATGTGTATGTATGCAAGCTCGGTTTGTATGGTGACGACCGTAGCGTATTCCGAAAAGGTAGCGTAACAATAATCCGATGACGTGTATCACTAAATTTTTATTGAGAAACTGATATTTATCTGTTTTTATACATACATATCCTCTTAATTTTACACCATTAAAACCAAACAAATGAAGATAACCAGCACTGTTCGAATTATCATGTCTGCCAAAGTGGTTTGCGCCACCTCTGCCAATACCCTTTCGCAGGTAATTCAGCTATTCACAGAATTTCCAATGCGCCACTTGCCGGTGGTTGACTCTAATGAAAAGTTAATAGGCATTATCAGTTCTAATGATATTCCAAAACTTCTTGTTCAGCAGCGCTTTAAGGGTAAAGCTATTGACTTAGCTCAGTTAGACCAAGTAGTAAAAATTACAGAGTTAATGACTCCAAATCCAAAAACGGTAAAGATTGACGATGCTATTTCTTTGGCAGCTGCTACTTTGCGCGAACGCGAGTTTCAGGCATTGCCTGTAGTAAATGATGATAACGAAGTAGTGGGCATTGTTTCTATTAAGGACGTGCTCGACTACTATGTTGACTATGTAGAAAAAGATTAAAACATTTTAGCTGTAAAACAAAAAGTCCCGCCAGTAGGCGGGACTTTTTGTTTGGTTATGCAAAGTATGCTAATTGCACAGAGTTTCTGCCTGTGTGCGGAACAGGTGGGCTTCCGGGACTGCGAAAACAGAAGGCTAATTTGGGAAGCGGATAGTTAAGAGAAATATGGAGTGGGCTAAATTATAATGATATTGTGCTGTATTAAATACCTGGCTAGGTATCGTTGAAATTTGCTTCAAATACTCCGTTTTTGGGGTTCTATCGTTAATCGGTAAGAGCAGGTCAAGTTGGCCGTTAAAGAAAAGTATAGCAGCGCAAAGATTATTGAAGTTGGAATAGCCCTGTGCTACCCGTTGCAGTTTGGCAATTTTGTTATTGGTTTGTTCGGCTCTGGCGCTGGAGGCGGTATTACTAATCTGATGCAGGATTTCTGCTAAGTAACGTTTGATGGTTTTTGCTGCTTTCTTAAGTGCGGTTATGTTGGAGTGAATGACGTTTTAATACCATCGTTCAAAGAACGGACTTTTGTAAAACAACCAATTGCCACTTGACAATAAATGTGCTGTGTGCATGGGTTAAATTACCAATGAAAGTTGGAGGCATGTTGTTGCCGTCAGTCAGTTCTAAGTTATGGTGGAGGCGCATAGAGGAATAGTAAGATAGGAGTAGTTGAGAAGGAAGAGTTACACAGTTTGAACAAATGAGGGAATTGGATAAATGCAGGAAAGGGGAAAGCGGCAGGAGGCAGGATTTAGGAGGCAGTAACGGAAAGGTGAAACAGTTGCGGCAGGCTGCCGTGCTTTGGTGCATGGGCTAACCTGCCGCAGAAAGGCTATCGGCTATAAGCAGTTGTTACACGGCTGTTAAGCGGAAGTCGAGGGTGGAGATGGTGCCGGTAAGTACCTCAAAGGGCTGCTCTATGGTATTATAGCCCGCAGCGGTGCAGCGAACAATGTAATTACCCGCAGGTACACCGGTAATGCGGTAAACGCCTTCTTCATCGGGCACTCCGGTGTCGCCTGTTTCAACAATAAGAACCGTAGCCCCCGCTACCGGTTGTTGGGTGCTTAACTCTAACACCGTTCCGCGTATGCCGGCAATGCCTGCCCCGCGCACAATGTAAAGCACGCTGTCCCACACAAACTGGTCGCGCCTGGCATCGTTGCTGCGGAATATGCGCTGACCATCTTTACAAATCTGAATCACCTTATTGTAAAGGGTGTTGTTGGCATCCACTTTTTCCTGAGCGCGTATGGCGTTCTGCTCTTCTTCGTCCTGAAAATTTTCCCAATGGCCTGTAAAGGCGGTGTGCGCAGCGGTTAAATTGGCAATGAAAGTTGGAGGCATGTTGTTGCCGTCAGTCAGATGTAGGGTATGGTCGGTTACAAACTGTATGGCCGATACCATTAGCTGGTTTACACTTTCCCAGTCATCGCCCGCAGCATCGCGGTAGTAGGTGCTTCCGGCTGCTTCTAAGGCGGGCTTTTGCAGTTCGCCCTGCATAGCCGGGGCATCTTCAATGTAGCCTTTTAAAAACTGCCATTGGTTAAGGCAACCGGTGGCCATTTGCTTAGTAGTAATACGCAAGGCTTCGGCCACACTGCCGCGGCTTTGCTCATCGGGCATGGCTTCGGCAGCTGCTACCTCGGCCTGTAGTGCCGCAAAAAAAGGAGGATCGTATTTAGCCTTTACAGGGGTAAAACCGGCTATTTCCCTGATGGCGGCCCTGATGACCATGCGCGCAGCACTGTATAGTTCGGGCTGGGCACAATTATAACTCGTATTCATATTATTTAGCTTTTATGTACTCCCACTTTCCCTTCGATTTCCCAAGGTGAAGTGGTTATACTCGTTCCAAAAAATTATTGTTTAAAATCTCCCCCGCTTTCGTTGGGGCATTCCGTCCCTGTGCTGTCGCATCGGGCATCATAGGGAATGTTGCAATCCTGGCTGTTTCATCGGTCCTCCTTGTTTTCTACCCTTCTGTCCTAACTGGCAAAAGGTGGCTGTCAAGTGCATCAGGTTAACCTTACTAAAACTATAAACGCAAACACACTATCGCATAGTATGTTTCCAATTGTCATTTAATTGTAAAAAAATCTGAAAAGGACTTATCATCTCACCAATAACCTCATCGAAAAACGAAAGCAAAAGTTTAGGCTATAAGTAATTAGGTCGGTGCCGCACCCGGTATTGTCTTTTCAAAGTTTGTTTTTAGTTTTACCTAAGCCGCCAAGCGTAATTACAATGCCTGACATTGATTGAACCGGAATTTTATAGGTATTGGTTAGTGCGCGGGTAGGTTGCGTGAGAAGAAGTGATGTTTGGAGAATAAAATGGCGACTACCAAAAGCAGTCGCCTAGGAAAAATAAATCCTACGGCTCGAAGGCCTTGTTGTGATTTGTCTTTCGATGTAAAAGTAAAAAAATAACAATATGCAAAGACTTGGTTTAGACTTAGGCAGTTCATCAATAGGATGGGCATTAAGGAATGACGACAAGATAACTCAATGGGGTGTGGTCACCTTTCATTCAGGAATGAGCAAAGGTGCAACTGGCGGTTATGAATCTCCTACCAGAGAGAGAAGAACTGCACGTTCAAAAAGAAGATTGATACAATCAAGAAAGTACAGAAAGTGGGAATTGTTGGAAGTTTTAGTGGAGAAAAAATGTGTACCTTTAGAGATTGCGGAGCTTAATGCATGGAGCAAATACCGTAAGGGATTGAAGCAAGTTTTTCCTGAAAATCCTTTGTTTCTTAAATGGCTTGGGTGCGACTTCACGTACTTAGATAAAGGAGTTAAATATGATAATCCATACCAACTGAGAGTAAAGGCACTTGAGGATAAATTAAGCCCTCACGAGTTTGGAAGAGCTTTATATCATTTAGTACAACGGAGGGGATACAAAGACATAGGTGAAACAAATAAAGAAACTGAGAAGCAAAAGGAAAGAAGGGAAACTGGCACTTTTGGAAAAGCATTGAAAGAAAATAAAACTATTGCAGAAGCATTAACAAACGAGTTTTTGAATAAAGGACTTAGAGCCAGAAACCAATACCCATATAGGCAAGAGTACGAAAACGAATTGGTTTTAATTTGTGAGGGGCAAGGGTTGAACGTATCGCAAGACGAACAAGGTAACTACAAAGATGATTTCGTAAGAAGATTGCGAAAAGCAATTATTTGGCAACGACCTTTAAGAACTCAAAAAGGAAACATCGGCAAATGCACATTAGAACCAACAAAACCCAGATGTCCGATTTCTCATCCTGTTTATGAAGTATTCAGAGCGTTAAGTTTTATTAATACTATTAAGTATTACGATGAACAAGGTGAAAAACAACCTTTGAAAGCAGAAATGCGAACTCTGCTTTTCAGTTTCTTCTTGAAGAAAGATGCCAACTTTAAGTTTGAAGAGATTCGCAAATATTTAGACAAACAATTTGGGGTTAAAAAAGAATACAACTATCCTGTAAATAAAGAGGGTATTTATGATTCTTCCGTTTCGGGAATGCCCATTTGCAAGGGGCTGATTGATATATGGGGTGAGATTATTTCGGATAGCCTTAACACCATTCATCAATACAATATTGGCAATTGCCCTAAGGTTGTTAATAACTATTCGGCTTTAGATTTATGGCATGTATTGTTTGAATTTGATAAGGAGCACTTACAAAAGTTCGCAATTGAAAGACTAA
>CAZLXD010000197.1:0-1705 GCA_964563185.1 uncultured Chitinophaga sp.
TGGGTGTTGGAACCCGAACCAGCGGCCGCCAAGCGAATCGATCCCCTGATGGGCTGGACCGGCTCCAGCGACATGGACCAGCAATTGCGGCTGAAATTCCCAAGCCTTGAGGCGGCGCTCGACTATGCCAAGCGCAACGGCCTTCAAGCCGAGGTTGCCAAGCCCAATGAACGCGCCCACATCATCAAGAATTACGCCGACAATTTCCGCTACGACCGGCCGTTGTAAGGGTTCGACGGACGACGCCGGAACAAGGCGCCCTTAGCTCAGTTGGATAGAGCAACAGCCTTCTAAGCTGTGGGTCAGGGGTTCGAATCCCTTCGGGATCACAAAAAGAGCGCTTAATCCTAGTGGGTAAGCGCTCTTTCACTTACAGGTAATGCAGTCCCGGCTCAAACTCATCGTTTAGCAAATCTACAACAGTATTATAATCAGTTTTATTTTCTACCCAGTTAAGTCCTGAAGTATTCAGCAAAACTACACGTGAATGATGCTGAAGTTTAAAGTAATCAAGATAGGCGGATTGTATTTTCTGAAGGTAACCGGCTGTTATGGTTTGTTCATAATCTCTTCCACGCTTACGAATGTTTTCCAATAGTTTATCTACCGGTGCATACAAATACAAAACTATATCCGGCTTAGGCAAAGTGGGATTAATAATATCAAACAACATACGATACAGTTTCCCCTCATCATCGGCCAAGTTCTGTTGAGCAAAAATCAAACTCTTCTGAAACAAAAAATCAGATACTGTAAAGTTGGAGAACATATCTGCTTCGCTCAATAATTTCCTTAAGTGTTGGAAACGTTCTGCCATAAAGAACAGTTCAACAGAAAAGGCGTGTCGCTCCGGGTCTTCGTAAAACTTGGGGAGAAATGGATTCTCGTCAAAGCGTTCCAATATCAATTGGCCATTATAGTCATCCGCCAACTGCTTAGCAAGAGTAGTTTTACCAGCACCTATGGTTCCTTCTATGGTAATGAAATTGTAACGCACAGCGCGAGTTTACAGGTAAAGGTTTAAAGTTTAAAGCCTTTCCTATATTTAGCCGCACACAACACCGAAACATGCAGGATATTTTTAGAAAAAAGGACGTTGCTAAAGTTTTACAAGACGCTTCAGAAGGTTATGGCGATGGAGAAGCAGCAGCCGGTTTGCATAAAACACTTGGTGTAAGAGACCTTACGGCCTTTGGTATTGCAGCTATTGTGGGGGCCGGTATATTTTCCACCATAGGTAAAGCAAGTTTTGATGGTGGGCCGGGAATTATTCTGCTTTTTATTTTTGTAGCTATTGCCTGCGGTTTTTCGGCAATGTGTTATGCCGAATTTGCCAGCCTGGTGCCCGTAAGCGGAAGTGCCTATACCTATTCCTATGTAGCCTTTGGAGAGGTTATTGCCTGGATTATAGGTTGGGATTTACTAATGGAATACGCTATAGGCAACATAGCAGTGGCCATTTCGTGGAGCGATTACTTTACTACACTGATGCACGGATTTGGTTTTCACATTCCTGATTTTATGACAATGGATTACTGGACAGCCAGAGCATTGGGTAGCGAGGCTGCCCAGCTTGCTTGGAATAATGCACCGCAGTTAGCAGGCATTCGTATAATTTTCGACCTACCCGCCTTGTTTATTGTGGTAGCCATCACTTACATCACTTACGTTGGAATTAAGGAATCTAAAACTTCTGCCAATTGGA
>CAZLXD010000197.1:1715-2730 GCA_964563185.1 uncultured Chitinophaga sp.
GTAATTGCACTTGGATCTTTTTATGTGAAGCCTGAAAACTGGAGTCCCTTTTTGCCAAATGGGGTTGGTGGCGTGCTTAAAGGCACGGCAGCTGTTTTCTTTGCTTACATAGGTTTTGACGCTATATCCACTACTGCCGAAGAATGCCGCAACCCGCAGCGCGATTTACCAAGAGGGATGATTTACTCCCTCATTCTTTGCACTATCATATATGTATTGGTAGCGCTCACTTTAACCGGCATGGTCAACTATTCTAAACTGGATGTTGGCGACCCAATGGCTTTTGTATTTAATGAAGTAGGACTAAACTGGATTGCCGGAGTAGTGGCCATCAGTGCGGTGATTGCTACGGCAAGCGTATTGCTGGTATTCCAAATAGGGCAACCAAGAATATGGATGAGCATGAGCCGCGATGGATTATTGCCTAAAGTATTCTCAAAAATCCATCCTAAATATAAAACACCTTCGTTTTCTACCATACTAACAGGATTGGTAGTAGGTATACCCGCCTTGTTTCTCAACCTGGATACTGTTATTCAACTCACTTCGGTGGGAACCCTGTTTGCATTTGTGCTGGTATGTGCCGGAGTTTTGCGTTTAGATTTGTATCCCAATCCCCCTCGGGGAAGTTTTAAAACACCATACATCAATGCAGGGTATGTAATGCCGTTTGTATTAATTGCAACTATTGTTCTCATATACATTTACAATGCCGAAGGAGTAGCTGCTTATTTTACCATGCCTGAAACAAGTTCTAACTACGAACTGTTTGAAGCCTTGCTTCACAAAGGGATGTTTGCAGGTTTTGCTCTGCTGTTTGTTGGCTTAACAATTGTTTCTGTGTGGAAGAAGCTATCGCTCATTCCCGTATTAGGCTTGCTGGCATGCTCGTATTTGTTATGCGAATCGGGAGCATCAAACTGGACTCGCTTTTTAATATGGCTGTTATTGGGCTTTGCTGTTTACTTCCTTTATGGATACAGGAAAAGCCGATTAGCAGAGTAGAAGAAATCAG
>CAZLXD010000197.1:2740-6229 GCA_964563185.1 uncultured Chitinophaga sp.
GTGTAAATAACAATTTTGTTCCATACTACTTTTCGCGTTTTACCACTCAGAGCATCCACCTTAATATAAACAGGAACCGGATTTTTAATCTTTTTCAACTCCTTTACCGCATCGGCATTAACAGTATCCGATTCCGAAACATATTGCTTACCCTCCTTTTCGTAAAAAGTAACCGTTACCCCTTTAATATCATAAGGCTTCATACTTACGTTATTGTCATACATGGAGATAATCGGAGATGATTGCGTAAACAAATCGCGAGAGTATGGCCGATTCCTTTCAAGGAAAACCTTCCCATTCAACTGCATAATGTTGTTCTCTGGCTTACTCTGAACCGGAAACATGCGGGGCGGCACTTTTACCACAAAACGCTTTTGAAAAAGTATAATACGCGAACCGGATATACTGGTAACTATTACTCGCAAGGTAGCCGTGTCATGGCCCCCATAGTTCGTACTATTAGGGATTATCTTTAATACACTGTCGGTTTGTATAGCTAATCCTTTCTCGAACAAAAACTGCGATATCGTATACTCGGGAACTACGCGGATTTTAAACTCATACTCCTTCAGGTTATCAAGAGTATCAATACGAGGTTTCAACCATATTTCGTTACGGTTGTCAATCGGTATAAATATCTCGGCATTTACTTTTTGTGCTTGAGCATCATAAAAGCAAAATGCTAATAAAGGGAAGAACAGCCAGGCGGTTAGCTTCATACAGTAATATGTTGTTTAAAAATAGATGATCAAGCCGTAGTCCTCCCGCATGCCATCCTTTAAATCTTAACACAATGCAATAGGGTGTAGAGAATATGGACACCGGCTACATTCGAAATATCAAATCATATTTTTAGATTTACCTAAATTTTAAAATAGTTGCCTCGAAACATTACTTCACTCCTTCTTTCTCTTTTGTTCCTGAACACTTCGTTGCAGGCGCAGCAATTTGTTTCGCTGGGAGGAACAATTAGCTATGATAAAGGTGTGGTAAGCTATGCCTTAGTGCATTTAAAAACAGCGGGGCTAACTACCACAGCCGATAGCCTTGGGTGCTTCTCATTTACCAAAGTACCGGTGGGCAAGGAAACTATTGTTATCCGCTACATTGGTTATGATGAACTGATACAAAGCATTGAAGTAAAGGTACAGAACGCGCCATTTAAGTTTCAGTTGAAAAGTTCCGATAAAAGTTTGCAGGAAGTAGTGGTAACCGGCAATATGCGCGAGATGAAAAAATCAGAAAGCCCTGTGCCCGTGGAAATTTACACCTCCAAATTCTTTTTAAAAAATCCAACACCCAATGTATTTGAAGCCATGACTATGGTAAATGGCGTGCGCCCGCAACTAAACTGTAACGTGTGCAGCACGGGCGATATACACATCAACGGCATGGAAGGCCCCTATACCATGGTGCTTATTGACGGCATGCCTATAGTAAGCAGCCTTTCTACCGTTTACGGTTTATCAGGCATCCCTAATTCTATGATAGAAAGGATTGAGGTGGTGAAAGGCCCCGCCTCCAGCTTGTATGGCAGCGAGGCTATGGCAGGGCTCATTAACATTATTACTAAAAACACTTTGCGGGCTCCTCTCCTTTCGGCCGATGTGTTTGCCACCGGCTACGGAGAAGTAAATGCCGATTTAGGCATGAGTTTTAAACTGAAGAAGAACATCTCTACGCTGTTCGGTGTAAACTACTTCAACTTACCGGTAAAGTGGGATTTAAACAAAGACGGATTTACGGATGTAACATTGCAAAACCGCTTTTCAGCCTTTAATAAGTGGGAAATTCGCTTAAAAAATGAGCGGGTAAACAGTCTCGCTATTCGTTATCTGTATGAGAATCGTTGGGGAGGCCAAATGAACTGGACAAAGGAATTCAGAGGGAGCGATTCCGTTTATGGAGAAAGCATTTACACTCACCGCTTTGAATTGATTGGTTCTACCGCGCTGCCGGTGAAGGAGAAAGTATTTGTGCAGTATTCCTACAACTACCACGACCAAAACTCTTACTACGGCATAGTGCCGTTTATAGCTAAACAACACGTAGCCTTTGCTCAATTGTATTGGGACAGAGATTGGAAACAGAAACACTACCTGATGACGGGAACATCCTTCCGCTATATTTTTTACGATGACAACACTGTAGGTACACAAACCATAAAAGATAGTCTCATCTACAACCGCCCACAACACACTTACCTGCCGGGGGTATTTACCCAGTATGAATTCCGCCCAAGTGAGAAGCACCGCTTGCTCGTGGGCGTGCGATACGATTACAACCTGACACACGGTAGTATCTTTTCTCCCCGTATAAGCTATAAATGGTCGCCATCGAAAAATGACATTCTACGCTTCAACGTTGGCAATGGTTACCGGGTGGTTAACTTGTTTACCGAAGACCATGCTGCTCTTTCCGGCTCGCGCGAAGTAGTGATAGCTGAAACACTGAAGCCGGAACAGAGCTACAACGGAAACATTAACTACCAGCGCCAAACAAATTTTAAGAAAGGATTTATTACTACCGATGTATCGGGGTTCTTTACCTACTTTACTAATAAGATAATGGGCAACTTTGACTCTGACCCCAACAAAATCATATACAACAACCTGAAAGGGTATGCGGTATCAGCTGGGGCTACCCTTAACACTGAGTTGCATTTTACTTTCCCTCTAAAAATTTCGGGAGGTGTTACTTATAACAAGGTGTACCGAGTAGACAAGGACAGTATCGGGCAACCTTACAAAACTATACAGATATATGCCCCCGAATGGAGTGGCACCTACGCTGTTAGTTACACCTTTACCAAAGCACAGGTTACGCTGGACTGGAACGGCCAGTGGACCGGCCCTATGCGCCTGCCCGTGCTGCCCAACGATTTCCGCCCCGAATACTCGCCCTGGTATTGCCTGATGAATGTGCAGGCTACCAAGAAATTTAAGTTTGGGTTAGAGATTTACGCTGGAGTGAAGAACCTGCTCAACTTTATGCCGAAGAACCCGCTGATGCGCCCACACGACCCCTTTGATAAAACGGTGAATGATGCAGAGAAAAACCCCAACGGTTATGTGTTTGACACCAGCTACAACTACGCCCCCCTGCAAGGAATACGCGGATTTGTGGGTGTGAGGTATAGTTTCAGGTAGGCTGCGATGTAGTGCGTTAAAGGCCTTTACCCAGCACCAAGAGCTTCATTGCGAGGAAGATTTCCATAAAAATAAAACAGAACAATCTGACGAAGCAAACGCAGCGAAGCGCAGTTCATGAATTCCATTAAAAATAAATAGACGATGAATAATCTCCCTCACAACTATGGAGATTGCTTCGCTTCTTAAACTACGCTCGCAATGACGCTCTTCTTTTGTGTTACCGGTTTCTGTCTCCTCGCAGGCCTCACTCACCCAAACTAGCGAAACAAAACAGCGCAGCCCTCAGCGCAACGTTCTTGTGCCGGTCGGTGCCTTGCAATACTTGCCCGCCTGAATG
>CAZLXD010000198.1:0-6219 GCA_964563185.1 uncultured Chitinophaga sp.
GTAGTTGGTTTGTGTGGGGATGTAAATATCATCGCCTTTTACCTGCATTTGTATGCCTAGTTTTTCGAAAACGGGAAGGATGTTGCCGAGCATATCCACGCGGCAATCTTTAATGGTAAGTTCGCTCTGTGTCATAGCGGCTAAGCCAATAAAGGAGCCAATCTCAATCATATCCGGCAGCATGTGATGTTCGGTTCCGCCCAGGCTTTCCACGCCTTCGATGCTAAGCAGATTGGAGCCTACGCCCGTAATTTTTGCGCCCATGCGATTGAGCATAGCGCACAGTTGTTGCAGGTACGGTTCGCAGGCGGCATTGAACATGGTGGTTTTGCCTTTGGCCATTACGGCTGTCATTACAATGTTGGCTGTTCCTGTTACCGAAGGTTCATCTAACAAAATGTAAGTGCCGCTGAGGTTGTTGGCCTCTACGCTGTAGAAGGTTTCGTTGCTGTCGTAGTTGAACTTTGCGCCCAGTTTTTCGAAGCCGAGGAAGTGGGTATCTAATCTTCTTCTTCCAATTTTATCGCCACCGGGTTTGGGCAGGTATGCTTTTTTGAAGCGGGTAAGCAGAGGACCCATTATCATAATACTACCCCGGAGAGCAGCCCCTTTCTTTTTGTAGGTATCGGTTTTTAGGTAATCCAGATCTACGTTATCAGCCTGAAAGGTGTAGGTGTCCTCGCTCAGCTTTTCCACTTTCACTCCAAGGTCTTTCAGAATATCAATCAGCGCCAGCACATCGCGTATGGCGGGAATGTTGCTGATGGTTACTTTTTGTGGCGTAAGTAACACCGCACAGAGTATTTGCAGGGCTTCGTTTTTGGCCCCCTGCGGAACAATTTCTCCTTTTAGTTTTTTGCCGCCTGTTACTATGAATGTGTTAGCCATGAGAGTATGATTTGAGACTTTGACAATGATACCGCTAATGAAAAGCAATATCGGGAATGGTTTGGTTTGCTTTGTAATTGGCAAGGGCAAGCTATACACAGGGGGGTGTGGAGTGGCTAAAAGGGGAAAGGGCAAACGGGAAAGGTGACAGAGGGATGAGGTGACAAAAGAGCGGCAACAGCCTTTCACGACCCGTTCACCATGCCGCCCGCATTAGTAGAAGCCTACAACGGGTTAGATAAAGCCGTTGACCTTATTTACCGCGTCAAACCTTTACCACCCAAGCTAAACGTATGGAGTTCGTGCTCGAACTGTACAAATAAATACACCGCTGATGTATTTCCCAAGGAAGGAGGAAGAAGAAAAGAAAACATAAACAGCTTCATTGCGAAGTATTGCTAAAAATCAAACAGACAAGGGCAGAAGCAATTCCCAAGCGCTTAGTAGATTGCTTCCTGTTTTGTTCCTCGTGGTTTCAATGGCACAGATAAATACATTGATTTGATGGATACCTAAGCTTTTACCTTGCCGTTTTGTAAATCCCTGCTCGGAGATATTGAATTGCGAAGGATTGAATTTACTTTGCAAATAAATAAACTGCCATGCGCTTAAGTTTAGTTTCTGCTTTCGTTTGCCTTTTGCATACAGTATCAGTTGCCCAGGGCGATATTATGCTGCTTCCGTTTGTTGGTAACGACCAATCGGAAGTAGTACTTGCTTACCACCGCAAAACAGGTAAGTCTTCCGAGTGGTATTACGATGAAAGCGAGAAGAAAATGATGAGAGCTAACCTGGGCTTTCAGTTGCCCGCCAACCTGGGCGTTACTGGCGGAGTTCAAATGAAGGCATACATAGGTGCCGATGGTTCGGAAGTTATTTTGGCGTGGAGCCCCACCACCGGCCAGTCCGTTTCGTGGTATTATGACGAGGCTGAAAATAAAATGACAAAAAGTTCCGAAGGGTATCAGCTGCCCCAAAGTATTGGGCTGTCGGGATATGTTTTAATGTTCCCTTACATAGGCAGCGATGGAAGCGAAGTAGTTCTTTGTTGGGAAACAACCTCGGGCAAATCGGTTTCTTTCTATTACGACAAGGGAGAAAAGAAATTCCTGAAAGCCACACCCGAATACCAGCTACCGCAAAGCACCGGTATAACCGGAAAAATAATGATGCACCCTTACATTGGTAAGGACCGCAGCGAAGTGGTGCTGGTGTGGGATGCCAATTCCGGTAAATCTGTATCGTATTACTTTGATACAGCCGAAAAGAAATTTAAAAAGGCTGCCGATGAATTTCAACTTCCCTCCTCACCCGGGGTGTCGGGCAATGTAATGATGTATCCGTACATTGGAAACGATAAAAGCGAAGTAGTGTTGGTGTGGAGCGTTATAAACGGAGCCTCAATGATGTGGTATTACGATGAACTGGAGAAACGTTTTATTAAAGCAAAGTCTGATTTTCAGTTACCTACCAACACGGGCATTACCCAAAGCGTAATGATGGTTCCGTTTGTAGAAAAAAACCACGATGAAGTAATTTACGTTTGGAATTCCACTACCGGCTTTTCGGTTAACTATTACTTTGACGATAAAAGCCGGAAGTATGTCAAGTCGAATGAGGAATACCAACTGCCGGGGAATCCGCTGCCGTAATCCTTGTCCTGAATCAACAGCCTTTTCTGCGCTTCATTTCCTTTTTAAGCAAAGAAAGTTCACGACTGGTTTGTCCGGCTACTGAAGTGTTTTCCTCTGCCCTTCTGATAAGATAGGGTATTACTTCTTTTACCGGTCCATAAGGTAAGTATTTGGTAGCATTAAAACCCAAAGCGGCTTGATTAAAGGTAACGTTATCGCCCATCCCGTATAACTGGGAGAATACTACACGCTCACTATTCCTGTTTATCCCCTTTTCTGCCATTAAATGCATAGCAGCCAAATTGCTTTTTTCACTTTGTGAAGCCAAGCACAGGTAAACATGTGCAAAGTTATCTAAACAGATTTCAACAGCTGTATCAAAGTCGGCATCTACGGCTTTTTTATTGGCATGAATAGGCGACTTGTATCTCATTTCTTTGGCGCGCTCGCGTTCTTTCTCCATGTAAGCCCCGCGCACCAGTTTAGCACCTAACAGATAGTTACCCACTTTTGCCTTTTCAACTTGCCGCTGCAGATAATCCAATCTATCCCAACGGTACATTTGAAAGGTATTGAAAACTACACAGGTTTTGCTGTTATATTGGCGCATCATTTCCTCCACCATATCATCCAACGTGTCTTGTATCCAGCTTTCCTCAGCATCAATATACAGCGCCACATTTGTTTTCGAGGCATGTGAACAAACTTCATTAAAACGCTTCCTCACTTTATCAAATTCCTTCTGCTCTGCTTTTGTTAACTCTTCGCGGTTTTGTATTTTTTCAAACAAAGACAAGCGCCCATAGCTGGTAGGTTTTATACAAACCCCTTTTACCGTTCTATTTTCCCTGGCAAAATCAACGGCTTCTTTATTACTCTGCAGTACGGTTTCGAAATCTTCTTCGCTTTCTTTCAGTTCCACTCCGTAATTCAGCAATACGCCCACATTACTTTTGCTCAATGAGTGAATTACTTCCTTACATTCTTCAAAAGTTTCTCCACCGCAAAAGTGGCTGTAAACTGTCCATTTGAAAAGCGGTGAAACAGGAAGGTGAAGTTTAAGCGCTGCCACTGCAAAGGAACTGCCAACGCTCACCAATTGATTGTTGGCCATTAACGTAAAAAGGGCCTTGGCCTTTTGTAATTCGCCATCGCTTTTAGCAGCGTAAGCAATAGCCGTATTCTCAAAAACATCGGGCGATATATCCATGTGTAATTTGCAGAGCGAAGTTGAAAAAATCTGCTGAGTGGACAACTGATGCACGGCAGCCCTGCAAATACCAATACATAGCACAGGATTTTTACCTTTAGCGCACGATAGAGTTATGGGAATGGAAATGGTGTTTTTAGTGGTTGGTGCTTTGGCCGGTTTTGCGGTGGCTTTTTTCTTTTTACGAAGCAAAAGTCAGGGCGAGTTAAGTACGGCTGCTGAAAAAGCAAGGCTGCTGGAGCAAACAAACACCGAGCTGAAAAGCGAAATGCGCCTGCTGGCAGAGAATAACGAAGCGCGTTTAACAGCCGAACGCAGAAGGGTAGAGCAGCTTACGCATGAATTGGCTGCTTCACAAACCGATAACAGTAACCTCCATCAGAAACTGCGGGAGCAGAAGGAACAGTTGGAACAGCTAAACCAGCGGTTTGCCAAGGAGTTTGAAAACCTGGCCAACCGTATACTGGATGAAAAGAGCCAGAAGTTTACCGAGCAAAACCGTAGTAACCTCAATGTCATACTTAACCCTTTGAAGGAAAAGATTAAAGAGTTTGAACAAAAGGTTGAGCAAACCTACAAACACGAGAGTGCTGAACGGATTACGTTGAAGACCGAGATTAAAAACCTGATTGAGCTAAATAAGCAGTTGAGCGAGGAAGCCAATAATCTGGCTACTGCGCTGAAAGGCGATAATAAGCAACAGGGTAACTGGGGCGAATTAGTGCTGGAAAAGATACTTGAGCGCTCGGGCTTAAAGGACGGAGAAGAATACCGTACTCAAACCGTTACCGCCAACGATGAAGGACGGCAGATTAAACCCGATGTAATCGTAATGCTGCCTGATAGCAAGCATATTATTATTGACTCGAAGGTTTCATTAGTAGCTTATGAGGCTTGTGTGAATGCTACGGATGAAGCCGAACGCAGCAAGTTTTTGAAACAACATATTGATTCAGTGCGGAGTCACATTAAACTGCTAAGCGATAAAAACTACCAAACTGCGCAAGGCTTTAACTCGCCCGATTTTGTTTTGCTGTTTATGCCTATTGAATCATCGTTTAGCCTGGCGCTGCAAGGTGATAACGACCTTTTTGGTTTTGCGTGGGACAGAAAGATTGTGATTGTAAGCCCTTCAACATTATTGGCAACACTGCGCACCATTGCTTCTATTTGGAAACAGGAACGCCAAACCCGCAATGCGCTGGAAATTGCCGATGAAGGCGGGAAACTCTATGATAAATTTGTGGCGTTTGTAGAAGATCTTATCAAAGTAGGTAACGGCATAAAAAAAACACAAACGGATTACGAAGAGGCAATGAAAAAACTGCACGAAGGTACCGGTAACTTGGTAAGGCGTGCCGAAAAAATGAAAGAACTGGGGGCAAAAATATCAAAGAAGTTACCATCCACCTTAATTGAAAGAGCCAAAGAATAAAGCATGTTCACACTCATTCTGTTTATAATACTGGCGGCTATCGGGTTTATGATGGGAGTGCTGTATAAACGAGCAATTACCTCCGCACGGTTTTTAAACCCTGAACCTAAGCGCCTGCTTCGGTGGTTTCTATGGATTTTGGGAGTAGGAATCGTTATTACCTTTGCGCTGTCCTATTTTGTTCCTAAGGCGCTTACATCATCTTCAATTCCGGAAGAAAACAATATTCAATACAACAATCTCAAGTCGCTGATGATTTTCTCTATCAACCTCTTCTTTTTTGTGCAGGTGATTCTAGCAAATCTTTATTCGCAGGCCTTAAAAAAGTTTGCGCCTGTGCCTTATGTGTTGGCGTTTAGCTTTTATGCTGTTTTTATTTTAAAAGATGCCTACTACATTACCGACTACTACATACTTTGGCAAAAATCAATGCAACTGATAAATGGCGAAGTGCCCGACTTTACCGGTTTAGCCTGGACCAAGTGCCTGCTGGCTTTAGTAGCTACGGCATTTAACTCTATTATGATTTGGTGGGGATTGAGGAAGTAAGGTCATTAGCTATTCCATATCTCCCAGCTTTTCTCTGCCTGTAGTTGCAGCATTTGCAACCCGTTTTGAATTTTCGCCTCTTTCTCTTTCCCCTTTTTCAAAAACAAAGTTTCATCAGGATTGTACACCAAATCAAAAAGAAAATCTTTACTCGTTAGTTGCTCATAAGGAATATCGGGGCAAGTGTTAGTATCAGGATACATACCTAGTGGTGTAGTATTAACAAACAGGTTATAGTTAGCCATGTGTTTCTCTATGTCTGAGTAACGAATCACCTCTTCTTTGTCCTCACGCGAAACAGAAACGAAAGGGATGTTGACTTTGTGCAGCACATACTTTACCGCATTTGCCGAGCCTCCTGTTCCAAGAATAAAAGCGGTAATAGGTGGCAGTTCATATACCTTCATTTCTTTATTGTAAAACTCTTCGTGGCAAATAAAAGGGCGCAACGTGTTCTCAAAACCAAATGCATCAGTATTGTAGCCCTTCAGTTTTCCGTTCGA
>CAZLXD010000199.1:0-6148 GCA_964563185.1 uncultured Chitinophaga sp.
GTATTCCGCTGCTGTGGATTGAGTGGAGTATGGGGCGCTTTGGCGGCAACCGTGGCCACCATTCCACCCCCTTTATTCTTGACGCGCTTGATAAGCGGCCTTTCTGGAAATACATTGGGGTATTTGGCATATTTACCAATCTGGCAGTGGCTGCTTACTACTGCTATATCGAAAGTTGGACAATGGCTTATGTATATCATTCCGCCATTGGTACGTTCGATGGCCTTAGCCAGATACAGGTAGCAGCTTTCTTTGGTAACTATGTGGATGTTTTTCACTCCACCACTGGTATTCTGTTTGAGGCAGTTATCTTTTTTGTTGTATGCCTTGCCCTCAATACGTTTATCCTTTCGAGAGGATTACACGGGGTGGAGCGGGCAGCAAAAATCGGCATGCCTTTGCTAATCCTTTTCGGTTTTGTTTTGGCTTTTAGAGGTCTAACCTTAGGTACATCAGGTGCCTCGCCCGAGCACCCAACCGCCAGTGCTTTAGATGGCTTAAATTTTCTTTGGACACCCCAGTTTGATTCTCTCAGTAACCCTAAAGTTTGGTTAGCCGCAGCAGGGCAGATATTCTTTACCCTTTCGGTAGGTATGGGCTCTATACAATGTTATGCTTCGTACTTAAAAACAAAAGATGACATTGCCCTTAACGCAGCTTCAGCCGGGTTTATGAACGAGTTTGTAGAAGTGGTGCTTGGAAGTTCCATAGTTATTCCCATAGCGGCCGGTTATTTGGGTTTAGATTGGGTAAAAGAAAATGCCGGCTTTGGTATGGCCTTTCAAACCATGCCTTTTCTGTTCGAAAAATGGGGTCCCTTCCTTTCTACCATGGCCGGAGTAATGTGGTTTGGCTTATTGTTTTTTGCCGGTATTACTTCATCGCTGGCTATGGGTACTCCATGGATGGGCTTTATGCAGGATGAATTTGGCTGGAGCAGAGGTAAAGGTGCTGTTTCGTTCGGAGCTATTGTTTTAATTTTGGGCCTGCCCACTGTTATTTTCTTTGGTCAGGGAGTGTTTGATGAGTATGATTACTGGGCAGGAACGGTTTCGCTGGTGGTGTTTGCTTTAGTGGAAACCATTCTCTTCTCTTGGATTTTTGGCATGGATAAAGGCTGGAAAGAAATTAATCAGGGAGGCGATATACAGGTGCCTTACGTTTATCGATATATCATCAAATACATTACTCCGTTTCTCTTATTGTTGGTTTTTTTAGGCTCCCTGTTAACCCCGGTGGGTAACAACTGGCAGGCGGCATTTAGCCAACTTTTTTCAGGAAACGGATGGGCGTTGGACAATGGCTCCATTATTAAACAGATAACCAATGCCGGCTTACGCCAGCAAATTGCTGCTGCTACCGACCCTACCATCTTTGCCACCTTAACCGATAAGCTGTTTTATATAAATGGAGCCCGTATTTTATTGCTCAGTGTGTTTACTGGTATAGGGGTGTTGGTTTACATTGCTCATAACCGAAGACTAAAAACAGGAAGTGCTGTATGAATACAACCGCATTAATTATTATGGTTACCACCATGTTGCTGGTTACTTCGGTTACCTGCTATTTCTTTATAAGGGTTTTAAGAACCCCGCCTGAGCCCGAGCCCGATTCTTATTCAGAAAATGATGACCAGCCACGATAGTATGATTTCACTTACCGAAAAGTTAGATAATGCCATCCGCAACGTTCCTGATTTTCCGAAACCGGGAATTCAGTTTAAGGATATTACCCCTGTTTTTTTAGATGCCGCTTTGTGCAGCCAGATAGCCGATGAAATTATTGAGCAGTTTCAAAAGCAGAATGGCCGCATTGATGCCATTTGCGCTATTGAAAGCCGCGGTTTCTTTATAGGTATTATTATAGCGAATAAACTGGGCGTGCCTTTGTTTCCGGTGCGCAAGGCGGGTAAGCTTCCCGCCAAAACAAAGTCGTTTACCTACGATTTAGAATATGGTTCGGCTACACTTGAAATACATACCGATGTGGTAAAGCCCGAGTGGCACATAATGGTGCATGATGATATACTGGCTACCGGTGGAACGGCTATGGCTGCCGCTGAACTGATAAAAGCCGAAGGCGGTTATGTAGCGGGCTTTTCTTTTATAGCCGAGCTGGATTTCCTGAAGGGAAGGGATAAAATTCTCCCTTACTCGCACAACATAGTTTCCGCTATTAATTTCTCCTAAGCAGCTGGTCCGCTCAGCGCGGAGGCAATTTTTCTATATTCGCATCCGCTAATAAATAATGATATGGGTGCTACTGCTACAGAACAAACACTTACCGGAATGAACTTCGATTACAACGAGAATCAGAAAATGATTGCCCAAACCATTAAGGATTTTGCCGAGCGCGAAATACGCCCTAACCTGATGAAGTGGGACGAGGAGCAAATATTCCCCCGCGACCTTTTTCATAAAATGGGTGAACTGGGTTTTTTGGGAGTTTACATTCCCGAGAAGTATAACGGTTCAGGCCTTTCGTACTTTGAGTATGTAACGGTAGTTTCTGAAATAGCCAAAGTTTGCGGCTCTATAGGCCTTTCAACCGCTGCACACAATTCGCTTTGCACCGGACATATTTATTACCACGGCACCGAAGAGCAGAAGAAAAAATACCTTCCGAAGCTTGCCACCGGTGAATGGATTGGTGCCTGGGCTTTAACCGAAGCCAACACCGGCAGCGATGCCATGCGTATGAAGGTAACGGCTAAGAAAGTTGATGGCGGCTGGGTGCTGAACGGCAATAAAAACTGGATTACCCACGGGGCTACAGGCGATGTGGTGGTAGCTATTGTGCGCACAGGCGAATTGCTGGATAGCCGCGGTATGACTGCCTTTATTATTGAGCGCGGTACTAAAGGATTGAAAGCCGGAAAGAAAGAAAACAAACTGGGTATGCGCGCCAGCGAAACAGCCGAAGTAATTTTTGAAGATTGCTTTGTGCCCGATGAAAATGTAGTAGGAGGGGAGGCGAAAATAGGCAGCGGTTTTCAGCAGGCTATGCAAATACTGGATGGCGGCCGTATTTCTATTGCCGCTTTGGGCTTAGGTATTGCCAAGGGGGCTTACGAGGCTTCGGTAAAGTATGCCAAGGAGCGCGAGCAGTTTGGCCAGCCTATTGCCAACTTTCAGGCAATTGGTTTTAAACTGGCCGATATGGCTACTAAAATTGAAGCCGGTGAACTGTTAACCATGCAGGCGGCTTACCTGAAGAACCAGGGCCGCAAAATGACCAAGGAATCGGCATTTGCCAAGTACTATACTTCGGAAATTGCCGTGCAGATTTCGACCGATGCCGTGCAGGTGTTTGGCGGCTATGGCTACACCAAAGATTTTCCGGTGGAGAAGTTTTACCGCGACAGCAAGCTTTGCACCATTGGCGAGGGCACTTCCGAAATTCAGAAACTGGTTATTTCACGAGAGATAATGAAGGGCAATATTTAGTTTGGTTTTTTAGAAGTAAATCCTATTTTTGCCATCCCAAAATTTAAACAAAGCATGTTAGTAATCGACACAAGAGAATCAGATTCAATTGACAAGGCACTTAAGAAGTACAAAAAGAAATTCGAAAAGGCCGGCATACTGCGCGAATTGCGCGAGCGTCAGGTGTTTACCAAAAAATCGGTAAAAAGAAGAAATCAGATTCTGAAGGCTGCGTTTATTGACGGCATAAGAAGAGAAGAACAGGGATAATTACACGCCCGCAACATATTACAAAAGCCCCGCTGAAACTCAGCGGGGCTTTTGTGTTATGGGGCATAACCTGCAGCTAAAGCAACATGGCTTTTTGCAGGTATATTTAGAACTAAGTCTATTAATTAACCGATAGTCGCTAAGTTTTACAAAGAAGCGATTTATACCTGCGAGAACGTAGCATTGAAAGAATCAATACTCGCTCCCCTTGCTATTAAAGAAAATACCATTCGAATTTTTGACAGAGGTATTACCTCCCGAAAAACACACGATGAACTGACGGACAAAGGCATTCCATTTATCTGAGCATTAATGCCAACAGTAAGTATTGCCAACATATCGAAAATCAGTTGCCGAAGCCATTAGAAACAGAACATCTGATTATCTATAGCGATTTATGGGTATACCTGTTCTCTCTGGTTCAACTCATCATAAACTCTTCCGAACACCTGTGGCGTGCCGCCAACCAAACCACTAAGCGTTAGTGAGTACACGCAACCGCGGGGCACGCTTATGCTGCCGCACCAAACAACTAAACAGTTAAACAACCGAACAAAGTTACACCGCCTTTACTCCGTTTATTTTACACAGCCAGCTTAAGTGGCCGGTGTGCATAGCCTCGTGGCGGATGGTATGCTGTATAAGCATGCGGTGGGTGTTATCGGCCCCAAAGGCAAAGTTTAGGGGGTTGGGTTGCTCCAGTATGTCATCGGGTAAGGTAAGCAGGTGCTCGTGGGCCAGGGTGTGTACTTCTTTCATGGTGTTGAGTATAAACTTCATGTCGGGTGCCGGTTCGTGCAGGCTGCCATCGCCACCCAGGCGGTAATGGTTCAGCCATTCGGCCTGCAAAGGCTTGCCGCCTGTGCCGCCCAGTATTAAAAAGTTTTCGGCCCAGGTAATGTGGGCGGCCAACCAGGCTATGCTGTTCAGCTTAGTGCTGTTTACTTCCCACTCTTTGTATGGGTCGGCATCTTTCAGCAAACTGAAATACCACTTGGTAAGGTCGCGCACCTTTTGCAGGGTTCCGGCTAAGAGTATGGCCTGGTTATTCATAAGCATGTTTTACGGGTGAAAATAAAAAGGGGCAACAAACGCTGCCCCTTTTTTATGGTAATTGGGTTTTGGTTACCGCACCAGCGTAACTGCCCCCTTCATTTTTATTTCATCGCCATTCAGGCGCTTGCCCACCAGTATGTAAGCATACACCCCCATTTGGCAGGGCTTGTTGTTAAACTCTCCGTTCCAGCCGTAATCGTTCGGGTTATTGCTCTCAAACACCTTTTGGCCCCAGCGGTTGTATACCTGTAGGTTGCCTTCCTGCAACTGCTCCCCCACTACATGGAAGATGTCGTTCTTGCCATCGCCATCGGGGCTAAAGGCCGTAGGCAGCAATACAAACACGGTAGTATCGGTATCCACCGGCTTATTAATAAAGTAAGCAATCACGGTATCGGGATACTGCACATTAATAAACACAATAGGGGTGGTGGGGTTAGGTACCGGGTTGTGGTAAATAAACTCGTAGCGTTCAAACACATAGTTGTAAACCGTTCCGTTACCCGAAGTGAATGCTTTGCCGGTAGCTTCAAAATCAAGATTCATCCCCTCTTGCACTTCCACCTCCCAAGGGTAACCCGGAGGCGTAAAGCCGCCTACCTTTACCTCACCGGCTAAGGAATTAGGGCGCACATCCACTACCATCTTCAGCGTATCGGGCCATACATAATAGTTGGCAGTAAGCGTATCGCTGGCGTTAATGGTAAAGTTCACATTCGCATCGGTATTGTTAGGGGCAAGGGTATGGTTCAGTATACTCCAGTTGGTAAAGGTAAAGCCCGTGTTGCTCAGCACCGAAGCATCAATGGCAGTGCCTTGCTGAAACTGTAAAGTGGTAGGGTAATTAGTGAGCGTGTTGCCGTTAATGGTTACCACCCCACCGCCAGCGGGGGCATTCACCACCGTCAGGTTAAAAGTATCGGGCATGTCGGCAAAAAAGGCATACACCGTATCATCGGCTATAGCGGTAAAGTTCATAGGGTTAGCGAGGTCGCTGGGCAGCGGGTTCTGGTACACCACATGCCAGTTTACAAAGGCAAAGCCTATGGCGGGGTTTGCCGTAAAGTTCAGCACCGTATTCTCCGGCACTTTAATGGTAGTGGGGTAAGTGCTGTAAGTGCTGCCGTTTACCGTTATGCTGCCTCCGTTGTTGGGGAAAGCCTGCAATACAATATCAAATGTGTCTACCACGGGCACTACCGTAAAGTTAGCAACCAGCGTATCGTTCTGGGTAATGGTAAAGTTGGCATTAACCGAAGTATTGCCCGGGTTCAGCGTATGGTGCAGTATAGTCCAGTTGCTGAAAGCAAAGCCCCCGTTAGCCAGGGCGGCAATGTTTACCAGAGTGCCATCGGTAATTTGCAACACGGCCGGGTAAGCACCCGGGGTAACTCCGT
>CAZLXD010000200.1:0-6088 GCA_964563185.1 uncultured Chitinophaga sp.
GCCGCCCCGCGGTGTGGTTTAACTACGGATTACCCGGCACTACAACGCTGATAACATCGCTGCGCAGGCCGCGCTGTTCATCTTTTACTAAGTACATAGCATAGTACTCGCGGGTTTCGGCCTGGCCGGAGTTGGCGTTATCGCTGTCATCGTAAAAAGGCGGTTCGGTATCAATACCAATGGGGTTAAACTGCCCATCGTAAGGCACCCGCTTGCGAAAGAAAATAACTCCATCAGCCTGCCCTTTGTTCCAATCCAGTTTAACGCGGTTGCCATCTATGCCTCCCTTAATGGTTGGCTTGGCGGTATCCCAATCCACCGTTTCGTTAGGGCCAATTACCTTTAAATCGTTGCCGATAGCGGTGGTATAGCCCGGGCGTGTTTTTAAATTGTTTACAAAAGTGCGCACGCTTTTAACGGTGGTCGAGCGCGTGGTGCGGGCATCGTCCACGGCAGCCTTGGCAGCGGCTTTGGCACCCTGGGCCGTGGTGTACTTGCCCCGGTGGCCGGTAATTTCGGCTACAATGGCGTCCACCTCGGCTGTGGTATAGCCTAAAGTGGCGGCATGGGCAGCCAGTTTAGTAATAAAGTTTTCTTCCCAGCTATCCAACTGGGCATCTCCCGCAGGAATGTAATCCTTCTTCATAGCTTTAACTGATTTTAGGGTTAGAAAAAGAGTTGAGGGCAGGCTCGCAGAAAAAGTACGAGTGCCCGTAAAAGTTGTATGAAGGCTCGTACAAAATGTACGAGTGCCCTGAAATTTTGTACGAGGCCTCGTAGAAGTGGTACGAGTGCCGTGATTTTTTGTACGGGGTTCCGTAAAAATGGTACGAGGGTTCGTACCAACCGTACGAGTGCCCTGAATTTTCGTACGAGGACTCGCAGAGGCAGTACGAGTGCCAATAATTATTGTACGGGCCTGAAAAACCTTGTAATTGGGTGCCTGTTGTGTTATACTCCGCCCGCCTGAATGACGTAGTCGGGCAGGCGCGGGCGTATCCCCCCCTGTTTGTACGCAGGCAGTTGCCGGGGCAGTGAAACGGTTGCTGTAGGGGAGCTAACATGTACTATTTTTTGGTTGTAGCGGTTGTTTGTTATCGGTTACGCTTCGTGTATCATGCTCTTCAGGCAACCGCTACGAAACCAAATGTAGAAAGTGGTTTTGAAAAAAAGAAATTTATTTTTTGAACCACCTCATCCGCCCTGCGGGCACCTTCTCCTGAAGGAGAAGGAACCTAAGTGCACGGGTGAAGTGTAAAAAAAAGGCGGGAGGTTTTCACCCCTCTCCTGAAGGAGAGGGGTTGGGGGTGAGGTGAAGAAAGCAAACCGCCCCACCGTACAAACGCCCGTGGGGCGAAGGCTTTAGAAATAAAGCGCGGCAGTAAGGCGCCAAATAAAAAAGCCACCCTTTACGGAGTGGCTTTTTTGTTTTATGGGTTTTCCCGAAACCCGTTCAAACGGCAGGGGCGGCTTTGCCGGTTTAAGCACCGCCCGCGGTTGTGTGTCCTCACCAACTGCAACGCTGGCTTGGTAGTTTGTTTGGCGGGGACGCCAACCAAGTGGCAACACTTGCCCGCCATTGCGACCGCGAGAAACGAAGCGGGAAGTAATCTCCTGAATATTCAGGGGATTGCCACGGCAAATTGCTCTAATTGATTTTTATTGAAAATCTTCCTCGCAATGATGCTGAACTTGTTTCAGGGTCTCCCCCTTTTGGTATTACCAGTTAGGAACTATGGCACTACCCCAAGGCTCTCATGATAAAATTTTAAGCTCCTTCGGTAAAGGGTAGTTTCGGAATTCCATTACCTTCGTCCGTTCCAAAATATACCCATGCGTTACAATCCTGTTAACAGTGCTTTATTTAAGCTGAACCGAAGCAACTTTGCCAAAAAGATGAAGAAAAACTCGCTGGCAGTGTTTGTTTCAAACGATATAATTACCCGCAGTGCCGATGCCAACTACAAGTGGCGCCAAAATCCCGACCTGTATTACCTTACCGGTATTGACCAGGAAGAAACCTCTCTGCTTATTTTCCCCGATGCCCCGCAGGAACAATACCGCGAAGTGCTTTTTATACGCAAAACCAACGAGCATATTATGTGGTGGGAAGGAAAAAAGCACACCCTTGAAGAAGCGGCTAAACTTTCGGGCATAAAAACTGTGCTTTGGAGCAACCAGTTTAACAGCATTACCGATATGCTGATGCACTACACCGAGCACGTTTACCTGAACACCAACGAACACGACCGCAGCACCGGCATGGGCGAAGCCACCGAAATAAAATTTGCGCGGGAGTTAATGGGCAAGTTCCCTATTCACAAGTACGAGCGCTCCTCTCCCATTATGCACAACTTGCGGGCATCTAAGTCTGCCCACGAGGTAGATGCCATGAAGCAGGCTATGGAAATTACCCGCAAAGGTTTTTTGCGGGCCCTTAAGTTTATTAAACCCGGAGTTTGGGAATACGAAATAGAAGCCGAACTGATACACGAATACCTGAGCAACCGTGCTTCGGGCTTTGCTTACGAACCTATTATAGCCAGCGGTGAAAACGCCTGTGTGCTGCACTACGTTACCAACAACGCACCATGCAAGGCAGGCGAACTGGTGCTAATGGATGCTGCCGCAGAATATGCACTTTACAATGCCGACTTAACCCGCACGGTGCCCGTAAGCGGTAAGTTTACCAAGCGCCAAAAAGACGTTTACAACGCGGTGCTCCGCGTACACAATCAGGCACGCGCCATGATGAAAGCGGGCGTGGTTTTAAACGACCTGAATGCAGAAGTGGGCAAGGTAATGGAAACCGAGCTGATAAAGCTAAAACTGATTACCCAAGCCGATGTAAAGAAACAAAGCAAGGCCAGCCCTGCATACAAAAAGTATTTCCCGCACGGCACCGCTCACTTCCTTGGTTTAGATGTGCATGATGTGGGCAGCCGCTTCGAAAAGTTGAAAGCCGGAGCCGTGCTTACCTGCGAGCCGGGCATATACATACGCGAAGAAAAACTGGGAATAAGAATTGAAAACAATATTCTTATTACCAACGGCAAACCGGTTGACTTAATGGCGAACATCCCCATTGAAGCAGAGGAAATTGAAGACCTGATGAACAGCAAATAACCTGATGGATTTTCTGCGCCTAATTAACCTGCCCAACTCGCTTACCCTCGTCAACCTGTTCGCGGGCTGTATGGCGGTGGTTTTCATTTTCAATTACCGTTTGGAATGGGTGCCACTGTGCGTGTTGGTTTCTCTGGTGGCCGACTTTTCAGATGGCTTTGCCGCCCGCTTTACCAAAACATCTACCGATATTGGAAAAGAACTCGATTCCCTGGCCGATATGGTCAGCTTCGGATTTGTTCCGGGAGCTATTCTGTTTGAAATCCTGTTTCAGTTGTATGAAACAGATGCCACAACATTCTCTGTAAAGAGAATCTTTCTTTACTCCTCTCCTGCTTTTGTGGTTACCTTGTTCGCGGCCTTGCGCTTAGCCAAGTTTAACCTCGATACCCGCCAGTCCGATGGGTTTATAGGGTTAGCTACACCCGCTGCCACCATCTTTGTTATCGGCATTTTGTTATTCCGCATTTACCCGCAGCCAGGCATTACCGAATGGGTAATAAGCAAACCGGTGCTCTATGCCATTGCCGGCATACTTGCATTGCTAATGGTAGCGGAGTTACCCATGTTCTCGTTTAAGTTTAAGTCTTTCAGGTGGCAGGGCAACCAAATCAGGTATCTGTTTATAATTCTTTCGGTGGTTTTACTGGCTACCCTTAAATTCGCGGCAGTTTCGTTAATAATCATTTTATACATAGCTGTTTCAGCAGCACAAAAATTTACAGCCAAATGAACTTCAAAGCAGAAATTGATGTAATGCCTCTTAAAGAACTTCTCGACCCGCAGGGAAAAGCCGTAGAACATGGCTTACAGAAAATGAACTTTAAAGAAGTGGAAGATGTGCGCATAGGCAAGCATATTACCATCCGCTTATCGGCCAACTCTAAAGAAGTAGCGCAGGCTAAAGTGGAAGAAGCCTGTAAAAAACTTTTAGCTAACCCCATTATGGAAGGCTACAGGTTTGAACTGGTAGAAGAATAAAACCGCTGTTTTGCTGTACGTTGTCCCCACTCCGGTAGGTAACCTTGAAGACATCACCCTAAGGGCTCTTCGAATACTTAAGGAGGTGGACTTAATACTGGCGGAAGACACCCGCCAAACCCAAAAGTTGCTCAACCACTACGGTATTCAAAAGCAGCTTATCTCTTACCACAAATTCAACGAATATAAAAGTGCAGAAGGCATTGTAAGCAAATTGCAATCGGGCTTAAACATTGCTTTAGTAAGCGATGGCGGCACTCCGGGCATCTCAGACCCGGGGCACATTTTAATTGCTGCCTGCATTAAAGAGAACATTCCTGTGCAAACACTGCCCGGTGCCACGGCTTTTGTTCCCGCGCTTATCAATTCGGGCTTTGCTACCGATGAATTTGTGTTTATCGGTTTTCTGCCGCATAAAAAAGGCAGGCAAACCAAACTGAAAGAAATAGCCCTTGAAACCCGCACAGTTATTCTGTACGAATCGCCTTACCGGGTAATAAAACTGCTGGAGGAGTTAAAGCTACACACAGGAACCGAACGGCTCATATCTACCTCCAGAGAAATTTCTAAAATGTTTGAAGACACTAAGCGGGGTACTGCTAATGAATTGCTACAGCACTTTAAAGCAAAGGAACCCAAAGGGGAATTTGTAGTGATAGTGGAAGGGGCTAAGCTTTAAGTTCCAATACTTCGCGCCAGCTCTTTCTTATCAGGTCAACACTCCACTTAAGAATAATCAGTGCTCCTACCATTGATAAAAGAGTATCAAGCAACTGATAGTTAAAGTATTTGATAAAGAGTAAAGAAACAATGGCAAACAAACTGAGCACTACATCGCTGAGCACATGCAGATAGGCAGCCCGCATGTTTATGTCCATCTTTTCTTCCTCGCGGTGTAAATAATAAGCGCTTAACCCGTTTACAAACAACCCTATAACGGCAACAATAAGTGCCTCGTTGGCCACCGTAACTTCAGGAGTAGAAAAACGCTCCACCGATTCATAAATCATGTCGCAGGTTATCACCAGCATTACAATAGCACTGGCAAAACCGCTCAGCGAAATAATACGATGCTGCTGATGATGCGTAATACTTCCCTTTCTGCGCTTAACATACCAATAAGCCAGCCATGCCAGGCCTAACACCAGCACATGCGACAACATGTGCCATCCATCCATAATAAGCGTGCGCGAATTAGTAGTGTAACCGAAATAAAGTTCAGTAAGCATGGTAATAACAGATACCGCCACCACTAAACGGGTACTCCGTTCATTGGTGTGTATGTGATAGTGAGAGTGCTCGTGGGTATGCACTTAACGGGTATAATTGGAAACTAGCATTGAAAGTATCTGTCAACAAACTGACGGCACCCCTCAATGTTTGTAAATGTCAAACTCAACACTTTGCCTACTCAGTGCTCCTTTGGCATCTGTAGCCTCTACAGTTATTGTTGATTTTAGCGGGCTTTTCCCATATAGAGTATCAGCTTTAAACGTAGTGTTCAGAGCATACTCCTTTTGACTAATTGGTCCGCTGCCCGAACTGTATAACACCCCACCACCACCAGTAACGGTCACATTAACACTACTTAAACCATCGTTATCAGAGGCGATAATATCCACAGGAACTTTAAAGTCCCAATACCTGTTTGGATAGTTTGTTACAGGCTTATTAATTACAATTTTAGGAGCAGGATTAATATCACTCTTTTCACATGCAGTAAGAAATGCAAATATTGTAATTGACATGAATTTAAAAGCACTACTGTTCATCTTTATCATTTTCGCGCAAAATAAAAAAAACCTCTGTATTGCTACAGAGGCTTCAAAAACCAATAAACCAAAAGTTTACTGCATAACATGAAACATAACCTCTTTGGACGCTTCTCCGCCATCATGGTCTTCCGCTGTAACGTGTAAATGATACATGCCGGTATCGGAAGTAGCAAAATGGTAATGGAAGTTATAGGTTTTGAGGGCAT
>CAZLXD010000201.1:0-6054 GCA_964563185.1 uncultured Chitinophaga sp.
CGTATTCCAACAAACGTTTACGGATACCAAAATTGTTTTCCTCTACTTTTTTCTGTGCGCGCTCAATGCTCTTGGTCATCATGGAGTGCTGAATTACTTCGCCTTCCTCGTAGCCCATTTTGTCCATCACCTTCACAATTCTTTCAGAGCCGAATAAACGCATCAGTTCATCTTCCAGCGAAACGAAGAACTGAGAAGTTCCAGGGTCGCCCTGGCGTCCGGCACGTCCGCGCAACTGGCGGTCAACCCGTCTTGAATCGTGTCGCTCGGAACCGATGATAGCTAAACCACCTGCACTCTTCACTGCTTCGCCAATCTTTATATCCGTACCACGGCCTGCCATGTTGGTGGCAATAGTTACCGTTCCCGGATTTCCCGCTTCGGCTACAATGTCTGCTTCGCGCTGGTGCTGCTTTGCGTTCAACACATTGTGTTTGATTTTGCGGATGGTAAGCATGCGCGAAAGCAATTCTGAAATTTCCACATTGGTAGTTCCCACCAACACCGGCCTTCCGGCTTCAGTCAGTTTCACTACTTCATCAATAATGGCGTTGAATTTTTCCTTGCGTGTTTTGTAAATCAGGTCTTCCTTGTCATCGCGGGTAATAGGGCGATTGGTAGGAATAGAAGAAACTTCCAGTTTATAGATATCCCAGAATTCCTGTGCTTCGGTTTCGGCAGTTCCCGTCATACCACATAGTTTGTGGAACATCCGGAAGTAGTTCTGTAAAGTAACGGTTGCCAGCGTTTGCGAAGCGGCTTCCACCTTTACATTTTCTTTGGCTTCAATAGCCTGATGCAGGCCATCGCTATAGCGCCTTCCTTCCAGGATACGGCCGGTGTTTTCATCTACAATTTTCACCTTAGCATCCATTACTACGTAGTCCACATCTTTCTCAAAAAGTGTGTAGGCTTTTAATAGCTGCGATACGGAGTGAATGCGCTCGCTCTTTTCGCTGTAATCGCGTACCAAAGCATCTTTGCGTTGTACTTTTTCTTCGCTGCTTAAGCCGGAGGTTTCAATTTCGGCAATTACCGAACCCATATCGGGAATAACAAAGAAGGTAGGGTCTTCGCCTACGCCTGTAATCAGTTCAATTCCTCTTTCAGTTAACTCTACCGAATTGTTTTTCTCGTCAATAGTGAAGTAGAGGTTTTTGTCCACTTCAGGCATGTGCTTTTGCTGCTCACCGAGGTAAAAGTTTTCGGTAGCCTGCATTACCTGCTTGGTGCCTACTTCGCTTAGATACTTTATTAAAGCGCTGTTGCCGGGCAAACCGCGGTGTGCTGCGTAAAGAGCATAACCGCCATCTCCTTCTTTCCCTCCTGTTTTACCCTCTTTAATTAAACGCTTGGCATCGGTAAGGTACTGATGACAGATTTTCTTCTGTGCTTCTACCAATCGCTGTATGCGCGGCTTTAAATCGTAAAACTGTTTTTCGTCACCGCTGTCTACCTGGCCTGAAATAATCAAAGGAGTACGGGCATCGTCAATCAATACCGAGTCCACCTCATCTACCATGGCGTAGTGGTGCTTGCGTTGTACCATTTCGGCAGGGTTGCCCACCATGTTATCGCGCAGATAATCGAAACCGAATTCGTTGTTGGTTCCGTAAGTAATATCTGCGTTGTAAGCGTTTCTCCTGTCCGAAGTATGCGGCTGGTACTTGTCAATACAATCAACACGTAATCCCAGGAACTGGAACAAAGGCCCGTTCCACTCGCTGTCTCTTCGTGCCAGATAATCGTTTACGGTTACAATGTGTACGCCTTCGCCTGCCAAACCATTTAAGTAAGCAGGAAGGGTGGCTACTAACGTCTTTCCTTCACCGGTAGCCATCTCCGCAATTTTTCCTTGATGGAGTACAATACCCCCAATTAACTGCACATCGTAGTGAACCATGTTCCACTTAACGGTGGTGCCGGCAGCCTGCCAGTTGTTGTGGTAACGTACAGTCCGCTCCCCTATCATTTCAATGTTAGGGAACTTTACCGCCAGTTCACGGTCAAGGTCGGTGGCGGTGGCATCAATATGTTCGTTGTTTGAAAAACGGTACGAGGTTTCTTTTACCACGGCAAAGGCCTCGGGTAAAATTTCTTCCAGCACTTCTTCAATCTTTTTGTTGCGGTCTTTGCCCAGGGCATCGGCCTGCTTATAGAGGTCGTCCTTTGCGTGTATGTCCTCTTCCGCATCAGCTTTGGTGCGCAGGTCGTTTATCTGTGCATCAATTTCCGAAAGGTGTTCGGCAATGCGCTGGCGGAACTCGTTGGTTTTATGGCGGAGCTGGTCGTGGCTCAGGCTCTTTAACTTTTCGTATTCTTCGTTTATCTGCTTTACCAGCGGCTGCATTTCCTTGTATTCGCGCTGGTTTTTGTTTCCGAATAATGAATTGAGGAGGTTATCAAAAAATCCCATGATTTGGTTGGTTGTTCGTTATTGTTAATCGGCCTGTTCCGATGTTTATTTTATAAAGGGCTGCTAAAATAAGATAACCCTGTAAAATCTATTCCGAGCAGGTTTTTCCTATAGCAACATTCGGGCTAAAGAGGCGAAATGGAATTATTGGCAGGTTGTTGAGAATATAAGGCGGCTAAACTTGCTCCGATTTCTACATTCGCACGACAAAAATTCTACCATGAACATTCTGCTACTTGGCTCGGGCGGACGCGAACATGCTTTCGCCTGGAAACTCACACAAAGCCCCCTTTGCACTAAACTGTTTATTGCCCCCGGTAATGCGGGCACAGCACAACATGGCGAAAACGTAGCCATTGGTGTAAATGATTTTGCGGCTATTGAACAGTTTGTGCTTTCCAATCAAATTGAACTTGTTGTGGTAGGCCCCGAAGACCCTCTGGTGAATGGTATTTACGATTACTTTCAGGCGAGTGAAACGCTCAAGAGTATTCCTGTAATAGGTCCATCGAAAACCGGAGCGCAGTTAGAAGGCAGTAAGGCCTTTGCCAAGCAGTTTATGGTACGTCATAGTATTCCTACTGCTGCTTATGGCGAGTTTACTATTGATAATTTAGAAGATGGATTTGATTTTATTGATGAGCAGGTGCCGCCTATTGTTTTAAAGGCAGATGGTTTGGCAGCCGGTAAAGGAGTGTTGATTGTTCCTGAGCATGGCGAAGCTAAAGAACAGCTGCGCGAAATGATTGAGCAGAACAAATTTGGCAAAGCGAGTGCCATCGTGGTGATTGAACAATTCCTGAAAGGAATAGAGTTTTCTGTATTCGTGTTAACCGATGGCGAGAATTATCAAATACTGCCCAACGCGAAAGATTATAAGCGCATTGGCGAAGGCGATACCGGCTTAAATACCGGAGGCATGGGCTGCATTTCGCCTGTTCCGTTTGTGAACGATGAGTTACTGAAGAAGGTGGAAGAGCGCGTAATTATTCCCACCATCAATGGTTTAAAGCAGGAAGGAATTGTTTACAAAGGATTTATCTACTTCGGCTTTATGAATGTAGGTGGCGAGCCTTACGTAATTGAATACAACTGTCGAATGGGTGACCCTGAAACAGAGATTGTGCTGCCTCGCATTAAAAACGACTTGGTGGAACTGCTTTTAGCGATTGCTGCAGGTACGTTATCGAAAAAACAGATTGAAATAGACGAGCGCGCCATGGCAACCGTCATTGTTGCCTCGGGCGGTTACCCCGAAGATTATGAAAAAGGGAAGCCCATAACTTTCCCTCAGAATGTTTCTGCCGATACCATTATTTTTCATGCAGGCACAAAACAGCAAGGCGATGCCACCGTTACCAACGGAGGCCGCGTGCTGGCAGTTTCTTCTTTCGGGAGTGACATACACCAGGCCGCTGCCAAATCGAATGCGGCAATTGAGCAAATACAATTTGACGGCAAATACTACCGCAGCGATATAGGCTACGAGTTTCGGTAATCTACTTCCTTTCCCTATTACAATTTCTTCAGAGCTTCGGACAAACGTCCAATGGTATTTTGGTGGCTAAAACGGTGTTGGACGAACGTCCTAAGAAAGCCGGCCTTAGTTATTATCCCCGCCAAAAAACTTCTCTTCAATTATATCGGCATTCACTGCTACCTCATAAATAATTTCATTTAGCAGTTCGGGAGTAGTAATAGCCAGTGCAGGTACGGCTTGGGTAACAACGGTTTCGCAGGGGGTGCCTTCTTTTGTTTTATCGTTGGTAATGGTAACGGTGGTATAGTTTCCGAAAGCCGATTCTTTAAGCAGATTATACAGATTCAGCTGAGGGGTGTAAGTGCCGCAGCGGCTGTTCATATATATACGCTCGCGGCCGCTTTGTTCTTTAACAATCCAAATGTAAACAAACTGGTAACGGAATTTGCCATCGTTAAGCGGTACGGCCACATCCATTCTAAAGGTTCCGGGGCTTACTTCATCTAATTTGTAATTGTAACGGGTGGCAATTTGTTGCAGGGTGGCTTATAGTTCCATGCTGTTGTGGTTTTTATTTTAAGTGAAGATTAAAAACAGTTTCGGAAAAACAAAAAAGCCACCCGCTACCGGATGGCTTTTTTGTTTTGACTCTTTCAGTAATTACTGAATAGAAATATTTTTTGAAGCTAAGCCTTCGGCAGTTTTTAGCTGCAAAGTGTAAAGGCCTTTGGGCATATCGGCTAAGTTTATTTGAGTGTTGTACAAGCCAATTACATCAAGGTTTTGTGTAAACACTATTTTGCCGGTTACATCTACCACATTCAAAGTTCCGTTTACGCTGCTGCCGCTGTTAAGCGATACGTTAAAAGTGCCATTGCTTGGGTTTGGATAAACCGAAAGAGCTGCATTTAAGTCAGAGTTAAAATCGTTGATACTAACAGCATGGCAGGTTGCTCCCTGATTAATAACATCTAAGTAGTAGCCGCCAAATGGGGAGAAATTGTTTAGGTTTCCGCTTCTTGCAAAAGGAGTATCAATGGCAATTGGGCTTGTAACCTGTATGCGAAGCCATGCTGTGCCATAACCAATTAGGTCGTAACGGCCAGCCGGGTCATTGGTAGTTCCTGTAAAACTAACGCAGCCGTTTCCACCACCTAACAACACATCGGGGTTCTTGCTCCAGCTAATTCCTGTAGGCAGGCCGCCAATAGAATCAAGGCGCATTGAATCTACAACAATATGGGCGCTGATTGCAAAGCCGGAAATGCTCAGGGTAGTGTCCTGATATTCCTGAATTTTCCCCTGTAAAGTCTGGTTATAAGCCTGCCCTATAATAATACAGGGAAGCTGGTCAGCTGTAGGGTTTACGCCCGGTGTAGTTTGTGCATTCGCATCAATAGTACACTGAGCAGAAATAGTTCCGGCTGCAAACAGGGTTGCTGCCAGAAAGGAGTAAAGTTTTTTCATTGTGCTTTTTATTTGTTTTTAAGTGAATGATTTATGGCTGTCAAAGGTAAATTTTTCAGGTTATTCTACCGATACATTTTTAGCGGCAATCCCTTCGGTGGTTTTCAACAGAACGGTGTAAAGCCCGCGCGGTAAATTTGAAAGGTTGAATGTGGTGTAAAAACTGTTTCCGCTGTTTACCTGTTGGCTAAGTATGGTTTGTCCGGCAACATTTACTATTGCTATTTCGCCCTGTAAATTCCTTCCGCTGTTTAGCGTTATATTAACCACACCGTTGCTTGGGTTAGGGTAAACCTTCATCAGGGTATTCAATTCCGAACTAAAATCGTTGGTGCCACTTGGTGCCGGACGGCAGTCGTCACCGGGGTTAATTACATCCACATACAACTCAAACATGCCACCTCCAAGTTGTTGCAGGGTGGCAAAATCCAATGTAGTGTCGCCATCAAAGTACGGAGGAAAAGGAAAGCCGTGTGCGGTAAAAGTTCCGTCAAACGAAATAGGATACCGGCCCGGGGCATCGGTGGTGGTGCCATAAACCTGTGCGCAGCCTTTTTCGCCACCATACAACACCCCGTTTGACGGGTTAGGAGTATAGTTTATGCCGTTGGGCAGGCCGTTAACTCCTGTTATAACTACCGAATCAACCGTTAACACAAATGGAATAGGAAATCCAAAATCCTGTAAGTCA
>CAZLXD010000202.1:0-6049 GCA_964563185.1 uncultured Chitinophaga sp.
AGGAGGCAGGCGGGAAAGGTGAAAGGGCAAAGAGCAAAAGGCAAAGAGCAAAAAGGGGAAAGGAGAAATGGCAAAGAGCAAAAGGGAAAGGGCAAAGAGAAAAGGCAATAGCGGCAGGAGGCAGGAGGCAGGCGGGAAAGGTGAAAGGGCAAAGAGCAAAAGGCAAAGAGCAAAAAGCACCTCACCCCTCTGCCTTCGGCATCTCCCCTCTCCTAAAGGAGATGGGAGAACCTTTTGAGCACGGAGGTGGGTAAAAGGCAAAGGGGAAAAATGAAAAGACGGGGAGACAGATTTTTAGTGAGATGCGGGAAATTTTTAGTGAAGTGCGGCAGATTTATAGTTGTGCTATGGATGGGGTGATGGCGGTGTTATGCTTGCAGTGTAATTGTTTATAACACTAAAAAATAACCGCTATGGAAAGAAGAGACACAAACCGCCTGAACATGATTAACAGTACCGTGGGCTACTGCGACCTGAACACTGCCGCCACCGCAGGTATTACGGCCTTTGCCGGTAAGATTACGGTTATTAAAGGCAAACTGGTGCTGATAAACGGATTAAACCAGATAGGGGGAGGCACGAGCAAGGGAGTAACCGAAGATACGCAAGAGGTGCGGGATACCATGACCGCCCTAGCGCTGAAGTGCGCGAATGCTACCCTTGCTTATGCGAATGAGGTGAATAACCACACGCTGAAGGCTTTGGTGAACTTTACTAAAAGCAAGCTGGATGCCATGAAGAAGGAGGATGTGGATGATGCCTGCGAAGGGATACATGATGCCACAGATGCAAACATTGCAGCGGTGGCTGCTTACGGGGTAACAGCCGGAGATGTAAGTGATTTGCAAACCGCGATAGGGTTGTACCGCACGGCTACCCAGAACCCGAGACAGGCGATTATAAGCAGAAGCCAGGCTATAAAGCAGGCGAAGGAAATGATACGGGATGTGATAGATAACCTGCTGGACGGGCAACTGGACGGTATGGTGAACACGCTTAGCATCAGCAACCCTGAATTTGTGAGCGGTTATTACCAAGCGAGAGAGGTGATTGATTTGGGCAGTACCAGCGCGAAGGTGCGCGGAACGGTGCTGGATGTAAATGATGTGCCGCTGAGAAATGTATTGTTTACGATTGTTAAAGCCGCAGATAATGAGGAGATAGGAAATACAAAAACGGATATAAAAGGGAAGTTTGGCATAAGCCAACTGCCTATGGGTGACTTTAATTTTAAATGGGAACTGGAAGGTTATAAAACAGTGGAGGAAAGAGATGTACATATAGGCCCGGGCAAGGAGCTAAGGAGAAGAGTTGTGATGGAGGAAGCGATTGTGCGCGAAGGGCAGTTTATACCGGGTAGGATAGAGACCGTTGACCTGAATGGCCTAGATGAGGATATTACCAAGGTGACGGTGGAGGCATTTGGAACGAACCTGCAGGTGTTTGGCAGTAACGGACCGGAGAACGGACCTAACGGGAATACTTTGTTTGTAGGTGACGGGCAGGTTGTAAGTAAATCTCCGATTGACTTTACTAACAGCACCAGCTTTATGCTGAACGGGAATACTTACCTGAATGTGCAGAATACGGGAAGTAATGTGGGAGGATGGAGGATTACGTTTGAGAAGTAGTTGACGGAGGACCGGTGACCGGTGACGGATGTTGAACCAAACCCTGAGCGTTGCTCGGGGTTTGTTGTTTTATGGCTGTTATGAGTATAAGGAGTGAGGCGGGTTTGTGGCTTGTTTCTATAGTTCTTTTGCCTTGATGCAAAAGAACCAAAAAATCAAGGCTGCGAAGAACTAAGCTAAAGATGAACTGCACTACGCTAAACTAAAAGAACTCGCGCTCGGCTGATGGCTTTGCTTCGCTCAGACAGCTTTTAGTTTTATACGCTTCGTTACGTCCATCTTTTTAACGCTTATTTCTTCGAGGCCGGAAGGCAGAGTCTCACCCCGACTCCCGAAACAAGTTCGGGACAGGCTGCCCGCGTAGGACAGGCCGCGCGCGAATACAAACCACCTCCGCCCTGCGGGCACCTCCGCGAGCGGAGGACAGAAAGGCCGCGCGTTGCGCAGGTTGTTTTACAACCACCTCGCCCTGCGGGCACTCCTCCTTGAAAAGGAGGAGAAGCTTTGTGGGCGCGGTTTGTGTTTGCGGGTGAGTGGTATTTTTCAACAGGGGCAGATGAGCGTGTTAGCACTTGACTGATATGAGTAAGTGATTTGTTAATACTTTCGGCTTGTATAACACCAACATTGAATTATGCCCCTATTTCAGAAATCGGTTTTAAGGAAACATTTAAACGAGTCAGATAAGAAGAAGGTAGCGGAAGCCTACGCGAAGTTTGCCGCGCACTTTGACAGTGCTACTATACAGCAAAACATACGCGATGCCAAGGAGGAGGAATACCAGGAAGGTTTTGTGCGCGATTTGTTTGTGCAGGTATTGGGCTATACGCTGAAACCGCAGCCCGATTACAATTTTGTATTGGAAAAGAAAAACGAGAAGGACAGCAAGAAGGCGGACGGTGCGATAATTAAGGGGAAGACCCTGAAACAAGTTCAGGGTGACAACGAGGGGAAGGAAGAAGTACATGCCGTAATAGAACTGAAAGGCACCGATACCGTTGACCTTGACCACGTGGAGGCACAGGCGTTTGGCTATAAGAATAACCAGAAGGGCTGCCGCTATGTGGTGGTGAGCAATTTTGAAAAGCTGCGCTTTTACATTGATGACAGCGTGGAGCACTTAGAGTGGGATTTATTTACCCTGAGTGCCGATGATTTTGCGGTGCTGTATTTGTGCCTGCAACACGATAACCTGTTGGGCAACCTGCCTGCGGCTATTAAGGAGGCGAGTGTAAATGAGGAGAAGGACGTTACCCAAAAGCTATACAAGGACTACAGCCATTTTAAGCGGCAGTTGTATGTAAACATTTGCGCGCTGAACCCACAGTACGATAAACTGACGGTGTATAAGAAAACGCAAAAGCTGCTTGACCGGTTTTTGTTTATACTGTTTGCCGAAGACAAACAACTGCTGCCGCCCAACAGCATACGCGAAATATTAAAGCAGTGGGAGCAACTGAAAGACCTTGATGAGCATGTGCCGCTTTACAGCCGCTACCAAAAGTATTTTGGTTACATGAATACGGGGCACAAGGGCAAGGTGCATGAAATATTTGCCTACAACGGTGGCTTGTTTGCGCCCGATGAAGTATTAGACCACATACAGATTGACGACCAACTGTTATACGACAGTACGCACGCACTAAGCCAGTATGATTTTGAAACCGATGTGGATGTAAACATACTGGGGCACATATTTGAGCACAGCCTGAACGATGTGGACACGCTGACGGCAGAGGGCGAAGGCAAGCAGGTAGAGAAAGACAAAACGCGGAGAAAGAAAGACGGGGTGTTTTACACGCCCAAGTATATTACCAAATACATAGTGGAGAACACGGTAGGCAAACTGTGTGAGGAGAAGAAAGCCGAACTGAACATAAAGGATGAGGACTACAGCGGAGGCAAGAAGAAGAAAGACAAGAAGGCGCTGAACGAAAAACTGGAAAGCTACCGGCAATGGCTGTTGCAACTAAGCATATTGGACCCTGCCTGCGGCAGCGGTGCGTTTTTGAACCAAGCCTTAGAGTTTTTGATAGCCGAACACCGCAAGGTGGATGAACTGCGCAGTAAACTGTTTGAGGATAGTTTGGTACTGAGCGATGTAGAGAACCACATATTGGAAAACAACCTGTTTGGGGTTGACCTGAACGAGGAAAGTGTGGAGATAGCCAAACTGAGCCTGTGGCTGCGCACGGCTAAGAAGGGACGAAAGCTAAGCAGCCTGAACCATAACATAAAGTGCGGTAACAGTTTGATAGACGACCCTGCTGTGGCAGGCGATAAGGCATTTAAGTGGGAGGAGGAGTTTAAGGAGGTATTTAAGGTAAAAGAGAAACAGGCGTTTCATATTACTACCGCTACGCACGACAGCCGAACGAGCGAGCGAATGATTGTGCATAAAGTGCGCGAGAAACGCGATGGGGGAACCCGCCCGCAAGCGGAGCCAATATGGCTGGAAGAAAAAGATGAAGTGCTGATTACCGAAACAGTGGCGCAAATAGTGGAAGATGATAAACTGAATGTACTGGCCTACAATATTTGTGGCGACCATATGCATTTGGTGCTGGTATGCGAAGATGATGAGGTGCCGCGTATAATGCAGAAGATAAAATCGGTAACGGCTAAGGTGTATAACCGTGCTAAGGGAAAGACTATCGATACAGATACAGATAGAACAAGGGAGCATGCTGCCCTGTCGGATGATGTAGAAACAGAAACAAGGGAGCAAACAACAAGGGAGCATGCTCCCTTGTCAGAGAAAGAAAAAAAGGAAAAGGTGCCGCATATTTCGTTGTGGACGCAGAAGTTTGGGTGTAAGCCGATAATGGACGATGAGCAATTGGCGAATACGATAGAGTATGTAAGAAATAACAGGATAAAGCACGGATTGCCGGAATTGGGTAGCAGCAACAAAAACAACAACAAGGGAGCCTGCTCCCTTGTCGAGAAAATATGTTGCGATTACGACTACGCTTTTCGCACGGAATACAAAGGAGTGTTTGATGTGGTGGTGGGGAATCCGCCTTATGTAACTTACCACGGACGAAGAAAAGCGGAGGTTACCAATGAAGCTATCCAATACTATCGCAATAAGTATGAATGTGTGCTAGACAAAAGTATTGATGGCAAGTACAATTCCGCAATGTTTTTTATCGAAATGTTCGTAAGGCTTGCTAGATATGGCGGGAGGATTGGCTGCATTACAGATGTTTCATTTTATGAAAACTTTTATGATGGAGCCAAGAAACTGCTGATTCAAAAAACGCAAATTGAGGAAGTTGTAAATGGTCTTAATTCTTTTGATGGCGTTGCAAGCGGACAGTTGATTTTGGTTGCACAAAAAAACAAGAGTTACAAGCAACTCATTTGGAAGGATGGAGGAATTGATTCTCCGATTGTAGAAATTGATCAGAAAATTTGGGATAATCCTGTAAAACGGTATCAGTTCCTTAAGCCAAAAGGTAGTGAAGTAGGTATGATAATTCAAACAATAGATAACCAGTCGCTTCCCATCGAATTTTTATTTCCTGATAAGTTGATTAGAACTGGTGAAAGCGTAGGTGTGAAAGAGGAGGGCTTTGTTACTGATGAATTGCCAATTGATATAAACTTACCAGTGTACGAATATTTGGAAGGAGGTAAATCCCTAGAGTTTAAATATGATTACATCAAACCTTCACGTTATTTTATCTTCAATATTGAGCTACTTAATGCAAGAAATGAGTTTTATAGACAAGATGCTCAATATAATAATCGTAAGAACGCAAAGGTTCTAGGTATAGGAGACAGGCAAGCTTTTGACAACCCTAAGATATTAGTTAGGCAATCCTCAGATAGAATAGTGGCTAGTTATACCGATAAAAAGTATGTATATAATAGAAGTTTTTACAGCATTAGTAACAAAAACTCATCAGAAGCAACAAGTAATATAAATCTAAAGTATGTGCTTGCTCTTTTGAATAGCACTCTAGTAAGCTTTTATGCCATCGAAAACAAAATAATTAAGAGCGAGGTTGGAAAACAGCCTCAGATTAGACTGAGTGATTTAAAGAAGTTACCGCTTCCAAAAGTGTGCCCTGATAAAACTAAAGAGGGGTTGATTGCTGCTGCTGACAAGATATTGCACACAAGGAAGATACTGCATGATATCCAAACCCAATTCCTCACCCTACTGCAAAGCAAGTTTGAGTTGGAGAAGGTGAGCGGTAAGTTGGAGGGTTGGTATGAGTTGGAGTTTAAGGAGTTTTTGAAGGAGCTTGCCAAAGCCAAAGTAAAAATGAGCCTTGCGCAGGAGGCGGAGTGGCTGCTTTACTTTGAAGAGCAAAAGAAGAAGGCAGTGGAGTTGAAGCATGAGATTGAAAAGACGGATAAGGAGATAGATAGGATGGTGTATGTGTTGTATGGGTTGACGGAGGAGG
>CAZLXD010000203.1:0-565 GCA_964563185.1 uncultured Chitinophaga sp.
AGAAGTTTGACATTAAGAAAGAGACTATTTTCTCTGCTGCTTCGTGTACCACCAATGCTATTGTTCCTGTACTGAAAGTAATTGAAGATACCTTGGGTATTAACCACGGACATATTGAAACTATCCACTCTTACACCAACGACCAGAACCTGCTGGACAACTACCACAAAAAATACCGCAGAGGGCGCTCGGCTGCATTGAACATGGTTATTACCGAAACCGGTGCAGGCAGTGCTATTACCAAAGTTATTCCGGGATTGAAAGGCAAGTTTACTGCCAACGCAGTGCGCGTACCAACGCCTAACGTTTCGCTGGCAATTCTTAACCTTACGGTAAACCGCGAAACCAGCAAAGAAGAAGTGAACGCTATTTTGAGGGATGCCGCTTTGAATGGTCCGCTGGTAGAGCAAATTCAATATTCGTATTCCAACGAATTGGTTTCTTCTGACGTTATCGGAAACCATTGCGCTTCGGTGGTTGACAGCCCTGCAACGCTTATTTCGGACGATAAGAAAAGCACCGTTATTTATGTATGGTATGATAACGAGTATGGCTATACGCGTCA